>NZ_JBITWL010000003.1:0-305601 GCF_044543825.1 Gordonia sp. NPDC062954 | reverse complement strand
GACGCAGGTCAGTGAATGCCTCACGCCCACAACACAACCAGGCATTCATACACCACAACCCCACCCGCCCGACAACCCATCCACGGATTCAGGCTCAGGGAACAGAACGTGACACTCGGCTAGCGCCTCGCTCTCTGGGCTCAGGCGGCCGAGGTCACGCTGCTCAGGCTCAGGCGGCTGAGGTCACCCGGTAGACGTCGTAGACGCCTTCGACGTTGCGGACGACGTTGAGCACGTGCCCGAGATGCTTCGGATCGCCCATCTCGAAGGTGAACTTGCTGATAGCCACCCGGTCACGGCTGGTGGTCACCGACGCCGAGAGAATGTTCACGCGCTCGTCGGCAAGCACCTTGGTGACATCCGAGAGCAGCCGATGCCGATCGAGGGCCTCCACCTGGATGGCCACGAGGAACACCGACGACGGCGACGGTGCCCACGAGACGCCGATGATCCGTTCGGACTGCTCACGCAGCGACGCCGCGTTGGTGCAGTCGGTGCGATGGACACTGATACCACCGCCGCGGGTCACGAACCCCATGATCTCGTCGCCCGGTACCGGCGTACAACACTTGGCGAGCTTCGCCAACACGTTGTCGAGGCCCTCCACGATGACGCCGGCATCGCCGCCGTGGCGTGTACGGGTGGGCAATGTGGACGGCGTCGACCGCTCGGCGATCTCGTCCACCGCATCGTCGAGGCCGCCCAGCGACGCCACCAGCCGGTTGACCACGTGTCGCGCGGACACATGATTCTCCCCCACCGCGGTGTAGAGCGCGGTCACATCCTGGTAGCGCAACTCCTTGGCGATCGCAGCCATGGAGTCGGCACTCATCAAGCGCTGCAACGGGAGTCCGCCGCGTCGAACTTCCTTGGCGATCGCCTCCTTGCCGGTTTCCAGCGCTTCTTCACGCCGCTCCTTGGCGAACCACTGCCGGATCTTGGCACGCGCCCGTGGCGACACGACGAAGTTCTGCCAGTCCTTCGAGGGCCCGGCATTGGGTGCCTTCGACGTGAAGACCTCCACCACTTCACCGTTCTCGAGCTTGCGCTCCAGCGCCACCAGCCGGCCGTTGACGCGGGCGCCGATGCAGCGGTGACCGACCTCTGTGTGCACCGCATACGCGAAATCGACCGGCGTGGACCCGGCGGGCAACGTGATCACGTCTCCCTTCGGGGTGAACACGAAGATCTCCTGGACCGCGAGGTCGTAGCGCAGGGACTCCAGGAACTCGCCGGGATCGGCGGCCTCACGCTGCCAATCGAGCAGCTGACGCATCCACGCCATGTCGTCGATCTCGGCGGCGTCGGATTTACGTGGCCCCTTGCCCTTTCCGCGGTTCTCCTTGTAGCGCCAATGGGCGGCGATGCCGAACTCGGCGGTCCGATGCATCTCGTGAGTCCGGATCTGCACCTCGAGCGGCTTGCCCTCCGGGCCGATCACCGTCGTGTGCAACGACTGGTACACCCCGAACCGGGGCTGGGCGATGTAGTCCTTGAATCGACCCGCCATCGGCTGCCACAACGAATGAACCACGCCGACCGCGGCGTAGCAGTCACGCACCTCATCACACAGGATGCGGATCCCGACGAGGTCGTGGATATCGTCGAAGTCACGGCCCTTGACGATCATCTTCTGATAGATCGACCAGTAATGCTTCGGCCGACCCTCGACGGTCGCGGAGATCCGGGCGCCGCCGAGCGCGTTGTTGATGTCGGCGCGCACCCGAGCCAGATACGTGTCCCGCGACGGTGCCCGATCGGCGACGAGCCGGACGATCTCCTCGTAACGCTTGGGATGCAGGATGGCGAACGACAGATCCTCGAGCTCCCATTTGACCGTCGCCATACCCAGCCGATGCGCGAGCGGCGCAATGACTTCCAGGGTCTCGCGGGCCTTGCGCGCCTGCTTCTCCGGCGGTAGGAACCGCATCGTACGCATGTTGTGCAGCCGGTCGGCCACCTTGATGACCAAGACCCGCGGGTCTCGCGCCATCGCGATGATCATCTTGCGGATCGTCTCGGCCTCGGCAGCGCTGCCCAACGCCACCTTGTCCAGCTTGGTCACGCCGTCGACGAGGTGCGCCACTTCGGCGCCGAAATCCTTCTCCAGCTGATCGAGGGTGTAGCCGGTGTCCTCGACGGTGTCGTGCAGCAGGGCCGCCACCAGCGTCGTGGTGTCCATCCCGAGGTCGGCCAGAATCGTCGCGACGGCCAGCGGATGGGTGATGTAGGGGTCACCGGACTTACGCTTCTGGCCGGTGTGCCGCTCATCGGCAACGTCATAGGCGTGCTGCAGCAGCGCGACATCGGCCTTCGGGTAGATCTCCCGATGCAGCGTCGCAAGTGGTTCGAGCACCGGCCGCACCGGGCTGCGGGTGGCGGTCATCCGCCGGGCCAGACGCGCCCTGACTCGTCGCGACGCCGAGGTGGACGGTGGTGCCAGTGTCTCGGTACGCGCTGCCCGAGCGCTTTCGTCGGCGGCGCCCGCACTGCCCGGCGCACCGGCAGCGGTGGGCGCGCCGGCGGGGGTGGGCGCGCCACCGTCGCCTTGTGGTGGCGCCGACCGTCCGTTCGCCGCGGTGTCCGTACGGAGAGGCCGGGCATCTGCACTCGACGTCCCCGTCTGCTCCTGACGGGAATCGGTGTCGACCTCGTCGTGCATCCTGACCTCCTTCCGGTGATGTCACCGATGACAGCAACACCGGTTGAGGCGAGTCTAGTCCGCCTGACGATCCCGGACCGCGCGCTGCCGAGCGGACGGCGCGCGCAGGTATCCGATGATCACCCTGTCGTCACCGCGTGTACCGGCAGCTGCGCACCCAAGCCGCGCGCAATGGTGCCGCGACCGTCGAGGCCGTCGAGTTCCATGATGACGGCCACGCCGACCACGACTCCCCCGGCGCGACCGAGCAGTTCCGCCGCCGCAACGGCCGTCCCACCGGTCGCCAACACGTCATCGACCAGCAGGATCCGCTGGGTGGCGACATCGACCGCATTCGCCGGGATCTCGAGGGTCGCCGTGCCGTACTCGAGTGTGTAGGTGACGCTGTGTACGGGTGGCGGCAGCTTGCCGCCCTTGCGCACCGCCAGCACTCCGACACCGAGCTCTCGCGCCACCGCGCCGCCGAGTAGGAAGCCGCGGGCATCGATCCCGGCCACCAGATCGACGTCGCTGCACCCGTGGGTCAATGCGGTGACGATCGCGGCCAAGCCGACCGGGTCGGCCAACACCGGGGTGAGGTCCTTGAAGTCGATACCGGGCTCCGGGAAGTCCGGAACCAGTCGAGCGTGATCGGCGATGGCCTGCCGCGCGCGGGTCACCGCCCGGTCTGTCGTCTCGTCGCCACCGGACACTTGCGCTGCGTCAGTCACGTACCGTCCACCGATCCATGTTCCATCCGGTCCCGTTGCGGCCCAGCCCCGCCACAACATTATCGACCCCGGGACCGAACACCTGCATCCGCGGCGCGGCGAAAAGCGGGATCGACGGCAGCGTCGCCCACGCGGTGTTCTCGATCGTGCGCACCAGCTCGAGTCGGTCGGCTGCCAGGTCCGCGGCGACCAGCCGGTCGATGGCACCACTGACCTGCGGGTTGCGGTAGTTGTTGATGTCCAGCGGATCGCCACCGCGCAGCGCGAAGGCATCGCGCGACGGATTCGCCGCCCCGGCTGCGGCGAACGACGCCCCGTTCGCCACGATCAGGGCGTCGACCTCGCCGCCCAGCGCACCCGTGGTGATGTCGGCCGACCCCGCGTCGACCACCTCGATGCCCACCTGCCGGCAAGAGTCGGCGATGGCGGCCACCATCTGCGCTCGTCGTTGCATCGGCGCGAGATATCCGATCCGGACCGTCATGGGAGTGTCGCCGGCCTCGGCGCCGAGGGTGCGCGCCCGGTTCAGGTTGGGCCGCGCATAGGCCCTGCCGAACGCGCCGTTGAGCTGGCCGGCCAGGTTGTCGGCCGGCGCGAGTACCCGAAGATTCCAGATCTGGGCGCCCTGTCCGAATTGGCGGGCGAGCGCATCACGCGGAACACATGATGCGAACGCCTGCCGGGCATTGAGCTCCGCAAACACCCCGCGCTGGGCGAGTACCAACTCTTCCACCGCGAGCGCGCGGTTCGGCTTCGGCAATGGGATCCGGGTTTCCTCGGCCCCCGCGGGCACCAGCTCCCCGCCGACGATGCCCGAACTGACATCGGCGATGTCGAAGTCACCGTCGGCCAGTCGGCGCTCGGCGTCGGTGCCGCGCCCCCACAAGACGATCCGTGACACCGCAGGGGCGTCGCCCCACCACGATTCGTTGGCGACCAACTCCAGGCCACCCGACTGCGAGTACTGCTGCACCCGGTACGGCCCCGAGGCGGGGAAACGTGCCTGATCGACGGTCCCCGGGGTCAGGTCGAAACCCGTGTTCCACGCATCGGCGATCTTGTTGATCGCGGTCCGATCGCCGGAGCGGATCGGCCGCACGACGTCACCGACACCGGCCAGGCGCGCGACGACGTGTGCCGGCAGCAAGGTGCCCGCACCGAACAGCGACAGCCAGTCGCGGTAGTCACGGCCGCGCGCAAAGCGCACGGTCGCGGTCTTCGAAGCGAGATCGCAGTCCACGGCCTCGATGTCGCGGTATCCGGCCGTCGTGGCCGGCGCGAACCCCGGGAATCGCCCACTCATCGCCGCCCAGGCCAGCACCAGGTCGTCGCAGTCGAGGGCCGTCTCGTCGGAGAACCGCGCAGCCGGCGAGAAGTCGTAGCGCAACGTGAGACCGGCGCCCGGGACCGGTGTCACGGTACCGATGTCACGGTCAGGGGTCACCTGACCGGACGCGCCGAGATAGCTGAACCCCGGCAGCATCCGGGTGGTCGCCATCAACACGCCGCCGGCGTTGCCGTCGACGGTGTTCGCGTTGTAGGTGTCGAGCCGCGCGTCGAGGGCGTAGTCGATCGAGGGCGGGCCTTCCTCGCCGCAGGCGGTCAACAGTCCCGTCAGCAGCAACACCACCGCCACGCAGGTGGCCATTGTCACGGGCAGGCCGGTTCGTCGGCGGGCGCCCGACCCGCTCCGCACAGTCACGTCCCGTACATTAACGCGCCCGGCGTGGCTTCCCGGTCGGGGTCTGGGGCGCGTCGGCATCGGCCGGGTTGGCGCGCCGGCGGCCCGACGGGCGGCCACGGGCCGGTCGCGGATCGTCGGTGAGATCGTCGCCCGCCTCCACACGGGCGCGGCGATCGAGTACCCGTTTGGTGTGCCGCGAGATGTCCGCGCGCCGTTCTTTCAACGTCACCAGCAGCGGGGCCGCCAGGAAGATCGACGAGTAGGCACCGACCACCACGCCGACGAGCTGGATGAGGCCGAGGTCCTTGAGCGTGCCGACGCCGAGCATCCAGACCGCGATCACCATCAACGCGATGATCGGCAGCACCGAGATGACAGTGGTGTTGATCGAGCGCATCAGGGTCTGGTTGACCGCGAGGTTGGCCTGTTCGGCGTAGGTACGTCGGGTGGTCTGCAGGACCGACCGCGTGTTCTCGGAGACCTTGTCGAACACCACGACGGTGTCGTAGATCGAGAAGCCGAGGATGGTGAGCAGACCGATGACCGTTGCCGGAGTGACCTCCCATCCGACCAGCGAGTAGACACCGGCGGTGACGATGATGTCGAAGAACAGTGAGGTGAGCGCTGCCACCGACATCTCCCGGTCGAACCGGATCGTGATGTAGATGAACACGATCACCAAGAACACCACCAGGGCGATCAGCATCTTCTCGGTGATCTCGCCGCCCCAAGTCGAGCTGACGTCGGACGAGCTGACCTCCGCGGTGGTCAGTTCCGGCGCGAACCGGTCAGCCAATGCTCGGGTGATCTGTTCGGTTTGGGCCGCGGTGAGGGTCTCGGTCCGCACCTGCACCGTCTCGGCGGATCCCGATCCAGCCGTCTGCACCGATTCCGGTTCCTCGCCGAGCGTCTCGGCGAACACCTCTTCGACGGCGTCGGTGGTGACGCCGGCCGAAACAGGGATGGACACCTGAGTGCCCCCCTCGAAGTCGATACCGAGGGTGAAGCCACGGATGGCGATCGACCCGATGCAGATGGCGAGGATCACCGCGGTGACGATGTACCAGGTCCGCCGCGACGGGATGATCCCGAACGCACCGGTACCGGTGTACAGCCGCGAGAGGAACGAGCGGTCCTTCTCGGCGACGTAGTTGGCGTCGGAGGGGCCGGCCGGTCCCTGCTCGACTGTGGTTTCGGAGGTGACCTCGCCGACCACGGCGCTGCGTCCTCCGCCGTCCCGCCCGGAATTGGGGCGTTGCGCATTGGTCATTTCGCCGATCCTTCCGTCGCCGCGACCCGCTCAGATCGCTCGGCCACGCGACGGCGCCGAGCCACCTCGCTGACCGCGCCGAGACCGTTGACCTTCGGTCGTGACAAGAACTCCGACCGACTGGCCAGCACCACGAGCGGATGAGTCACCAGGAACACCACCACGACGTCGAGAATCGTCGTGAGACCCAATGTGAAGGCGAATCCGCGGACCTCGCCGATGGCCAGCACATAGATCACCGCCGCGGCGATGAAGCTGACCGCGTTGCCCGACCAGATGGTGCGGCGGGCACTGGCCCAACCGCGAGGCACCGCGGAGCGGAAACTTCGTCCCTCGCGCATCTCGTCCTTGATCCGCTCGAAGTACACGACGAACGAGTCGGCGGTCATACCGATACCGATGATGAGTCCGGCGATGCCGGCGAGATCGAGAGTGAAACCGATCCACCGGCCGAGCAGCACGATGATCCCGTAGACCATCGCGCCGGCCAGCACCAACGACAGCATCGTCAGGATGCCGAGCATCCGGTAGTAGAGCAGCGCATAGATCAGCACCGCGATCATGCCGACGGCTCCGGCGATGAGGCCGGCCTTGAGCGAGGACAGTCCCAGCGTCGCCGATACCGTCTCTGCGTCGGACGCCTCGAAGGACAACGGCAGCGAACCGTATTTGAGGACGTTGGCGAGGTCTTTCGCATCCTGCTGGGTGAAGTCGCCGCTGATCTCGGTCTGGGGTGTGGTGATCGCACCCTGGATCTGCGGGGCGGAGACGACCTTGGTGTCAAGGGTGAAGGCGGTCTGCTTACCGATGTTCTGGGCGGTGTAGGTCGGCCAGAAGTCCCTCGCCTCGTTCTTGAACTCCACCTGCACGACCCACGAGCCGGCCTGCTGGGTGGTACCCGCCGACGCGTTGGCGATGTCGCGTCCGTCGATGATCTCGGGACCGAGCAGGTACACCTCGCTGCCATCCTCTGAACAGGCGACGAGGTACTGATCGGGCAGGTCATTGCCCTGCAATGCGTCATACGAGTCGGGCGAACAGTCCATCTTGGCCATCTGCGCGTTCAACGCGTCGAGATTGGCTCCCTCGGGGGCCTGCCGCAGTTCGCGTTGTTCGGCGATGGCGGCCGCCTGCGTGGCGTCGTCCTCGGGAGAGTCCTGCGCAGCGGAGTTCTGTCCGTCGCCACCCTCAGCGTTCTGATCGTCGGCGTCCGGCTGTGGCGTCGCGGGCGCCACATTCTCCACCGGTCGGACGAACAATCGGGCCGTCTGCCCGAGCGTGCGCGCCTGGGCGCCGTCGTCACCGGGAACGGTGATGACCAGATTGTCGCCGTTGACGACCACCTCGGACCCCGAGACACCGAGTCCGTTGACGCGCTGCTCGATGATCTGCTTCGCCTGGTCGAGCTGCTCGCGCGAGGGAGGCTGCCCGTCCGGGGTACGCGCGGTGAGCGTCACCCGCGTACCGCCTTGCAGGTCGATACCGAGCTTCGGGGTCGGCGATCCACCTCCGGTGAAGAAGACCAGCCCGTAGACGACGGCCAACAACACGAAGAATGCGGTCAGGGGTCTCCACGGTGGAATCTCACGTGGAGGTCCCGACCGCTTCGCCGACGCCCGGCGGGGTGTGGTCACAGGTGTTCTAGTCTCCTAGGAAAGCGCGTGCGGACACGACCGGTCGGCACGCGCGCCCGATCCGGTCGGACGCTCACTCTACTGACTCCGCGGTAACCACCGGTTCTCCGGTGGTCACCTGCGGCTCGGACCGGGCGGACCGCCGAGCGCGACCCGCTCCCGGGTCACTTGTCGTCGGTCGTACCCTCGCCCGGGCGATCGGCGGAGTAGCTGTCGTCGGTGCGCGACTCGGTGCCCGGGTTCTCGATCTGCCCCGCGTCCGCGTCCTCGTCGAGTGCTTCGGGACGAGTGCTCAGCGCACCCGGGTACGTCTCGGCGGCCTCGTCGGTGGGCACCACGCGCACGATGGCCTGACGACTGAACCGGGTCACCACACCGGTGGCGATCTCCAGGTCGACGAAATCGGGTGTGGACTCGACGACGGTCGCGTACATGCCGGCCGTCAGTTGAACGCGGGCCCCGGTGGCCACGGAGTTCTGCATGTCCTGCATCTCGGTCATGCGCTTCTTCTGCTTACGGATGCTCAGGAACATGAATCCGGCCAGCAAGGCCAGCAAAAGGGGGAAGAAGAGGGACTCCATGACGGCAACAATCCTTGTCGGTTCGGTCGTGGTGATTTCAGGGCTTTTGCCCGTTTCGACCGCTCAGGTGGCGGCCGATCGCAGGCACGCTCGGACACACCAACTCATCCGGCGGCTCCAACCAGTGTGCCACGTCCCGTGGGGTGGTCCCGCGAGCCGGTCACAGGTCGTCGAAGAGACTGTCGGTGATGACGTCGCGGCTACGCACCCCGAAACTGGCATTCATGGCCCCCGCCGGTGGTGTGAGGCCGAGGTGATGCCAGGCCGCCGCTGTCGCCACCCGCCCGCGTGGGGTCCGCGCCATCATCCCGGCCCGCACGAGGAACGGTTCGCAGACCTCTTCGACTGTGGCGGGTTCCTCCCCGACTGCCACCGCGAGCGTCGAGACACCGACCGGCCCGCCACCGAATCCCCGCACCAGCGATCCCAACACGGCACGGTCCAGCCGATCGAAGCCGAGGTCATCGACGTCATAGACGGCGAGTCCGGCCCGTGCGATATCCACGGTGATCACGCCGTCGCCACGGACCTCGGCGTAGTCGCGGACGCGGCGCAGCAGACGATTGGCGATCCGCGGGGTGCCCCGCGACCGCCGCGCGACCTCGGTGGCCGCGTCGTCGCGCAACCGGATACCGAGGATGCCCGCCGATCGGCGCAGCACCTGCACGAGGTCGTCGGTCTCGTAGAACTCCATGTGCGCGGTGAACCCGAACCGGTCACGCAGCGGGCCGGTGAGTGATCCCGATCGAGTGGTGGCGCCGACGAGCGTGAACGGGGCGACGTCCAAGGGAATCGAGGTGGCACCCGGCCCCTTGCCGACGACGACGTCGACGCGGAAGTCCTCCATGGCGAGGTACAGCATCTCCTCGGCAGGACGGGCGATGCGATGGATCTCGTCGATGAACAGCACGTCCCCATCGACGAGGTTGGACAGCATCGCCGCCAGGTCACCGGCGCGTTCGAGCGCGGGCCCGGAGGTCACCCGGATGGCGGCCCCCATCTCGGCGGCGATGATCATCGCCAGCGAGGTCTTGCCCAGCCCGGGTGGGCCCGACAACAGGATGTGATCGGGGGTGCTGCCCCGGCCCTTCGCGCCATGCAGCACCAGCTCGAGCTGCTCGCACACACGGGGTTGACCGATGAAGTCGGCCAGCGATCGCGGCCGCAGCCCCGCGTCGAAGTCGCCGTCGGCATGCAACTCGTCGGGACTCACCGGGCGATCGTCGGGATCGGGCGAGGTCTCTGTCACGCGGTCTCCCCCACTGTCATGTGGTCGTTCATCGGCTCTTTCCCATCAGGGCCAACGACTTGCGTAGCACGGCGGAGGCATCGGCATCGGGCTCGTCGGCGAGCACCGCCGTGACGGCCTTGTCGGCCGGTGCGGCGGTGAACCCCAACCCCACCAGCGCTTCGGCGACCTGATCACGAATCGACCCGGCGACCGGCGACGCGGCCACTCCCGCTTGACCCGCCGTCGGCGCGTCGACCTTGTCGCGCAGTTCCACCACCAGTCGCTCCGCTACCCGTTTACCCACTCCCGGCACCGTGGTCAGTGCCTTGACGTCGGACTCGGCGAGCGCGCGGCGCAGCGAGGTGGGTTCGAGAACCGCCAAGACCGCCATCGCCAGGCGTGGCCCGACACCGGTGACGGTCTGCAGAAGGGTGAACAGCGCTCGCGCATCGGAGTCGGTGAACCCGTACAGGGTCATCGAGTCCTCGCGCACGATCATCGACGTGAGCAAGGTGGCTTCCTCGCCACGACGCACCGCGCCGACCGTCGCCGGCGTCACCAGCACTCGGTAGCCGACGCCCCCACAGTCGATGACGAGGTGATCGAGGGCCACATCCACCACTGGCCCACGCACCGACGCGATCATGCCACTCCCCCGTTCCCGGCCCGGGTCCTACCCGCCTGGCTCTTGTTCGTCTGGTTCGCGGACTGCTGGGCCCGGCCGCTATGCGTCGCGCCGGGTTGCACTGCGCGTTCCCGACCAGCCTGGGCGATCCGCGACCGGTGTCGTCGGGCCAGCTCGTCGGCACGGCGCTGTGCCTGCGCCATCTTCTCCGTCATCGGCCCCCGCCAGCAGTGGCAGATCGCCAGCGCCAGCGCGTCTGCGGCATCGGCCGGTCGAGGTTTGGTCTGCATCCCCAGAATCCGCGTCACCATCGCAGTGACCTGGGCCTTGTCGGCGCGGCCACTACCGGTGACCGCGGCCTTGACCTCAGATGGCGTGTGAAACCGCACCGGGACGTCGCGCTGTCCTGCGGCCAGCGCGATGACCCCGCCGGCCTGCGCGGTACCCATCGCGGTCGACACCTGATTCTGGGCGAAGACGCGCTCGATCGCGACCACATCGGGTTGGTGCACGTCGAGCCAGTGACAGGCGGCGGTGTACACCGCCATCAGCCGGTCGGCGAGCTCCATGTCCGCGGAGGTCCGCACCACGTCGACGTCGAGCGCGGTGACCGTGCGCCCGCGTCCCGACTCGACCAGCGCGATCCCGCACCGCGTCAATCCGGGATCGACTCCCATCACGCGCACACGCACCTCCGTCACCGCTTCGATGTTCCGAACAGTTGTTCGAGATTCTATCGGCCGCATCCGACACCACCCGCGAACAACACGCAGTGACACGCATGCGCGCCGCACGACTTCGGACCGCACGAATGCGGACTGCACGAGTGCGGACCGGTGAGCAACACGACACAATGGCGGACGCCATGGCCACCTATGAACCGATCACCCCCGACCGCCTCGAACAGATGTGTGCCGATGTCGCCGAACTCCACTCAGGCATCCACATCATGGCGATCGACGGTGCCGACGCGGCGCGACCAGTCGATCTTGCCGAACGGGTCGCCACCCGGCTCACCACACGGGGTCGTGCTGCGGCCGTCGTCTCGACGGCCGATTTCCTCCGGCCCGCCTCGCTCCGCCTTGAATACGGACACACCGACACCGAGAGTTATCGCGCAATCTGGTTCGACCACGATGCCTTACGCCGTGAGGTGATCGAGGCCGTCCGCGACCACGGTCGCTGGCTGCCCAGACTCTGGAATGCCCCGCGCGACCGATCATTTCGTGACGCTCCACGTCCGGCCGCCGCCGACCAGGTCATCCTCATTGCCGGCCCTCTGCTACTCGGTTCCGGACTCGACGTCGACACGACCATCGCACTGCTGATGAGTGAGGGCGCCCTGCGCAGACATACACCGCCCGGTATGGCCTGGACGATCCCCGCGCTGCTGGCCGGCGCGGAAGATGCCCCGCGTGCCGACATCGACGTGCGCTACGACCACCCGGACCGGCCGGCCATCCGCATGCGACGCCGTGCGGGATGACGCCGGTCAGGCGTCGAGTTCGGCGAGTACCTCGTCGCTGACGTCGACGTTGCTGTAGACGTTCTGCACGTCGTCGGAGTCCTCGAGTGCGTCGATGAGTTTGAACACCTTGCGCGCGCCCTCGGCGTCCACCGGTACGTCCACCGACGCCCGGAACGCTGCCTCGGCAGAGTCGTAGTCGATGCCGGCATCGACCAGCGCCGTTCGCACCGCGACGAGGTCGGTCGGTTCGCTGACCACCTCGAACGATTCGCCGAGGTCGTTGACCTCCTCGGCGCCGGCGTCCAGTACGGCCAGCAGAACGTCGTCCTCGGACTGCCCGTTCTTCTCCAGCGTGACCACACCCTTGCGGGTGAACAAGTACGCCACCGAGCCGGGATCGGCCATGTTGCCGCCGTTACGCGTCATCGCGGTGCGCACCTCGCCGGCCGCGCGATTGCGGTTGTCGGTCAGGCACTCGATGAGGATCGCCACCCCGTTGGGCCCGTAGCCCTCGTACATGATGGTCTGCCAGTCGGCGCCGCCGGCCTCTTCGCCCGCGCCGCGCTTGCGCGCACGCTCGATGTTGTCGTTGGGTACCGAGGTCTTCTTCGCCTTCTGGATGGCGTCGTACAGTGTCGGGTTGCCGGCCGGGTCGCCGCCACCGGTCCTTGCCGCGACCTCGATGTTCTTGACCAGTTTGGCGAACATCTTGCCGCGCTTGGCATCGATGGCCGCCTTCTTGTGCTTGGTGGTGGCCCATTTGGAATGGCCGCTCATGACACTCCCGCATCCGTATAGACGTCAATGACGAACGTGACCGTGCGATGACGATCCGCCCAACTCCTCGATCTTACCGGTGCGGGTTGTCGAGGCTCACACTCCCGACTCCCGCACCATCTCCACGAAGTAGCGGTGCACTCGGCGGTCCCCGGTCACCTCCGGGTGAAACGAGGTGGCCAGGACGTTGTTCTGCCGGACCGCAACGATCCGGTCCTTCGCGGGCCCCTCGGGCACCCGGGCGAGTACCTGCACGTCGGGCGTGATCGACTCCACCCACGGAGCGCGGATGAACACCGCCCGCATCGGCGGGTCACCCGCGGAATCGGTGACGCCATGGAACTGCAGATCTGTCTCGAAGCTCGCCACCTGACGTCCGAAAGCGTTGCGCCGCACAGTGATGTCCAATGCATCGAGATGACGGGCGTCGGGCCGGGTGTCGAGGATGGTGGTGGCCAGCATGATCATGCCGGCGCACGACCCATACGCCGGCATGCCGGCGGCCAGCCGCTCACGGAGTGGGTCGTACAGATCCAGGACACCGAGCAGGTGGCTCATGGTGGTGGATTCACCACCGGGGATGACGATGGCATCGACGTCGGCGAGTTCTGCCGGCCGTCGGACCGTCACCGGTTGTGCGTCGGCCTCGGACAGTGCCGCCAGGTGCTCACGGACATCACCCTGCAGTGCGAGCACACCGATCCGCGGATTTCCGACGGCGCTCACCGGTCCCGCCGCGCGTGCTGATCGGCCGGCATGTCGCGCCCCGTCCGACTCAGGCCTTCTTGGGTGACGGCGGCGACCATCCGACCCTCCAGATCGAAGATCCGCCCCTGGGTCAACGCACGCCCGGCGTCCGCGGAGGGCGAGGTCTGGTCGTACAGCAACCATCCGTCGGCGCGGAACGGCCGCATGAACCACATCGCATGGTCCAAGGATGCGGCTTGCGGTTCCACCCCCGGATGCGGCACCTTCGACGACCCCAACAGGGTCATGTCGCTCATGTAGGCGAGCGTGCCCACGTGGAACACCTGGTCATCGGGCAACCGACGGCGATGGCGGAACCACACACGCTGCTGCGCCGCGAAATAGCTCGAGGTCGGCATCTGCTCGCGCGGCACCAGGCGCAGATCGAACTCCTGCCATTCCTTGAAGACTGCCTTCGCTTCGTCGGACAGCTCGTTCATCTGGTCGGGTAGATCGTCGGGCGACGGAACCGGGGGCATCCGGTCCTGATGCTCGATGCCGTGGTCGGTCCGCACATGAAACGACGCCGACATGGTGAAGATGGCCTCGCCCTGCTGGATGCCGGTCACCCGGCGCGTCGTGAACGACCGGCCGTCGCGAATGCGGTCGACGAGAAACACCGCCGGCAGGTCGGGGTTCCCCGGACGGAGGAAGTAGCCGTGCAGCGAGTGCACCGCGAAGTCGGCGTCGACGGTGCGCGTCGCCGACATGAGAGCCTGGCCTGCGACCTGGCCGCCGAAGGTGCGTTGCAGATGGCTACGGAACGCCGGCCCGCGGTAGATGTCGGTCTCGATCGCCTCGACCTGGAGGATCTCCTCGATGGTTGCCACGGGAAAACAGTATCGCGCGCACCGTCGCGATCTGTTCGGTGCGGTGGGGCCGCGTCAGAGTTCGTCGAGGGTGATCAAGCCATCCTGGACCGCCCGCGCCACCAGGGCCGCCTTTGTCGGCGCCGGCCGACCGACATCGGCGTACTTGGCCCGAATGCGCGTGAGATGGGTGTTCACCGTGCCGAGTGAAATGTACAACGATTGCGCCACAGCGGGTTTCGTCTCCAGCATCAACCAGGTCCGAAGCACCTCGATCTCCCGGACGGTCAGCGTGGGACTCTCGAGACCGGCGGCTGGGGCACCGCACATACAGCGCGACGATCCCACACCGGCCACCGCATCGTCGGTGACCAGCGTCATGGCGGTAGCCTCTCGTGACTCGTGACGCAGGCCGTCGGTGTGCTCAGCCGATCCCGGCAGCGGCATCCGACGCTGCGCGAGCCGCGCGAGCGCCTCCTGCCGCCTGCGCAGAGCCTCGGCTTCGCGACGGGCCTCGCGCGCACCGCCGACCCGATCGGCGCCACGCACTGTGCGATGAGTAGCGGGGCGAACAGCTGCGTGACGTGGCGCGATCTGATGGGCGATGCCGGTCATGATTGTCCTCACTCCTCGTGGGGCAGACGAGGTGTCTGGCCCGCTGTCGTGAGTTAGACGCAGCAGCCCGCCGTGAGGTTCCCGTCAATTTTCGTGGGCATCGACATCGTCGCCGTCGGCGGACGCCGCCCGTACGGCGACGACCACCACCGTCACGTTGTCGTGGGCGCCGAGCGCCAAGGCGGCGTCCACCAGTGCCGCGGCAGCCTTCTTGGCACCGTCTGCGTCGGCGAGGATCTCGGCGATCTCCTCGTCGGGCAGCTCACCGGTGAGACCGTCCGAACACACCAGGAGCGTGTCGCCGGGCAACGCCGGCATCGAGAAGAAGTCGGCCTCGGGCTTCACCATTCCCGCGCCCAGCGCGCGCGTGATCACATTGCGCCGCGGATCGACCCGGGCCTGTTCGGGGGTCAGGTAACCGGCGTCGACGAACTCCTGGACCTGCGAATGGTCGACGGTCAACTGGGTCAGCACCCCGGCCTGCATCCGGTAGGTCCGCGAATCTCCGATGTTGAGCACCAACCAGTGCGGTGCGTGGTCGTGTGTCACCAGCACCGCACCGGTGGCCGTCGTCCCGGCGCGGCGCTCGGTCTCGGTCGCGATCTCACCGATGCGATCCTGCGCCCGGGTGAGGGATTCGATCAGCTCGAGTTGGGTCTGCGTCTGATCGTGCAGGCTGTCAACGTCGGCCAGCGTCAGCAATGCCGTCTCACTGGCGACCTCACCGCTGTCGTGTCCACCCATCCCGTCGGCGAGCAGATACTTCCCCGGCGCGATGAGGGCGGCGTCCTCATTGGCCTCCCGGACCCGTCCCACATTGCACACGGCGGCCCAATCGAGATGCAGGCCGGCCAGGGTGTCGGTGCCGCAGCGGGACTCGTCCCGCACGATGGTCGCCGCGTCCATGATCAGCAGATCCTACGGCAGATCGGCTACCAGCCTCGTTCGGCGAGGCGGTGTGGCTGCGGAATGTCGTCGACGTTGATGCCGACCATCGCCTCACCGAGCCCGCGCGACACCTTCGCCAGCACGTCGGGATCGTCGTGGAAGGTGGTGGCCTGCACGATCGCCGCCGCACGCTGAGCCGGGTTACCCGACTTGAAGATCCCCGACCCGACGAACACACCCTCGGCACCGAGTTGCATCATCATCGCCGCATCGGCCGGGGTGGCGATACCACCGGCGGTGAACAGCGTGACCGGCAGTTTGCCGGCCTGCGCGACCTCGACGACCAGGTCGTAGGGCGCCTGCAGCTCCTTGGCCGCCACATACAGCTCGTCTGTGGGCAACGACGTCAACCGGCGGATCTCATCGCGGATCTTGCGCATGTGCGTGGTCGCGTTCGACACGTCACCGGTGCCGGCCTCCCCCTTGGAACGGATCATCGCCGCACCCTCGGTGATCCGGCGCAACGCCTCACCCAGATTGGTGGCGCCACACACGAACGGCACCGTGAACGCCCACTTGTCGATGTGATTGGCATAGTCGGCCGGGGTCAACACCTCCGACTCGTCGACGTAGTCCACGCCGAGGCTCTGCAGCACCTGAGCCTCCACGAAATGCCCGATCCGCGCCTTGGCCATCACCGGGATCGACACCGCCGAGATGATCCCGTCGATCATGTCGGGATCGCTCATCCGCGAGACACCACCCTGGGCACGGATGTCGGCCGGGACGCGCTCGAGCGCCATCACCGCCACCGCACCGGCATCCTCGGCGATCTTGGCCTGCTCAGCGGTGACCACATCCATGATGACGCCACCCTTGAGCATCTCGGCCATGCCGCGCTTCACCCGGGCGGTACCCTGCCCGACGGTCGGCGCCGGGTCGTGCCCGCCGTGGCCGTTGACGGTGTTCGGGGTGTCCGGTCCGGGATTGTTCCCTGACTGGAATTGACTCACTGATGTCTCCTGATGTCGTCATTCCGGCACCTGGTGCCGGGTCCGCGTGAGGCGGGCTGTCCCACAAGTCTAGGCGAGGTCAGGAACCGCTCGCCGGGGTGACCCGTTCGACGATCTCGAAGAACTGCGGCAGTTCGGCGGTGCCGCCCAGATGCAGCCACACCACGAGCCGACGCTCGGCCAGATTGCGGGTGTCACGCACCGCGTCGTTGTAGAACCGTCGGGCCATCATGATGCGGGTCTCGGCGTCGGCGAGCTCTACCACGAGGCCCTGCGGACGCGACCCGGTGTCGAGTTGGGCGAGCAACGTCGAGACGGCGTTCTCGGCCTGCTCCCGCGAGTCCGGCACAGCATGCTCGGCCTGATCGGCCGCGGCCGCCAGGTCCTGTCCCACCGCCCGGACCTGGTCGTCGTAGCCGGCGATCATCCCGGCTGCGATGGACCGGGCGACCACCGCGCGGCGCGCCAGCGCGGCGTCGAGAGCCTGGCGCGCCAGGTCGACGCGGACGTTGAGCCGGTCAAGTCGGTTCGCGGTCTGGAAGGCCCAGCCGGCGGCGAGCACGACGACGAACACGATCGCCACGATCAGCGCGACGGTCCAACCCGAGATGGTCATTGCGTGCCCTCCCTACTCGGCCACCACGACGGACCCGGCCCCCACGGTCACGGTCTCGTACACGCGCAGGATCTGATCGGCCACCCGCGACCAGTCGTATCGATCGGCGCGACGGCGACCCGCCGCGACGAGTTCGGCCCGCGCATCGTCGTCGGCGAGCAGGTCGACGAGGGCGGCGCCGAGTTCATCGACCGACCCGGTGGAGACCAGACGGCCGGCCCGACCGTCGTCGAGGACCCGCCGAAATGCGTTGAGATCGCTCGCGAGGACTGCCGCGCCGGCGGCCATCGCCTCGACCAGCACGATCCCGAAGCTCTCACCGCCCAGATTGGGTGCGCAGTACACGTCTGCCGAACGCAGCGCCCGCGCCTTGGTCTTGTCATCGACCTGACCGAGGAAGACCAAACGATCCGCGAGCCCACCGGCACGTCGGCGCAGGGCACGCTCGTTGCCGCCGCCGACGACGAGGACCCGGATGTCGGGGAACTCCGCGACGACAGCGGGTAGCGCACGCATGAGGATGTCGATGCCCTTGCGCGGCTCGTCGTAGCGTCCCAGGAACAGCACGGTGCGACCCGGCCACGGGTAGCCGTCGAGGGGTTCGGCGTCGGCGAAGGAGGCGGCGTCGATGCCGTTGGGGATCTCCACCGCGTCGGAGCCCAACGATTCCATCTGCCAGCGCCGGGCCAGTTCCGAGACGGCGATCTTTCCGGCGATGCGTTCGTGATAGGGCCGCAGAATGCCCTGGAACACCGACAGCCACATCGATCGGGTGGTCGAGGTGTGAAAGGTGGTCACGATCGGGCCGGACGCGACCATCAGCGACAACATCGAGATGCTCGGCGCGTTCGGCTCGTGAACGTGCAACACGTCGAATCCGTACTCGTCGATCCACGCTCGGAGTCGCAGATAGCCGGTCGGGCTGAAGTTCACGCGCGACACCGACCCGTTGTAGGGAATCGCCAAGGCCGGCCCCGCCGACACCACGTAATCGGGAAGCGGGGTCTGCGGCGCCGAGGGCGCCAGCACGCTCACTTCGTGACCGCGTTCGATGAACACCTGCGCGAGCTCGACGACGTGCGCCTGCACGCCGCCGGGCACGTCGAAGGAGTACGGGCAGATCATCCCGATCCTCATCGCCGCCACTCCTCGCGGCCGGTCTCGCGTGTCGGGGCCGCACTGCCCTCGCCAGCGGCCTCGATACGCGCACGCCGCGCCGCCGACCAGTCGGCCTCCCAGAGCGGCTGCAGCATGTGCCAGTCCTGCGGGTGGGCGGCGATGTTACGGGCGAACGCGTCGGCGAGCGCCTGGGTGGCCGCCTCCACCCCGCCGGAGACGTCGATCGGTGCGCCACAGCAGATGCGTGATGTGGGTGGCTCGGTGAACCAGTGGTGGACGGGTAACAGTGCTGCGCCGGTCTCGATGGCCAGCCGCGCCGACCCCGCCGGCATCCTTGTCTTCTCGCCGAAGAAGTCCACGGGGACACCGTGGTGCGCCAGATCGCGTTCACCGAGGAGGCAGACGATCCCGTTGTCGCGCAGCCGATCGGCGAGGAGCCCGAACGGCGGCTGTTCGCCGCCGCTGAGTGGGAAGATCTCGAAGCCCAGCGATTCCCGGTAAGCGACGAACCGCGTGAACAGCGACTCGGGTTCCAGACGTTCGGCGACGGTGGCGAATCGCCCGTAGTTCTGTACCAGCCAGACTCCGGCCATATCCCAGTTGCCGGTGTGCGGCAGCGTCAGGATCACGCCCTTTCCCCCGGCGAGCGCGGCGTCGACGTGCGCGCGGTCGGCGGGCGGAACGGTGACCGTGGACGCGGTCTGCGCGAGGTCCAGCGCCGGGAGCCGGAAGGCTTCGCACCAGTACCGGGCGTAGGAGCGGACCGCTGCGGCCACCAGGTCGTCGGGCACGTCGTCGGGGTCCACGCCGAGGACACGGGAGAGATTGCGCCGCAGTTGGTCCGGGCCACCGTGCCGTCGTCCGACGATGTTGCCCACGCGGTCGAAGGCTCCCCGCGCCAGTGATTCGGGTGCGTGGCGGACGGCCGCCCACCCGGCTGCATACCCGAGGTCGGACAATCGTGCGCTCAGCGAGATCGTCGAAGGGTTGTGACCGTCCCCCATGGGTGTCAGTGTGCCCCTGCCTCGCGTTGTGTGCCGGTCGGCGGTTCCTCGTCGGAATCCTCGGCATCCTCGGATTCCTGCGCGGCCAACGGAATCAGATCGCGCCCACCCGGCGATGAGTAGATCGACCACATGCGCTGGCCCACCGTGATCACCGACAGCACCGCGAGCACCCACATTGCGACGTGAATTGCCCATCCGATACCCAGGCCGGTGAACCCGGCTCCGACGAGCACGATGATCAGGCGATCGGGCCGCTCGATCCATCCCCCGTCACCGTTGAGGCCGCTGGCCTCGGCCCGCGCCTTCGCATACGAGATGACCTGGGAGGTCACCAGACAGATCAGCGTGGCGACGAGCAGCAGGTCGTGGGGTTCGGTGACCGCACACCACCACGCCAGGCCGGCGAAGATGGCGCCGTCGGCGATCCGGTCGCAGGTGGCGTCGAGTACCGCTCCGAACCGGGTGCCGCCGCCACGCGCCCGGGCCATCGCACCGTCGAGCATGTCGAACATCACGAACAGCCAGATGACCAGGGTGCCGACGAACAGATAACCCATCGGGAACAGCGTCAGCGCGGCGACGATCGTCGCCGTGGTGCCGATGAGGGTCATGATGTCGGGTGTGAGACCGGTGCGCAGGAGGGCCCGACCCAGCGGTAGGGTGACCTTCGACACCGAGGCCCGGCCTCGGATGCTCAGCATCTGCCCGCTCCTTTCCTCCCCCGACCGGCGTGCGTCACGACTGTTCGTGCCACGCCGCGGCGAGCAGCGAACGGGTGTCGCGCAGCAACTGTGGCATGACTTTCGTCTCGCCGACAACCGTGATGAAGTTCGCGTCGCCGATCCACCGCGGCACGATGTGCTGATGCAGGTGCTCGGCGAGCGATCCACCCGCCGCGTATCCGAGGTTGAGACCGACATTGAACGCGTTGGGGTTGGAGACCGCTTTGATGGTCCGCAGCATTTTCTGGGTGAACGCCATCAGCTCGGCGGATTCGTCGACGGTCAGCGCCTCGAGATCCGCAACCTGCCGATACGGCACTATCATCGTATGCCCAGGGTTGTACGGGTAGAGGTTGAGCACGGCGTACACAGCCTCGCCGCGCGCGACGATGAGCCCCTCCTCATCCGACATCGTCGGGATGTCGAGGAAAGGATGGCCCGTTGCTTTCTCCGACGGCGGCGGGTCGGCGGTGATGTAGGTCATCCGATGGGGACTCCACAACCGCTGCAGGCGATCGGGATCCCCGGTGCCGCAATCCCGGATCGTGCGATCGTCGTCAGCCATCGGCGGTGCCCGCCCGGTCCGCCGTGTCGATGGCCGCCTCCGTCGGAGAATCGTTGCGTCGCTGCGCAACCCAATCGGTGATGAGCGCCACCGCGGTATCCACCGACACCCCGTTGACCTGCGACCCGTCGCGGAACCGGAAACTCACCGCGTCGGCGGTCACGTCGCGCTCGCCGGCGAGCAGCATGAACGGCACCTTGGCCTTGGTGTGGGTGCGGATCTTCTTCTGCATGCGGTCGTCGGAGTAGTCGACCTCGGCGCGGATGCCGGCGGCCTTGAGCCGATCGACCACACCCTGCAGATGGTCGGTGAAGGCCTCGGCGACCGGGATGCCGACCACCTGGACCGGGGCCAGCCAGGCCGGGAATGCGCCGGCGTAGTGCTCGGTGAGCACCCCGAAGAAGCGCTCGATGGAGCCGAACAGAGCGCGGTGGACCATCACGGGACGTTTCTTCGTCCCGTCCGGGGCGGTGTATTCGAGTTCGAACAATTCTGGCTCGAAGAAGTCGAGCTGCAGCGTCGACATCTGCCAGGTACGGCCGAGTGCGTCCTTGGCCTGTACCGAGATCTTCGGCCCGTAGAAGGCCGCGCCCCCTGGATCAGGCACCAGTTCGAGACCCGACGCCGCACCGACCTGGCGCAACGTCTCGGTGGCCTGCGCCCACACCTCGTCGGTGCCGACGAACTTCTTGGGGTCCTTGGTGGAGAGCTCGAGGTAGAAGTCGTCGAGGCCATAGTCCTTGAGCAATTGCAGCACGAACTGCAGGGTGCTGGTCAGTTCGTCGACGACCTGCTCCTGCGTGCAATAGATGTGCGCGTCGTCCTGGGTGAATCCGCGCGCGCGGGTCAAGCCGTGCACCACGCCTGACTTCTCGTAGCGGTATACCGATCCGAACTCGAAGAGCCGCAGCGGCAACTCGCGATAGGAACGCCCCCGCGAGCGGTAGATCAGATTGTGCATCGGGCAGTTCATCGGCTTGACGTAATAGTCCTGCCCGGGTTTGCGGATGGTCCCGTCTTCGTTGTACTCCGCATCGAGGTGCATCGCCGGGAACATGCCCTCGGCGTACCAGTCGAGGTGTTTGGACACCTCGAACAGGTGTCCCTTCGACAGATGCGGGGTGTTCACGAACTCGTAGCCCGCGGCGACGTGCCGGGCCCGCGAGAAGTCCTCCATCTCCTTGCGGATGATGCCGCCCTTGGGATGGAACACCGGCAGCCCGGATCCGAGCTCGTCGGGGAAGCTGAAAAGATCCATCTCGGCGCCGAGCCGGCGATGGTCGCGGCGTTCGGCCTCGGCCAACAGGTCCAGATAGGCGTCGAGCGCCTCCGTCGACTCCCACGCGGTGCCGTAGACACGCTGCAGATCGGCATTGTCCTGGTCGCCACGCCAGTAGGCCGCCGAGCTGCGGGTCAGCTTGAACGCGGCGATGTACTTCGTGGTCGGGACGTGCGGGCCGCGACACAGGTCGCACCAGATCGTCTCGCCGGTACGCGGATTGAGGTTGTCGTAGGCCGTCAGCTCCGCACCGCCGACTTCCATCACCTCGCTGTCGGCGGCAGCCCCCTTGTCGTCGATCAGTTCGAGCTTGTAGGGCTCGCGCGCCAACTCCATCCGCGCGGCGTCCTTCGACGCGTACACGCGCCGCGAGAACCTCTGACCCGACTTGATGATCTGCTTCATCTTCTTCTCGAGAGCCGTCAGGTCCTCGGGGGTGAACGGCTCGGCGACGTCGAAGTCGTAGTAGAAGCCGTCCTTGATCGGCGGACCGATACCGAGTTTGGCGTCCGGGAAGAGTTCTTGCACGGCCTGGGCCAGGACGTGCGCACAGGAATGTCGGATGACGCTGCGACCGGCCTCGGTGTTTGCCGCCACGGGCTCGACGTCGGTGTCGAGATCGGGGGTCCAGGACAGGTCACGGAGCTGCCCGGCGGCATCGCGGACCACCACGATGGCCTCGGGTCCCTTGTTCGGCAGGTCGTGATCGCGCAGCGCCGTGCCCGCGGTGGTCCCGGCCGGCACGCGAATCGTGGCGGGGGCGGTGACCTGCAGATCGTCGGGCACGAGGCGCTCCTCAGCAGTTGTGACACGGGGGTCGTGTCGATGGGCATGGGTTACTCAAGAGATCGTATCTGCGCCCTATCCGACGACCGGGAACCACCCGGAGCCGTCCCAGGAGGCTTTCGGTCAGGACAGTCGGCTTGCGGTCACGACAAGATGGGGCTCGACAGCCAATCGGCGTCGATGTTGAACCATCCGGCGACCATGCCGACCGCGCCGAGCAACCACAGGGTCACCACCACGACTGCGGCGGTGCCCAGCCAGAAGACGGCCTGGACCGACCAATGCTGCCGACCGATCCAGACCATCCAGGCGTCGTACTTGCCACGCGCGAACGTCAGCAGCCGGTGGGCCCAGCCGAACTCCGAGGCAAGGATCCCCAGGCCGACGAACACGATCAGCCACCCCGGGCCTGGGTAAGGGATGGCGACGACGCCGCCGGCGAGTACCAGCGTGCCCACGACGCCGATGGCGACCCGGTACCCGAGGTTCAACGTTGGATTCTGCCGGATCACATATCGGCGTTGGCGCGCCCACACTCGCATCTTGGTCGCCACGCCACTCCGTTCCCTCGCCCGTCGGGCCGTCGCGGCCCGCCCTCCTCGTGACACGATCGATCCGCCGGTGCCCGTCTCGTCGATCACGGTCGGCAGATGGGCACCCCGGCGGATCACGGCGTCCAGGATACGTGTCAGTCCACCGGTGCCCCCATGCATATGGACGCCGCGGCTCGAGTTCGCCGACACGCCGTGAACCCGTCCCGGCGGCGTTAACCTATCGATGTTCACGACGGTTGCCCCACGTCTCCGGGTGATCAACGGGTGGCCATGATGCAGACCGGACCTGACCTGCGCGCTCGCTCCGGCCTGCCCATCGGGCGGTGACCGGTGCTCTCGACTCTGCCGGCCGCGTTCGGCAACCACCTCCGTGTGCACGATCCCGATCACGATGCGCTGCGCAGGGCCGTACGTGCCGGACTGATCATTCCGGTGTCATTCGCGCTCGGTCTGGCGGTTGGGGGTGCACAGACTCCGTTGTTTGCCGCATTCGGTGCCTTCGCCGTGCTGGTCTTCGCCGATTTCCCCGGCGACCGTCATGCGCGCGCCACGAGCTACCTCGGCCTGGGCATCGTCGGCGCAGTGATGATCACCGTGGCCACTCTCGTGTCCCGGTCTGCGTGGCTCGCGGTGGCCACGATGTTCCTGGTCGGCGTGGTCGTGATCTTCGTCGGGTTACTCAGTGCCGCCCTTGCTGCGGCGCAGCGCTCGGTGCTGTTGACATTTGTGCTGCCGGTGGCGACGCCGGCGGCGCCCAGCGCCGTCGGCGACCGGCTGCTCGGCTGGGCGATAGCCCTGGTGTGTTGTGTTCCCGCGGCGCTGTATCTGCTCGCACCACATCATCACGACCGGCTGCGCAGGCAAGCCGCCCGGATGTGTCGCCTGCTCGCCGATCTGGTCACGGGCAACGGCGATCTCAACGAGGCACGCGCGACCATGCGGGATCTCCGGACGAGTTTCCAGGCGACCGCGTGCCGACCGGTGGGCCTGTCGGCGGGTAGTCGGGCACTCGTGCGTGTGGTCGGTGAGCTGGAATGGCTCACCGACCGTCTGACCCTCTCGTCGTCCGGAACCGTGGCGACCGGGTCGTCGCCGGCGACATCGGCACGGATGTTGCGTGCGGCAGCGGCGACACTGGGGGCCGACGGCTCCGAACTCCGATCGGCCATGCGCACTCTCGAGCAACTGGTGGCAGAGCTGGATTCCGAACGTGACCAGGCCTTCGACGACTTCGCGGCGGCAACCGATCACCGCACGGCAACTGCCGTGCTCGCCTCGCACGCGGTGGATTCTGCGGTGGCCACCGTCGGGCGCATCGTCGCCTGGTCGGGGGCCGCCGATGCGCGAAGAACGATCGACCGGCTCCTCGGGCGGGGGCTGTCCGGCCGGGGCGCCGACGGCCGCATGATCCCGGCTCCATTGGTGTCACCGCACTACACCCGTGGCTATCTGCGCTCGCGGTCGGTGAGTCTGCAAAACAGTCTTCGCGGTGGGTTGGGTCTGGCCGCCGCAGTCGCGGTCACCGAGTTGCTCTCGGTACAACACGGTTTCTGGGTCGTACTCGGCACGTTGTCGGTACTCCGCAGTTCCGCGCTCACCACCGGATCCTCGGTGCTGCGCGCCATTGTGGGCACCGTCATCGGGTTTGCGCTCGGCGCCGGGTTCCTCGCGATGGTGGGCACAGGTCCGGTGGCGTTGTGGCTCGCCCTTCCGCCTGCGATCTTCCTGGCCGCCTTCGTCCCGGAGGTGGTGTCGTTCATCGCGGGTCAGGCCGCCTTCACGGTGACGGTTCTGTTGCTGTTCAACGTGATCGACCCGGTGGGCTTTCAAGTCGGGCTGATTCGGATCGAGGATGTGCTGATCGGTTCGGCCGTGGCCGCCGTCGTGGCCGTGCTGCTGTGGCCACGCGACGTCGGTACCGCACTTCGAGCAGGCAGCGACGACGCGGCGGTGGCCTGCTCCCGTTTTCTGCTCGCCGCGGTCCGACACGTCACCCGCAAGCGGCCGCTCGATACCGCGGTCGTTGCCGACACTTATTCCGCGGCGAGGACGTTCGACGATGACGTACGCCAGTACCTGGCCGAGAAGGGCGGCGGACCAGGGGGCCTCACGCCGGTGCTGGATGCCTCGACACGAGTGGTGCGGACCGTACAGGCCGCAGAAGCGATCGGGCGGCTCACGCCCGATTGCCGCGCACCTGCGGGCTCAGGGGTCGGAGAGGTGCTCGAACGGCATGCGGCACAGATCGCCATCTGGCTCACCGAGGGAGGCCGACGACGCGCGTCGGCCTCGGTCGGTGCCGACCTGCTCGATGTGCTCGATGCCCATCGGGTAGGCGCCGACCTGCTCTGGACCGCAGCACATCTCAACGAACTGGAGTTGTTGTGGGACCATCAGACGCGGTCGGACCGACCGGTGTGAGGACGCCCGCCGGCAGTTTGCCGCCCACCGGCACGGCGTGCGCGAGGATCACACGAAACGCCGCACGTCCTCGCCGCCGCCATGTGCCGGCCACCCCGGGCCACCGATGCTCGCGAACCTCACCCATGCGTCATGCATGTCGTCGGCGATACGTTGATCCGGCTCGGGTCCGACCAACGCATGGGCCGCGGCGAGATGGTCGAAGACGAACGGGATCTCCACCGCGTGGCCGGCCTGGATGTCGGCCTGCGGACTGCGGTAGCCGAACTCGTACAGGTACGTCGAACCCGTCGGCCGGGATTCGGCGATTTCCGTGGTCGGCGACGAGAAGGCCCGCGCGGTGAGCGCCTCGCTGAGCACATCACCGGCACTCGCCCCGGCAGCGAGCCGAGTGCGGAGATGGTCGAGGCCACCGGGCGCGCGACCCAGGACCGCTGCCGCGCCCTCCTCGGTGACGGCCTGCGCTCCGCCGGTCGCGACCATGAAGAAGCGGAATTCATCGGCATTCCAGCCCGCGAGCAACGGTATGTCGGCTCCGGCACCCGCGGCGATGGCCTGACGGGGAACCGCTGGGAGGACTTCGCCGTCCACGACCGGGAACTGTGACATGATCCCCATACCGACGTCGACGACCGTCGGCCCCCACACCTCCGGGTTCGGGTCGAGCATCAGTTCCAGCGCCACCGTCGATTGGGCGCGCAGCATGTCGTCGACGCCGATACGGCCCAAGGCCTCGACGGACGCATCGACGTCGAGGATCTCCGCGAGACGAGCAGTGACCTTGCGCGCGTCGGTCGGATCGGCCGCGGCAGAACCATTGCCGCTCTGCATGATCGCGCGCCGGAACAGACCGGTGGCCAGTGGCGAGGCCAGCAGTGACGCGATGCTCATCGCTCCGGCGGATTCGCCGAAGACCGTGACGTTGTCGGGATCCCCACCGAAGGCCGCGATGTTGTCACGCACCCACCCCAGCGCGGCGATCTGATCGAGCAGCCCACGATTGTCCGGCGCCCCCTCGATCGACGCGAAACCCGCTGCGCCGAGCCGATAGTTGATCCCGACACAGACGACGCCGTCACGAGCGAACGTGTCCCCGGCATACATCTCGATGCGATTGGAACCACGTGTGAAGGCGCCCCCGTGGATCCACACCATCACGGGCAGTCCTCCCGCGCTGGGGTCCGGGGTCCACACGTTGAGATTCAGGTAGTCATCGCCGAGCACGATGGCGTTGTCGAACAGTGCCGCGATCGGGGCTGGATAGGCGACCTGCGGGGCGGTCGGTCCGTACTCGGTGGCCGGTCGCACTCCCTCCCACGCAGCGGGAGGCGCCGGAGCAGCGAAGGCCGCCTCGCCTACGGGTGGTGCGGCGTAAGAGATTCCGAGATAGGCGAAGATCCCGTCGGCAGTCAGGCCGCGAACGCGGCCACTGGTTGTGTCCACCGCGGGAGCATCCACGCCAGCACGAGTCATACCGATCGACCGTACGCGACCGTGCCGGCTGTGGTGACTCATCCTCGGAAGCCGATCCCCGTGGTCGACGCAGGTCTACCGTGGGCTCCAAGGGTGAATGGAGGAGTGATGGCCGACCCGACCACTGCCGTGCGTGATGTCGAGCAACGCTACGACGAGGCGTGGCAGCGGGGTGACCTCGACGGCATCCTCGCGTGCCTCCATCCCGCCGCCGTGCTGGTGAGCCCGCGTGACGAGGTGGCCCGTGGGCACCGTGAGATCCGAGCCGTGTTGGGCCGACTACTCATCGGCGAGGCCGCCGGATCGTGTCACGAGAGCACCATCGACCGCGTCGAGTTCGTCACCGACGACGTCGCAGTTGTCGACGGCCGGGCGCGGGTGACGGGGGTTGCGCGCTCGCTCGGCGGCGAGGCAGCAGTTGTCGTGCACGGTTTCACCGACGTGCTCGTACGCAGCGACGAGCGGTGGGTCATCTCCCAGATCCGCGCCCATGGTCTGCATTCGCCCGAGCGGTGACGAGACTGCGTACCTGCCGGTCGATGGCGACTTCGGCCCTCTCACCCACCCAGGCTCAGGCGCGGTCCAACTGCGAGGTGAGGTGGTGGGTCATCGGCACACCGACCGCCGCCATCGCGAAGTCGGTGCGCAGGCTGTCGCCGTCGAGCCGATATCGACGTTCGGTTGCCTCCACCGATTTGGCCGTGGCCGTTGCGGTCACGACGCCGGACATCCTGAGTTCGACGACCCCGTCGATGACTTCCAGCGTGCCCGCGCACAGTTCGGTGTGCCCGGTCGGCTGTGCGAGGGTGAGTTCGACAACGCCGTCGGCCGGCACGCGCAGGAATCCGGATTCGGTGTGCAGCGGAACACCTGTCGCCGAGCGAGTGCGCTGGCGGTAGACCAGGAAGGGTTTGCCGATGTTCTCGACGGTGATCGTCTCGATGTAATCGAACGATTCGATCGTCGGATACTCACCGCTGCCCGGACCGGTCCAGGTGCCGACGAGAGAGGCGATAGGGGTCAGATTCGGGGCAAGATCCACCCTGCGAGGGTAATGCCGCACCGACGGCGAAACAGTGAGGCCCTCCCCGCAGAAAGCGGAAAGGGCCTCACTGGACTCCTGGTGGTCCCGGCTGGGATCGAACCAGCGACCTTCCCGGTGTGAACGGGACGCTCTTCCACTGAGCCACGGGACCGCGCGAGACGCCGTCGGCGCCTGTGCACGAGGCAGAAGATTACACGCTCACCACTCGCATCCCCAAATCGGCCCGTTGGGTGCGCCGAACATTCTCAAGCGGTCGGCGCCGCACATACGATTGGCCGCTCACAGCACTTTGACCAGGCGATTTGGCGAAGCGCGAGTACGTCGGATAGTGTTCCTCATCGCGTCGAGAGCAACAAAAGATCCACAAGATCGCTCCCGACCACGCGGATGTAGCGCAGCTGGTAGCGCATCACCTTGCCAAGGTGAGGGTCGCGGGTTCGAATCCCGTCATCCGCTCGAGGCGAGTCCTCTCGCATCTGGTGGTGTGGCCGAGTGGTGAGGCAACGGCCTGCAAAGCCGTGTACACGGGTTCGATTCCCGTCGCCACCTCCACACCAATTGCATATCCCGCGCGATTAGCTCAGTGGGAGAGCGCTTCCCTGACACGGAAGAGGTCACTGGTTCAATCCCAGTATCGCGCACCACGAAAAGCCCGCTGCCCCGCAGCGGGCTTTGTGCATCTGAAGGCTGGTGCGGCTCGAGCACCCCGGAAAGGCAACCGGGCCAAGGCCCTCGAGGATGTCGGACCCGACCTGGGGCCCGCCCCCTGACGCGCAAACCTTGAGTGGTTCAGCTCCCGATTCCCAAACCACCCGCGATCGTCGGCCACGCACGATGCAGGTCACGATTCCAGTAGCCCCACGAGTGCAGCCCCGGCCGGAAATCGTAGGTCGCGCTGACACCGGCTCTCTCGGCGCGCGCCTTGAAACCCAACGTGCACTGCAGGACGACACTTTCCAGGAGACCACCAACCGGCGACGCGAGGCCGGCGAGGCCCAGCGACGGGTCCGGCACGCCGTTGCCGCTGGAGATGTAGACGACCTTCCCTCGCAGGGCGGCCACATGAGCGGCAGGATCGTGGGCCGCCCACTCCGAGCCGCTCACCGGGCCCCACATGTTGTCCGGGTTGCCGCCGCGCGTTGCCACGGTCGCCGCGGTCGCCTGTCGGAACTCACTCGATCCCTGGTCGAGGCACCCGCTGAATGCGGCCACCGCCGTGTACAGGTCGGGATGGCGCACAGCGATCGACATGGCGCCGAGGGCGCCCATGGAGAGCCCACCGATGGCGTTCACGCCGTTACCCTGAAAACGCGAATCAATCAGTGGCGGCAACTCTTCGGTGAGAAACGTCTCCCACCGGTTGTTCCCGAGCACCGGGTCGGCCGTAGACCAGTCTGTGTAGTAGGAACCGGTACCGCCGATCGGCAGCACCACGTTGACCGCTTCGTCAGCCATGAACTCGGCGATATCGGTCTGGTAGGTCCAGCCGCTCTGGGTGTAATTGGTGTAGACGCCGCCGTCGATTCCGTCCAGGAGATACCAGGTCGGCCGCTCCCGGTCCCGCCGTTCGGGCACAAGAACCGACACGCGGATCGGTCGATCCATCGCCCGCGAATACACGGTCACCGTCGCGTGGTTAGGGGTCGTCATGGACATCGCGAGTATTCGAGACGGCCCGCGCGCATCGGGTACGGCCGCGGCGGGCCCGCCTGCCCATCCCCCCACGCCGATCATCAAACATGCTGCGACGACCAGAACGGCAGATCTCTGCCACATTGCTTGTCTCCCCCACAGAATCCCGACCACGGCCGGCCACCTCGCGGTCCCCACCGCCGAGATGATCAACGACAGTGAAACACGAATGCGTCGGCTCCGGGGGCAATACGGACATGCAGGCCCCACATGTCAACAGGGCCGACGATCATCCGAGTCAGTTGTCGGTCGCCAGACCCAGAGCGCCCAGGCACATCAGGTCGAGTGTGTCGAGCAGAGCGTCTTCGTCGGCGTCCTCCCCTTGGACGAGCCACAGGTAGAGCGTGTGGTCGACCATCGCCGCCATCGCGCGTGCCGCCATCACCGGATCCAGTGACGCCCGCACCCGACCCTGTTCCTGCCAGTGCGCGATGGCGCCGGCCGTCTTGTCGATCAGCGACGCACGATGCTCGTGGCGCAGGTGCCGGAACTCCTCGTTGAAGGTCGCCACCTGTTCGACGATGGCCATCATGCGAGCATGCCGCCGATACGCCTGGTAATAGGAACGATTGGTGGCGATGAGGCGCTCAGCTGGGGTCATTCCCGGAGCAGACGGTTCTTTGCGATGCACTTCGGTGAACAGCCGGGTGCTCAACTCCCGGAAGACGTCTTCCTTCGACACGAAGTATCGGTAAAAGGTCCCGTAGGAGACACCGGCCTCCTGAGCGATCAACTCCACTCGCGCATCGACGAATCCGATGCGCTCGAATACCCGCTGCGCACCGTCGAGCACGGCGTCGCGCGTGGCCCTGCCCCGCGGCGACAGAGCGTCGACCGGCGCCGGCACACCCGAGGTGCTTCCGGTGGACTTGTTGACAGCGAGCCTGGCCACGAACAAGACTCTTCAACAAGTTGACATGACAGTCAAGTCATGTCACGGGTCGCCGATCATCTCCGAAAGGACGCTCCACATGCCGACCAACCCCAACTTCGAACTCCGCGGCATCAACCACCTCGCGCTCGTCTGCGCCGATATGCGCAGGACCATCGACTTCTACTCCGGTGTCCTCGGCATGCCCCTGGTGAAGACCCTCGATCTGCCCGGCAACCTCGGACAGCATTTCTTTTTCGACTGCGGCGGCGGCAACACGGTGGCGTTCTTCTGGCTCGCCGACTCGCCGGACGCCGCCCCCGGTATCGCCGCCCCCAAAGGACGCCCCGATGAGGGCGAACTGGCCAGCGCCATCGGCTCGATGAACCACGTCGCCTTTGCCGTGCCGCCCGAGGACTTCGACGACTACCGCAGCCGTCTCGAGGCCGCCGGCGTCGCGGTCAGCCCCGTTCTCAACCACGACGACAGCGCCGCCGGCGTCTCCCGGCATGTACATCCGGGCACCTTCGTCCGCTCCTTCTACTTTCAGGACCCGGACGGAGTTCTGCTGGAGTTCGCTTGCTGGACGCGCGAATTCACCGACGCCGACGTCGCCCACGAACCGAAGACGGCAGCGGACCGCCGCGTCGCCACCCCCTCCTGAGCCCACCAGAACGCCCACCGAGAGGAACTCATGCCACGCCTGCCCGAGGTCCATCGCGCCGACGTCACCGACGACAAGATCCGGTACTTCTACGACCGCCTGTTCGGCCCCGACAAGGACCCCGCGACCGAGCACGGGACGATCCATGCGACCCCCGGTGATTGGTGGACGGTGTTCGCCAACTCCCCCGAGGTGTTCGGTCACGCAGTTCGCGGCTTTGCGCTCTACCGCAATGCGACACTCGATCCCCTGCTGCGCGAACTCGGTCAGGGCCGCGCGGGTTATGCGCGCGGCAGCCAGTTCGTGTTCTCCCAACACTGCAAGCAGATGCGGTCACTGGGTATGCCCGAGGAAAAGATCGCGGCGATCCCCGCGTGGCAGGTCAGCGATCTGTTCAGCCCCCTCGAACGTGCGGTGCTGGCCTACGCCGACGGTCTGGTGCTCGACGGTGGACGAGTCCCCGACGCGGTCTTCGCCGTGCTCACCGAGCACCTCCCGGCCAACCAGATCCTGGAACTGACCTACATCACCGCGCTGTACGACATGCACGCCACGATGGCCAAGGCACTGCGACTGGAGTTCGACGACGTCCCCGAACGCGTCGCAGAGGTCCGGATACCCGAGGGCGTCAAGGTCGCCGACCTCTCGGCGGATCTGTCCGGAGAGTAGCCGGGCCCGCCTCACCACCGGCGCGGCGTACGCTGCGCATGTGCGAGCGCCCACCGTGATCGAGATCGTCGACGACCCGCGCCACGCCGCGGAGATCGCCACGCTGGCGGCAGCCACCTTTCCGTTGGCCTGCCCGCCCCACTCGACGACCGCGGACATCGCCGAGCACATCCGTGAGCACCTGCAGCCGGCGAACTTCGACCATCACATCACCAGCGCCGACAGTGACGTCGTGGTGGCGCGCGACGGGATCGAGGGACCGGTCATCGGATACAGCCTGGTGCTGCACACCGCGCCGGTCCACCCAGATGTCGCGGCGGTGGTGACGCAACGGCCGGTCACCGAGATCTCCAAGATGTACGTGGCACCGGACCATCACGCCCGCGGACTCACCGAGGCGCCTTCGCACATGCTGATGCAGACCGCACTCGAGGTGTCACGCTCCCGAGGCAGCGTGCTGGCATGGCTTGGCGTCAATCAGGAAAACGAACGCGCACAACGCTTCTACACCAAAATGGGTTTCGCACGGGCCGGAGTCAAGACGTTCGATCTCAACGGCTCCGTCGAGCACGACTTCATCTTTGTTCAGCAGCTGTGAAATCCGCGACGGCCGGCGTCAGACTGCGCTCTCGGCGAACCGCGACAACGCCAACAACCGCGACGTCGCACGCAGGTACTTCTTCTTGTATCCACCGTTGAGCATCTCTTCGGTGAAGATCTCGTCGAGCTTGCTGCCAGAAACGGTGACCGGGATGTTGGCGTCGTAGAGACGGTCGGCGAGAACCACCATGCGCAGTGCCACCGACTGATCGCGTGCGGCGTGCACATCGCTGATGCAGACCAGCGAGACACCGTCGACGAGATCCTTGTACTTCGACGGATGCAGCGTGCTCAGGTGATCACACAACTCATCGAAGTCGTCGAGGGTGGCACCGACGGTCGACTCGGCGAGTTCGGCGAGTTCGGCATCCGAGCGTGGATCGGGTGCCGGCGGCAGATCACGATGCCGGTAGTCGGGGCCGTCCACCCGGATCGTCTCGAACACCGCGGACAACTTGCGGATCTCGCGCAGGAAGTCCTGGGCGGCGAATCGCCCCTCGCCGAGCTGTCCCGGCAGCGTGTTGGATGTCGCCGCGATGGAGACCCCGTTCGTCGTCAACTCGGTCAGCAATCGAGACACCAGCATGGTGTCACCCGGGTCGTCGAGTTCGAATTCGTCGATACAGAGCACCGTGTGCTGTGAGAGTCGTTCGACGGCGTTGACGAAACCGAGGGCTCCGACCACGTGGGTCACCTCGACGAAGGTCGCGAAGGCTTTCGGCTCCGGCATCGAGTGGTAGATCGAGGCCAGCAGATGGGTCTTGCCGACACCGAATCCGCCGTCGAGATAGAGCCCGACGCCCTGGCCGGTCTTCTTGCGGGAGAACAGGCCACCCTTACCGCCACGCACCTTGGCCGCCCGGGCCACGAAGTCGTGCCCCTTGGCGACCGCCTCGGCCTGTGAGGGCTCGGCCGGATCGGGGATATAGGAGTCGAAGCTGACCGAGTCGAACGTCGACGGGGGCACCATCTCGTCGATCAGCGCCTCGGGTGCAACCGTCGGATTGCGGTCGCAGAGTCGTGCGGTCATAAGGGGCAGCGTAACGACCTCGGCCATGATGGAGTCATGTTCGGTCTACAGAAAGCGACCCAGCTCACACCTGCCGATGACCAGGCCACAACCCTGCGGTGGCTCGCCGAGCAGTATGCCTACCCACCGCTTCCCTCCTCTCCGCCCTGCCTGCCCCGACCCTTCGTGCGAGCGAACATGGTCGGGTCCATCGACGGTGCGGTGACAGTGGACGGTCGCTCGGGCGGGCTCGGCGGACCCGGCGACAAGGCGGTGTTCCGTGTGCTGAGAGCACTCGCCGATGTCGTCGTGGTCGGCGCGAGCACCGCGGTCACCGAGGGCTACCGACAACCGTCGGCCGACGACGAGTTCACCGCTGACCGCACCGCGCGAGACCAGACGCCCGCACCCGCGCTGGCGTTGCTGTCGCGGTCGTTGTCGATCCCCGACGACTTCGCGCCCGTGGCTCAGCCGCAGACCCTGGTTCTGACCTGCGCGTCGGCTCCCGCGGACAGGCGCTCGGCCCTGACCGACATCGGCGCGACACTCATCGACTGCGGCGACGACACCGTCGACCCGCACGCCGTCCTCGATGTGTGTGCCGAGCGCGGTTGGGTCCGGGTGTTGACCGAGGGCGGGCCGTCGTTGCTCGGCTCGTTGGCGCAGGCAGATGCGCTCGACGAACTGTGTGTCACCACCGCCCCCGTCGTCGTCGGCGGCGATGCCGGCCGCATCGTCTCCCACCGTGACGCCCTACCGACTCGGCCGATGCGGCCGGTGTCGATCATCACCGACGACGACGGCTACGTCTTCACCCGATGGGCGCGCACACCCACCGAAGACACGTACGGGCACCGCACCGACACCGACTAGGCTCGCGGTCATGCGACGAGCACCCCGGCGGCGGACCCGCGGATCCGAACCGAGGCGCACGGCGATGCCGGCCATCGCTGCGGCGCTGGTGACCGTCCTCGGCCTCGGTGGGTGTGCGGTCGGCCCGGACACCGGACCTCAAGTGGTGCACGGCGGTGGGGGCGGCGGCGAGCAGCCGTCGTCATCGGCGGCACCGACGGGCCTTCCGCCGATTCAGGCGCCACGCAATGACCTCGACTGGACCGACTGCGCACCCCAGACCGCCACCCGGTGGGGTGTCGACCGGCCAGACGGTGTCACGGTGCAATGTGCGGATCTGACCGTCCCCGTCAACCCCTACCGACCCACCGGCGACACCCTCACGGTCGGCCTCACCCGGGCACAGGTGGCGGCCACGCCCGACGACGCGGTGCCCGTCGTGTTGACCTCGGGTTCGGACCTGCCGTCCTCACGGACGCTGCTGATGCTGGCCGCCGGTCCGGGCCGCGCCCTACTGGAACAGCATCCGGTGGTGGCAATCGACCGCCGTGGGGCACCGACCAGCGGCGAACTGGACTGTATGACCCGCGAGGAGCGGGCCGCGATACGCAGCAACGGCCTGGCCGGCGACGCCGACGCCACCCAGCAGCAACGGATCGACCGGCTGGCCGGGTCCGCCTCATCAGCCGCAGGTGGATGCACCGAGACCCTCGAACCGCATCAACTCGACTTCGGCGAGGCATTCGCCGCCGCCGACATCGAGGCCTTGCGTATCCGGTGGGGCGTCGACCAACTGGCGCTGGCCGGGGTCGGCGAAGGCTCCGACGTCGTCCTCGCCTACGCCGGGAACTTCTCGGGTCGCGCCGGACGCATCATCCTCGACACACCGACCCCGTTCGGCGCGAACGCCCGCGACCGCGCAGCCACCCGCGCTACCGGCGTACAGGCCGCCTTGCGGACCTTCGCCCAGCAGTGCAGCACCGCCGGCTCGTGCCCGCTCGGTGCCGACGGCACGGCCACCATCGCCGATGTCCTCGCCAAAGGCCGGGCCGGCCGGCTCAGCGGATTGTCCGACACGGAGGCATTGTCGGCGATCACCACGGCGGTGGCGCTGGCCCCCGACCGACCGGCCGCGACGACCGAGACCGCCGCGGCGATCGCGGCCGCCGATCGTGGCGACATCGGCGCGCTGACCACGCTGGCCGACCGCGCCGCCGCGCTGCGGCTCACCGACGGTCAGCTGGTCGCCCGCTGCAACGATGTGAGCGGGCCGGTGGGTCAGAACGAGATCCCGGGACTGATCGACGCCTGGAGCAAGCAGAACCCGCTCACCGGCGCCGACACTGCGCTGTCGCTGATGCGATGCAACGCGTGGGCGTCGTCGACGCCCGTGAACCCGCCGAGCGCGTTACCGGTCGACCCGCTGGTACTCGACGGTGCCAACGACCCCATCAACGGCGGTGGCGGCGCCCAGGCACTCGGTGGTCTGTTCATCAGGGCCGGCACCACGCCAACAACGGTGAGCTGGGGTGGTCTGGGATATTCGGTCCTCGCCCGTAGTGCCTGCGCAGCCGACATCGTGACGCAGTACCTCGGTGACGAACCACTCGGTGAACCCACCGACCGTGGTTGCCCGAGCTGACTGCGGCGACGCGGCCCGCAACGTCGCAGGGCATGCGGTTTCGGCGCGCTGCTCGTAGTACGGTTCGCGGGTGGCGATTCTCGACAGGTACCTCCATCCGCAGATGACCTTTGATCGGATCATCCCGATGGTGCTGTGGCCGATCTCCATCATGATGGTCTTCCAGCGGTCGGTGATCCTTGCCGTCAACGGTGACCGGACCGACGATTTCCGGCCCGTATATCAGGCCGCCCTGCAGTTCCTCAACGGTCAACCCGTCTACGCCGAGAACCTCGACACCGTCGACCCCCACTACCTGTATCCCCCGTCGGGCACGCTACTGATGGCCCCGATCGCGGTGATCGATCCGGAGCGCTCGCGCTGGCTGTTCATCGTGCTCAGCGTGCTCGCGCTGATCGCCTCAGCCTTTCTGCTGGCCAAACTCTTCGGATTCGCCGGACGCTCGTGGGTCGTGCCGCTGATCCTGTTCTTCTTCTTCAGTACCGAAACCGTGTCCCACACCCTGATCTTCACGAACTTCAACTCGTTCGTGCTGTTGGGGATGCTCGCCTTCATGCTGCTGATGATGCGGCGGCACGACTGGTGGGCGGGCCTCGCGATCGGCGTGACCGTCGCGGTCAAACCGGTGCTGATCCCGTTGCTGTTGCTGCCACTGCTCAACCGTCAATGGCGGGTGCTGGTGACCGGCATCGGAACGCCGGTGATCCTCAACATCATCGCGTGGCCGTTGATCGCCGACCCCAATTCCTTCGTCACCCGCACGGTGCCTTACCTCGGGGAGGCGCGGGACTACTACAACAGCTCGATCGCCGGCAACGGCGCGTACTTCGGGGTCGCCGACTGGCTGGTGCTGCTGCTGCGCATCGCGTTCGTCCTGATGGCGGCGTTCAGCCTGTGGTTCCTCTACCGCTACTACCGTCGCACCGATGAACTGCTGTGGCTGGCGACCTCCACCGGCGTCCTGCTGGTCACTGAATTCCTGGTCGGCGCGCTCGGCCAGGGCTACTACTCGATGCTGCTGTTCCCGCTGCTGATGACCGTCTTCCTGCCCGGTTCGACGATGCGCAACTGGCCGGCCTGGCTGGGCGTCTACGGGTGTATGACCTTCGACTCCTACTACTCCGACGAATGGGACGCCTTCGGCCGGATGCTGGAGTTCAACAAGGTCACCTGGGGCTGGTCACTGTTGATGATCGCGGTGTTCTGCTCGCTGCTGTTCCGCTACCTCGACATGCGACGCGACGGTGTCACGACCCTGTCGGCCGATGCCGGTTCCGGGGCGGTGGACCCCGCGCTGACCGCGCGCACCCGCGACGGTGGCGAGGGCGCCGACACAGTGGCTACCGTGGAGAAATGAGTTCGAACATCCCCGCCGAGTCCGCATCCGTGGATGCCGGTGAGATCACCGACGACCAGTGGCGGCAGCGACTGACCCCGGCCGAGTACCGGGTGCTGCGACAGGCCGGCACCGAAGCCCCCTTCACCGGCGAGTACACCGACACCAAGACCGTCGGTGTGTACCGCTGCCGGGCATGCGATGCCGAATTGTTCCGCAGCGAGCAGAAATTCGACTCACACTGCGGATGGCCGTCGTTCTTCTCCCCGCTGGCCGGCGACGCCATCATCGAGCGGGCCGACGACTCACTCGGCATGCGGCGTGTGGAGGTGCTGTGCGCCAACTGCGGCAGCCATCTGGGTCACGTCTTCTCCGGCGAGGGCTACAACACACCCACCGATCTGCGCTACTGCATCAACTCGATCAGCCTGAAACTCGAACCGGCCGAGGAGTGAGCGGGTTCGCCCTTCCGCAAGCTCCAGGGCCCCGCAGGGACCAGACTTCGTGACGCCCTTCCGCAAGCTCCAGGGCTCCTCAGGGACCAGGACAGGCTCTTCCGTTGTCCCGCGCTCCCTGACGAACCCGCGAAGAGGCGTCACGGAGGGCTCCTCCATCGACCCCGCCCGCTGATCGAGTAGCCGCCGAGCCCCTGGGCGAGGACGCGTATCGAGATCAGATCAGTGGGGTTTCGATACGCGTCGGGCTCGCAAGCTCGCACGCCGCTACTCAACCAGCAGGTGGGCGTCGGGCTCGCAAGCTCGCACGCCGCTTCTCAACCAGCGTCGTTACGGTGCACAGCCAGCAGCGCTCAGGGCAGCGCGTCGATCAGTGCGGTCGGCTCGACGCGCGGGCCGGTGAAGAACGGCGTCTCCTCGCGCACATGCATCCGTGCCTCGGTGGCGCGCAGATCGCGCATCAGGTCGACGATGCGGTGCAGCTCGGGCGCCTCGAAGGCGAGCAGCCACTCGTAGTCGCCGAGCGCGAACGACGAGACGGTGTTGGCACGGACATCCTTGTAGGCGCGTGCCGCCTTGCCGTGATCGGCCAGCATCTTGCGACGCTCCTCGTCCGGCAGCAGGTACCACTCGTAGGACCGCACGAACGGGTAGACGCAGATGTAGTTGCCGGGTTCCTCCCCCGCCAGGAACGCAGGGATGTGGCTTTTGTTGAACTCTGCGGGACGGTGCAAGGCGACGTTGCTCCACACGGCGTCGCAGGCCCGACCGAGGATCGTCTCACGACGGAAGCGTGCATAGGCGGCCTGGAGCGCTTCGACCTCTTCGGCGTGCCACCAGATCATGAAGTCGGCATCGGCACGCAGACCCGAGACGTCGTAGATGCCGCGGACCACCACCCCGGAGTCCTCCAGCGACTTGAGGAAGTCGGTGGCATCGGCCTTCGCCTGATCCCGATCGGCGCCCAGTTCGCCGGGCCGCACGGCGAACACCGAGAACATCAGGTAGCGGATGGTGGAATTGAGTTCGGCGTAGTCCAAACGGCTCATGCGTTCATGGTGCCACCGTGACCGCACGCACGATCAGTCAGGTCAGGTCGGCCAGATCCGCGAGCAGCGCAGACACCGCCCGACCGGCCTGGCCGATACAGGCGGGTACGCCCACCCCGGCATAGGCCGATCCGGCGAGCACGAGGCCGCGCGGACGAGCACGCGCCACGTCGGCCATGGCAGCCAGATGGCCAGGTGCGTACACCGGCAGTCCGTTAGTCCATCGCTGCACGTAGGTGGCCCGCACCCGTCCCGAGGGAGCCGGGACGCCCGCGGCCCGGCAGACTTCGTCCAGATCCTCGAGTGCCTCCGCGCGGATCCGGTCGTCGACACCCGCCTCAATGCAGTCGTCGGGGATCGGCGCCCGATACCGGCCAAACGAGGCCCGAACCGACACCGGTCCGTCGTCGTCGGCGAGATGCGCCCACTTGCGAGAGCTGAAGGTGAATGCCTTGGCACGCAGCGTGTCCCCTGTCGCCACGAGCACACCCGAGCGATCCGGCAACACGGTGCCCGGTTCCAGCGCGATCGACACCACCAGCGACGACGCGCGCGGGACGGCCTGCAGCGGCGCCGCCATCCGCGGCTCGGCGCGGCGCAGGAGATGCCCGGCCTGCCAGGCGGGCATCGCGAGCACCACTCCGTCATGGTGGACGTGGCGGTCGCCGTCGACCTCCAGATTCCAGCCACCGTCACCCGGCGCCAGATCGCGGACGTACGAACACATCTGCGGCGCGACCCCGGCCGCCTCGATCAGCGCATCGATGAGGACGGCATAGCCACCCACCAGGGTTCCGAACACCGGTCCGGTACCGGTCGCCTTCACCGTGAGATCCGTCACCGCGGTCGTCAGATTCGGCGCCCCTTGGTCGAGCGCCGCTGCCAGTGCCGGAAGCGCCTCGCGCACACCGATGTCGGTGGCCAGGCTCGAGTAGACCCCGCCCAACATCGGGTCGACGCTTCGCGCGACCACCGAGGGCCCGAACCGGTCGGCGACCAGGTCTCCCACCGATGGATCATCACCGACCCGCCAGCGCAGTCGCCGCGACGACTCGTCGGCCATCCACTCCACGTCGGCCGGATCCGCCAGTTCGGCCACCGCGTCCGGCGTGGCCGGTATCCCCATCAGCGCGGGCGTAGGCAGCGGGTGAAGGCGCCCGCCTGACCAGATCGCCGGTCGACGCGGCGTGGGTGCCACAACCCGGTCGCCCAGACCCAGTTCACCGACCAGGTCGACGGCTTCGGGCCGCCGGACGATGAACGCCTCGGCACCCACGTCGACCGCTCGCCCACCGACATCGAGGGTCCGCACCACACCACCCGGGATGGTGCCGGATTCGTAGACGTCGATGTGCACGTCGTCACCGAGTGCCTGCCGAACCCGGTAGGCCGCCGTAAGGCCGGAAATCCCGGCGCCGATGATCGCGATGCGGGCGGTCATGACGTCGCGTCGGGCATCAGAGGCTGTGGACGAGCTCGACCGCGCGGGTGATCACATCGGGGTCGGTACTCGGCAACACGCCGTGGCCCAGGTTGAAGATGTGTCCGGTCGCGCCCGCGCGCACCGCGCGGTCCCCGTCGGCGACGACTCTGCGGACCTCACGTTCCACCACGTCAGACCCCGCGAACATCAACGTCGGGTCGAGATTGCCCTGAACCGCCTTGCCCGGGCCGACGCGGCGTACCGCTTCGTCGAGCGGCACGCGCCAGTCGACGCCGATCACATCGGCCCCGGCATCGGCCATGGCTCCGAGCAACTCGCCAGTGCCCACTCCGAAGTGGATGCGCGGCACGTCGTGGTCGGCGACCTCGGCGAAGACGCGGGAACTGTGGGGGGCGACATAGGTCTGATAATCGGCGAGTGACAGCATGCCCGCCCACGAGTCGAACAGCTGCAGTGCGTCGATCCCGGCATCGAGTTGGACCCGCAGGAAGGTGATCGTGATGTCGGCCAGACGCCCCATCAGTGCGTGCCAGGTCTCCGGATCGCCGTGCATGAGTGCCTTGGTGCGCTCGTAGTGCCGGCTCGGACCACCTTCGATCAGGTACGAGGCCAACGTGAACGGCGCACCGGCGAAACCGATGAGGGCGGCCTTGTCCGGCAGTTCGTCGAGAATCAGCTCGATCGCATGCGCGATGGCACCCACCGAGTGCTCCTCGAGCCGCGGCAGATTCGCCACGTCTGCGGCGTCCCTCACCGGGTTGGCGATCACCGGTCCGGTACCGGCGACGATGTCGAGATCGATGCCGGCCGCCTTCAACGGCACCACGATATCGGAGAACAGGATGGCCGCATCCACATCGTGTCGACGGACCGGCTGCATGGTGATCTCGCAGACCAGTGCCGGGTCGAAGCAGGACTCCAGCATGCCGTGGTCGGCGCGGATGGCACGGTACTCCGGAAGCGATCGACCCGCCTGCCGCATGAACCACACCGGCCGACGTTCCGGGGAGGCGCCGCGGGCCGCGGCGACCAGTGGGAGATCGTGTGTGCGACGGGCGCGGGAACGTGTTGTCTCGGACATCGCCTCTACTCTGCCACGTCTCGGCGCGCCTCCTACCACCGTGGGGCCACCGGACCTACCGTCGAGGCGTGACCTCTTCGGGAGCTCCGACGGAGCCTGCTGACTTCCGCGCCGCGGTGTCGTCATTGCATGCCGCGCGGATCCGACCGGAAATCGAGGTCGGACCGATCCGTCCGCCACAACGTCTCGCCCCGTACAGCTACGCGGTCGGTGCCGAGGTACGTAGCGCCGGCGACGCCGACGACGTACCGGTGGATTCCACGGGTAGCTCGTTCGGGCGGCTGATCCTGCTCTATGACCCCGCCGGCCAGGAAGCCTGGAACGGGACCATGCGGATGGTCGCCTACGTGCAGGCCGAGGTGGAGGCCGCGCTGGCGATGGACCCGCTGCTGCCGGAGGTGGCATGGAGCTGGCTGTCCGACGCGCTCGGCGTTCCGACCGGTGAGACCTCCGGGCACGCGCCGGCGAGCGGGGTGGCGGTGACCGCACTCGGCGGCACGGTGACCTCCACCACCTCGGTTCGCTACGGCGACATCGCGGGACCGCCGCGCGCCCACCAACTCGAGCTGCGCGCCTCATGGACCGCGGGGGGTCTGGAACTGGCCGGACACCTCGAGGCGTTCTGCGAGGTGTTGTCGTCGGCCGCCGGTCTGCCACCCTCGGGTGTCACCGAACTGGGCCCGGCCTGATTCGGTGGCGGGTCCGATGACGAGCGGCGACGAGACGACCGGACCCTCTGATCCGACACCACCGGAGGCGGTGACCGAACCCCTCCTCCGTCCGGCCGAGGGCGTGCCGCCTGTGCTGACCAGCGCCGCCGAGTTCGCTGCGGCTGCCGAGTCCATCGCCGCCGCACATGGGCCGATCGCGGTGGACACCGAGCGCGCCTCCGGCTATCGCTACTCCCAACGGGCCTACCTGATCCAGATCCGCCGCACCGGTGCGGGCACCTTTCTGCTCGACCCGATCGAGGAGCCTGCCGCGCTGGCGCCGGTCATCGAAGCGCTGGACGGACCCGAGTGGGTCCTGCATGCCGCCGACCAGGACCTGCCCTGTCTGCGCGAGGTCGGCTTCGTCTGCCGCGAGCTCTACGACACCGAGTTGGCCGGACGCCTACTCGGCCTGAGCAAGGTGAATCTCGCCGCGATGGTGGCCGAGTTTCTCGGCCTCGGGCTCGTGAAGGGCCATGGCGCCGCCGATTGGTCGCGGCGGCCGCTACCCGCAGAGTGGCTGAACTATGCCGCCCTGGACGTGGAGGTCCTCGTCGAGCTGCGCGACGCGATGGATGCCGCCCTCGCCGCCGCCGGAAAGGACCAGTGGGCGCGCGAGGAGTTCCGGTTCGTGCTGGAGCGGCCACCTGCTCCCCCACGTCCCGACCGCTGGCGCAAGACGTCCAACATCCACACGATCAAGAACGTCCGGACCCTGGCCGCGATCCGCGAACTGTGGACCGCTCGTGAGGAACTCGCGCAACGTCGAGACGTCGCACCCGGGCGGGTACTGCCCGATTCGGCCATCGTCACCGCCGCCACCGCCAACCCCACGTCACAAGCGGAACTCACGCGCCTGCCCGTGTTCGGGGGTCCCCGCCAACGCCGCCAGGCCCACATCTGGCTGGGCGCGCTGGACCGGGCCCGGGAGCTCGCTGATGCCGACCTGCCTCCGCGCCGGTCCCCGACGACCGGACTTCCGCCGATCAATCGGTGGGATCAGCGCAATCCCGACGCGGCGGCGCGGGCCGCGCGGGTACGTCCCGTGATCCGAGAGATCGCCGAAGCGCACCAGGTGCCGACGGAAAACCTGCTCGCCCCCGAGGTGGTGCGGCAATTGTGCTGGGAGGGTGTGCCTCTGCCGGCCACCGCCGCGTCGGTTGCTGCCCGCCAGGCTGACGAGGGAGCCCGTCGATGGCAACGCGATCTGACCGCAGCTGCGATCGCAGAGGCACTCAACAGCGTCGACGCCGAGCCCTCCGCCACGAACCAGACCCCCGACGCCGAACGCCGCGACTGAAACACTCGGCCTCTGGCGGCGTCAGCCGTCGGCCTCGGGTGCGGCCGACACATCCGACTGGGACAGCTCGGACTCGTCCAACTCGCTATCGGCCGAGTCCCTCGCCGAGTGCATCTCGGCGACGGTCGCGGTGATGGTGCGCGCGAGATCCTGGGCGGTGAGACCGAAACCGGAGAGCAGTTGTCCGCGCGAGGCATGTTCGACGAACCGTTGCGGAATGCCCCGGTGATGCACCGGGACCGCGACGCCCGCGTCGGACAACGCGTCACTGACCGCCGACCCGACTCCGCCGCGCACACCGCTGTCCTCGAGAGTCACCACCAGTCGATGACGTCGGGCGAGATCGGCGATCGACCCCGGGACCGGTAGCACCCAGCGCGGGTCCACCACAGTTGCGTCGATGCCCTGCCGTCCGAGCCGCTGCGCAGTGTCCACCGCGAGACCGCAGAAGGCACCGACCGCGACGATGAGCACATCGCCGGCCGCCGCACCGACACCCGGCGCCACCCGATGCAGCACGTCAACGCCGTCTTCAAGGCGCTCGACCGCCCGGATATCTTCGGGCACAGCGCCTTTGGAGAATCGCACGGCGGTCGGGCAGTCGCTGACCGCGAGGGCTTCGGCAAATTCCTCGCGCAGCCGCACGGCGTCGCGCGGCGCGGCGACCCGTAGGCCGGGCACCAACGACATCAAGGACAGATCCCACATGCCGTGATGGCTGGGGCCGTCGGGTCCGGTGATACCGGAGCGGTCCAGCACCAGGGTCACCGGCAGCTTCAGCAGCGCCACATCCATCAGCAACTGGTCGAAGGCGCGGTTGAGGAAGGTGGAGTAGATCGCGACGACCGGATGGAGCCCACCGAGCGCCAGCCCCGCGGCCGAGGTCATCGCATGCTGCTCGGCGATCCCGACATCGAACATCCGGTCAGGGAACTTCTCGCCGAACGGCGTCAGACCGGTGGGACCGGGCATGGCCGCGGTGATCGCGACGATGTCGTCGCGGCGCGAGCCGGCCTCGATCAACGCCGCGGAGAACACCGAGGTCCAGTCCTGTGGCGACACGCTGGTGGCGCGTCCGGTCCGCGGATCGATGATCCCGGTTGAGTGCATCTGGTCGGCTTCGTGGTTCTCGGCGGGCGCATACCCCATCCCCTTCCGGGTGACGGTGTGCACGATGACCGGGGCACCGAATGCCTTGGCCTGCCCGAACGCCGACTCCAGTGCCGCGATGTCATGACCGTCGACCGGGCCGACGTACTTGATGCCCAGGTCGGTGAACATTGCCTGCGGGGAGAGCAGATCTTTGAGGCCGCTTTTCATCCCGTGCAGTACCGCGTACGCGGGTTCGCCGACCACCGGCAACTGCTTGACCGCGCGACGACTCTCGTCGAGGAAACGCTCGTAGGCCGGCTGCAGCCGCAACCCGGACAGGTGGCGGGCCAACCCGCCGATGGTGGGGGCATAGGACCGGCCGTTGTCGTTGACCACGATCACCACCGGTCGGTCGCCACCGGCGATGTTGTTCAACGCTTCCCAGCACATACCGCCGGTCAGCGCGCCGTCGCCGACGACGGCCACCACGGTCCGGTCAGCAGAGCCGGTCAACTCGAAGGATTTGGAAAGGCCGTCGGCGTAGGACAGTGCCGCCGACGCATGTGAGGACTCGACCCAGTCGTGCTCGCTCTCGGCGCGCTCCTGGTAGCCGGTGAGTCCGCCCTGCTGGCGCAGCCCGTCGAAACCGTCCTGCCGGCCGGTGACGATCTTGTGGACATAACTCTGATGTCCGGTGTCGAAGATGACCGGGTCGCGGGGGGACTCGAACACGCGGTGCAGCGCCAACGTCAGTTCCACGACCCCGAGATTGGGGCCGAGGTGCCCGCCGGTCGCGGACACCTTGTCGATGAGGAACGCCCGGATCTCGGCGGCCAGAGTGGTCATGTCCTCCGGCGACAGCGCCTGCAGATCGGTCGGCGAACCGATCTTCTCGAGCACGCCCATCGAGTCCTCCATCACATCCGTCGATTCAGATCAGCACGCCGGGCTGATGGCGTGCGTTCCATCGGGCGCTGTGGCCTCGATGGCTTTCCCGACAGTCTACGGACCGGACCCGGATCGTCGGATTCACGCCGACCGCCGCGCGCCCGTCGGATTGATCACACGCGGGTGGCGCGTCACCGTCGGCGATGTGCGGGCACCAAGGCGGCGATGACCTCGACGTGATGGGTCAACGGGAACGCGTCGAACGCCCTGATCTCCTGCACCCGATATCCCTGGTCACCGAAGAGGGCCAGATCGCGAGCGAATCGCCCGATGTCGCATCCCACGTGCACGATCACATCCGGATCGGCATCGGCGACCACACCGATCACTGCCGCGCCGGCACCGGTGCGCGGCGGGTCCAGGATCACCACGTCGGGGGTCGGCAGTTGCGCGGCCACCGTCGCCACCTCACCGCGATGCACCTCGACGATGCCGTCGTCGAAGGTGGCCTCGGCAGCAGCGAGGGCGGCCGCGTCGGAATCCACGACATGCACCGTGGCCACCGACCCGAGGTCCGCCCTGCCTGCCACATCGATCATCGCTGCCGCCAACACACCGGCCCCGCCGTACAGATCCCACACGACACCGTCCCCGCAACCGCCCGCCGCTGCGACCAGGTCCACGACCGTCTGCCCGTACGTCGCGGGGGCGGCGCGGTGGGCCTGCCAGAAACCGGTCACGGGGATCTGCCAGATCCGGTCGCCGACACGATGTGGCGCGGTGGCCGAACCCTCGACCACGCGTTGCGCGCGGGGCTGCTCACGCCGCCGCCGCGTCGCCTGCGCCGCGCCGCGGGCACCACGGCGTGCACCCCGCCGCACCGGCCGGGGAGGGGCGATTTCGATGATGTGGCGCCCACCGTCCATATCGGCGACGATCGCGAGGTCACCGCCCGGGGTCAGCTCGAGATCGTCGAGTCCGGCCAGCATCCCGGCCTCCGGGGCCGCACACGAATGGCCGGCGACGATGCCCGAGCCGTGCCGGGCGTGCATGCCCGCGCGGCCGGCGGAATCGATGCCGAGACGGGTCCGTACCCGCCAGCCGGTGCCGCTGTCACCCAGACCGGTCACCGGTGTGGACGCGATGCCGAGGTCGTCGAGCGCGTCAGCGCCGAATCCGCCGATCCGACCCAACGCGTCCCGCACGACCTGTGCCTTCAGGTCACGCGCATGCTCGACCGAAACGAACGCGAGGTCACAACATCCGGCACCGTGTCGGGCGGCATCACAGATCGGCTCGACCCGGAAGGGCGAGGGTTCGATGATCTCAACGACCTCGGCTCGAACGAAGCGCTCCCGGCTGTCGTCGACGATCCGAGCCCGGACCAGTTCACCCGGGATCGCATCCCGGACGAAGACGACCAGACCGTCGAGTCGACCGACCGCCTCGCCACCGTTGGCCGGACGGTCGGGCCGCAGCACGATCTCGCGGGGATCGTCGTCGGTTGTGCTCACCGTGCTGTCACCGGTCGTCGAGGTCGCTGCCCAGGGCCCGGCGCGTGTCCCCCGGCGCCGAGTACTCGAGGTCGCGATTCTTGAGTCGGATCGACGAGTTGAGCTGCCACGGCACAGACGTGACCATGACGCCCGGTTCGAACAGCAACCGTGTCTTGAGGCGCAGCGCCGACTGGTTGTGCAGGATCTGCTCCCACCAATGCCCGACCACGTATTCGGGAATGAAGACGGTGATCACGTCGCGCGGCGATTCGCGACGCACCCGACGCACATAGTCGATGACCGGGCGGGTGACCTCCCGGTACGGAGACGCAATCACCTTCAGCGGCACCGAGACCTCACTTGCCTCCCACTGCGATACCAGCTTGCGTGTATCGCGGTCGTCGACGTTGACGGTGATCGCCTCCAGGACGTCGGGTCGCGTTGCCCGGGCGTAGAGCACGGCGCGACGGGTGGCCAGATGCAGCGTGGAGACCAGCACGATCGAGTGAGTGCGGCTGGGCAGCACCGAATCCTCGTCGGCCCGCTCGAGTTCGCGCTGCACGGTCGAATAGTGCAGGTGGATCAGCTTCATCAACACGAACAACACCACCATCGCGAGGATCGCGATCCAGGCGCCCTGGGTGAACTTGGTCACCAGCACCACCACCAACACGGTCGCCGTCATCACCAGGCCGACAGCGTTGATCACCCGCGACCGCTGCATCCGGTGGCGCGCATGCGGGTCGGTCTCGGTCCGCAGGTGACGTGTCCAATGTCGGACCATGCCCGTCTGGCTGAGCGTAAACGAGACGAACACCCCGACGATGTAGAGCTGGATCAGCGACGTGACCTGCGCGCCGAACGCGATCACGAAGACCATCGCGGCGACCGCGAGGAACACGATGCCGTTGCTGAAAGCGAGCCGATCACCGCGGGTGTGCAGCTGACGCGGCAGGTACCGGTCCTGCGCAAGCACCGAGCCGAGCACGGGGAACCCGTTGAATGCGGTGTTGGCGGCCAAGATCAGGATCAGTGCGGTGACGGTCGCGACGAAGTAGAAGCCCGGCGTGAACGAGTCGAACACCGCATGTGCCAGCTGGGCGATCATCGCCTTCTGCTGATACCCCTCCGGGGCGCCGATGAGATCCTGCTCCGGGTTCTCGACGTACTTGGCGCCGATCTGCTGGGCGAGCAGGACGATACCCATCAGCAGCGTGATGGAAAAAGCTCCGAGCAGCAGCAGTGTGGTCGCCGCGTTGCGGGACTTGGGTTTCCGGAAGGCCGGAACGCCGTTGCTGATGGCCTCCACGCCGGTCAACGCGGCACATCCGGAGGAGAACGCCCGGGCGATCAGGAACACGAAAGCGATACCGACGAGGTGGCTGTCCTCGGCGCGGATCTCGAAATCGGCCGTCTCGGACTGGATGTCCTCACCCAGCACGAAGATCTCCAGGAATCCCCAGATCAGCATCGCGGAGACACCGAAGATGAAGGCGTAGGTGGGGATCGCGAGTACTGCCCCCGATTCCTTGATCCCGCGCAGGTTGACCGCGGCGAGCAACGCGATCGCGGCGACACTGAACCACACCTTGTGTTCGGAGACGAACGGGATGGCCGAGCCCACGTTCTCGGCGGCCGACGCGATCGACACCGCGACGGTGAGCACATAGTCGACCAGCAGCGCGCTGCCCACAGTGAGTCCGGCGTTGGGACCGAGGTTGACCGTCGCCACCTCGTAGTCACCGCCACCGGACGGATAGGCGTGCACGTTCTGCCGGTAGCTGGCCACCACCACGATCATCACGACGGCGACCGCTACTGCCACCCACGGGGTGAAGACCAGACCACTGAGTCCGGCGATGGACAGCACCAGGAAGATCTCCTGCGGTGCGTAGGCCACCGAAGACATCGCGTCGGAAGCGAACACCGGCAGCGCGATGCGCTTGGGCAGCAGGGTGTGACCCAGTTTGTCGCTGCGGAACGGGCGGCCGAGCAGAATCCGTTTGGTCGCTACGGACACCTTGGACACGGTGGACACCAGGCAACACTAGAGCGTGTAGTAGACAAAGGCCACAAGGGACCGGCCGCATCGATCCGGCCACCACGGATGTGTAACGTCGTCGCCCGACACGTCGGTGTGCGCGGTAGGTTCGATGGGTCCGTACCGCGCTTGCATCGTCGTCGCGGGATGTCCGCACAGTCGGAAGGGTGCACGTGCAGGTAGTCATCATGGGGTGCGGTCGCGTGGGTTCATCGCTGGCGATGGCCATGCAGAAGCGGGGCCACGACGTCGCGGTCATCGACCGTGACGAGTCGTCGTTCATCCGGCTGAGCCCGCAGTTCGTCGGCACCACCGTGGTGGGCGTCGGCTTCGACCGGGATGTACTGACGCGCGCGGGTATCGAGAAGGCCGACGCGTTCGCGGCGGTGTCCTCCGGGGACAACTCCAACATCATCTCCGCGCGTGTCGCGCGGGAGACCTTCGGGGTCGAACGCGTCGTCGCACGCATCTACGACGCAAAACGCGCGCAGGTCTACGAACGGCTCGGCATCCCCACCGTCGCCACCGTGCCGTGGACGACGGAGCGATTCGTCTCGGCGCTCGGCGAGACCTCCACCACCATCGAATGGCGAGATCCGTCGGGGTCATTGGTCATCGCCGAACTCGAGGTCGACGAATCCTGGATCGGGGTGAAGGTCGGCAAGTTCCAGGAAGAGACCGGTGGGCGGATCGCCTTCCTGAACCGACTGGGGAACCCAATCCTTCCTGATGCGAAAACCGTTGTGCAGCAAGATGACCTCATCTATGCGGCGATCCCGACCGAGCAGCTCGATGCCGCTCGCGCCACTGCCCGGTCCCCGCGGATCACATCCGACTGACTCAGCTGAGGGAGAAGACGATGAAGGTTGCCATCGCCGGTGCGGGCGCGGTCGGGCGCTCGATCGCGCGGGAGTTGCTGGTCAACAGGCACGAGGTGACGCTGTTCGAACGCAAGTCGGCCCATATCGATCCCGGAGCCGTGCCCGACGCGAACTGGGTACAGGCCGATGCGTGCGAGCTCAGCAATCTCGAACGGGCCGAGCTGCAGACCTATGACGTGATGGTCGCGGCCACCGGCGACGACAAGGCGAACCTCGTGGTGAGCCTGCTCGCCAAGACCGAGTTCGCAGTCAATCGGGTGGTGGCACGTGTCAACGACCCCCGCAACGAGTGGTTGTTCGACGAGGACTGGGGCGTCGACGTCGCCGTCTCGACCCCCCGCATCCTGGCGTCCCTGGTCGAGGAGGCGGTGTCTGTCGGAGACCTGGTGCGTCTGATGACGTTTCGTCAGGGACAGGCCAACCTGGTGGAACTCACCTTGCCGGCCAACACACCGCTGGCGGGTAAACCCGTTCGCAAACTCGCGCTACCCCGCGACGCCGCACTCGTGACCATCCTGCGCGGCGGTCGGGTCATCGTGCCGCAGAACGACGACCCGATCGAGGGCGGCGACGAATTGGTTTTCATCGCTCCGGCCGAGGCGGAACCGGCGCTCTACGAAGCGATGCGCCTGGGTAACTGAACCGATCGAGGAGACCCGGCGCCGGGGTCAGTGCCGGCCGGTGTCGGTCTCGGCGACTTCGGGATCGGACTGCTCGTCGGCCACGATCCGATCCTCCTCCTTGCTCGCGCGGCGCACCAGCAGCACCGTCGCCAGCACCGCCAGCGCGGTCAGCGGCCACCCCATCGCGATCCGGGAGACCGCAAGCCAGCCGGTGCTGCCGTGATCGTAGAGTTCGGATTGCGTCAGATATCGGGCGGCGAAGACCAGTGCCCAGAAGGCCGTTGCGAGATCGTAGGCACGCAAGGTCTTGCGGTGTCGGCGCCAGTCCATACCCTCGCCGCTGATGAGATTCCAGATCACACCCACCAACGGCCACCGCACCAGGATCGACCCCACGAACACGATCGCGTAGGCCAGCGTGGTCCAGATGCCGAACAGGAAGTAACCCTTGGCGTCGCCGGTCCGGTAGGCGATGAACACACAGATCGCGACCCCGATCAGACCGGAGATCGCCGGGTTCAAGGGTTCGCGGCGGAGTAGCCGGATCACGAACACGGCCAGCGCCGCGATGAGCGCCGCAACGATCGCCGCCGTGAGTCCCCACGCGGAGTTGACGGGCACGAAGACGACGATGGGCACCGTCGAATAGATCAGCCCGGATACGCCACCCATCTGTTCCAGCACAGACGGGCGAACATCGGATTCGGGTGCGCCACCGAGTGTGGGTTCCGACGGGTCTGGCGACGACGTCATTCGTCGTCGGGGCCCTGGAGTTCGTAATACGGGTTGTAGATGAGCTTGGTGCCGTCATGTTCGGCCAGTCGGCCCCGCACAGTGATCTTGCGGCCCGGTTCGATCCCCGGGATCCGATTGCGACCGAGCCATTTGAGCATCACGGTGTCCGACCCGTCGAAGAACTCCGCTTTGACGCCGACCTTTGCCGCACGTGAGCAGGTCTCCACTGACCGCAATTCGCCGTGCATCGTTACCTCGTCGCCACGACAGCACTCCGCGGCGCGCTGGGCGCCGGAGGCACGCGACTCCTCGGCGATCTCCACGGCGTCGGCGTCGCCGAGATCTTCGGTCAGCCTGCGGGTCAACCGCTTCAGGTAGCCGGTGGTAGGCATCGCACCCTCCCCTTGGGTGACGCGTCTCTCGTCGAGACATTGGTGAAACATTGTGGGGCGGATTCGCCGACCCTGCTTACAGTCGCCAGCGTAATCCCGTCCGTACTCTGGGTACAACGTCGGGCATGATCATGACATGCCCGCGACACGCCCGCCGGTTCGCCCGGTTGCGCAGAAGCTCGTGGCCATTCCCGGAACCGGTTCGGACGCCGATTTCGTCCGCCGGGCATTCGGCCCCGCCGCCGCTCGATGCGGATTGACACTGGTGGCGCTCGAACCCTCGACCGACCTCGTGGACGGACATCTCCGACGCCTCGACGAGATGGCGGCGACGTCGGGTCCGCTCGTGGTCGGTGGGGTGTCGATCGGCGCAGCGATCGCGCTGGCCTGGGCGTTAAACCACGACTGCGCGGGAGTGTGGGCGGCGTTGCCGGCATGGAGTGGGGACCCCGCAAAGGCTCCGGGGGCAGCGGGGGCGGCGGCCACGGCCGCGGCCCTGGCACGTGACGGTCTGGAGACGACGATCGCGGCGATGGCCGCGTCGAGCCCGCCCTGGCTGGCGACCGAGCTGAGCCGGTCATGGCGCGCGCTGCATCCGGCGCTCGGCGGCCATCTGACCCAGGCTGCGCAATTCCACGGGCCGACGATGACCGAGATCTCGACACTGTCGGCGCCGCTCGCGGTGACCGCGGCCGTCGATGACCCGGTTCACCCGCTGGCGGTCGGTCGCTCCTGGGTGCGCGCGGCACCGCGTGCGGTGCTGAACGAGGTGACCCTCGACGAGTGGGGCAACGATCCGTCGACGCTCGGCTTGCGCTGTGCTCGCGGGTGGCAAACGCTGCGCTGATCACGTCCGGGCACGGCGAATCGGGACGATCAGCCTCGCCGGTCGCGCCGGAGGCGCTGCATCGCCGAACCGGATGAGCGCGGCATCGGTTCGGGGTCGTCGGACTGCGGCTGCGCGATGTCGGGCGCAGCCGATTGCGGAGCGACGCCGGGCGTCGACTCACCCTGCGAGCCGGCCTCCTGTTGTTGCGCCATCTGCTCTTGTGCCGCAGCGACCTGCTCCGCCAGCACCGGCGGCAACACCACCGGCAGCGGGTCGCGCGGCGGAAACGGTTCCGTGCCGCGGCGCACCACCGACTCGGCCAGCACCGCGCGCGCCAACCGGCCCAGTTCATCGGCGCGGTCATCGGGTCCGCTGGCGACGCAGCGGACCATCCACCGCGGCCCGTCCACACCGAGGAAACGATGCACGCCGCCGGGCACGGTGGCGACCACCTCCCTACCCCAGTGGCCATCCTCGACCGCCACCGACGCACCCTCGTCACGCAGCGACTCGGCGAGCTCGCGCACCACTTCACGCCACAGGCCCGGTGATTTCGGTGCCGCGAAGGCGCTGACGTTTATGCGCCCATGTGGCGTCACCAGATAAACGGCTTCCGGCTGATGATCGGCCGACATCTCGACGGTCACCTGACCACCCTCGACCACCGGGACCAACACCGATCCGAGGTCGAGATGGGAGTTCCCGAGCTCCTCGGCCGGCGTCGTCAGCGCTTCGATGTCGTACGGCCCCTGGGCGGTGCCGATGCGCAGGTCGCCGTCGGTGTCATCGTCGTTGGCTGCCATGTCGTCTACTCCTCGATGTCACGTGTCGTCGGGTGATCCGATCCGCGGTCACCATCGGGTGCCGCCGCGGCCAGAATCGCGTGTCCACCGCTGGAACCGTGTCCGCCGAGTCCACGGCTGGTCTCGTCGAGCTCGTCTACCTCGACGAAGTCCGGTAACTCGACGCGCTGCACGAGCAACTGCGCGATCCGGTCTCCGCGGGTGATCACGATCGACTCGTCGGGGTCGAGGTTGATCAGGCACACCTTGATCTCGCCGCGGTAGCCGGCATCGATGGTGCCCGGGCTGTTGACGATGGACAGGCCGGCGCGTGCGGCGAGCCCAGACCGCGGATGGACCAGCCCGACCGTGCCGATCGGCAACGCCACCGCGATCCCGGTACCGACCAGCTGCCGCCGACCGGGCGGCAACTCGAGGTCGATCGTCGAACACAAGTCGACACCGGCGTCGCCGGCATGCGCGCGGGTGGGCACAGGAATGTCGGGGTCGAGTCGGCGGAGGGCGATCGGTTCGCTCGCGTCGCCCCGGTCGTTTGTCACGGTGGGAGAATTCGGCGCCACGAGGGCAGACTACGCTGGTCGCGTGACTCCCCCTGAAGCAGCTGATGATCCGGCCGGTCGTCCCTCCGGCGACGGCCCAGGTGAGTCAAGAAATGGCGCGCAGCACCCGGCGACAGAACGCCATCCGGCGTCGGACCGGTTCGCCGAACGCCTGAGGGTGCCCTGGTGGTGGTGGCTGGCCGCCGCCGTGGTGACCGGCGTCGTCGGCTACGAGATTCAGCTGTCCGCGCACCGGTCGGCGTGGAGTGTCGCAGGCTACGTCGTGGTGGGCGTGTTGTGTGCCTCGGTGCTGTGGTCGATGGGGCGGGTCTCGGTCCGGGTCACCGCCGAGCGGGAGCTACACGCCGGTCGGGCGCGCCTGCCGCGCGGCGTCATCGCACGCGGCGCAACCGTGCCGGCGACCGCCAAGAGTGCCGCACTCGGTCGACAACTGGATCCGGCCGCGTTCCTCATGCACCGCGCCTGGGTGAAGACGATGGTGTTGCTCGTGCTCGACGACCCGGACGACCCCACCCCGTACTGGCTGGTGTCCACGCGCGACCCGGCCGGACTGCTCGCCGCGCTCGACGTGCCGGACGCCGCCGCCGAGGCCGGTATCGCCGACTGACCCGGCGGGGATGAACAAGAGGGCGGGATGAACGACGGGGCGGGCCCGATTTCGGTCGGCCCGCCCCATTCATTCTGGGTGCATTTGTGGTGCTGAGCCGCGAGTCTGCGGCGCTCGTCAGGCGCAGTCCACGCAGATCCGCGAGTTGCCGTTCTCCCGCGCCAGCCGGCTGCGGTGATAGACGAGAAAGCAGCTGGTGCAGGTGAATTCGTCGGCCTGCTTCGGGATGACCCGAACCGAGAGCTCCTCGCCCGAGAGATCGGCGCCGGGGAGTTCGAAGGATTCCGCGGTGTCGCCCTCATCGACGTCGACGGCAGCCGACTGCGCCTCGCTGCGGCGGGCCTTCAGCTCCTCGAGCGAGTCCTCGTTCAGATCCTCGGTGTCTGTGCGACGTGGCGCGTCATAATCAGTAGCCATTGTGTGCCTTACCTATGTGAGAGTGTGCGAGCGCTCTCGGTTGTCCAGGCTTGTGGCCGGACAAACGTAGGTGCGCGGACCCGCCGGGATTGTCTTGCCGTCGGGCGTCACTTCAACGTCATGACCGGTGCAATTCGTTACCCAGGACCCTGCAGATCGGAGTGATTTTCATCACATCCGACTCGCATGCCTTCCGTCTGCTTCGGAGGGCGGGCGCCCGAAGCCTAGTGCACCGATGCCGCTGGGTCAACGGCGGAGCCATTCGGATCATTCCCTGGCGTGTTCCATCGGCGAAGCCGGCCCGTTCGGCCGAGACAACGGGTCCACCGGCCTGTCTACGCCGAGCGCCGGCGCCGACCCTCTAGAGTGGTGCCGCAGGTCGAGGTGAGAAGGAGCCGATTCGCGGTGGTGTCGCAAATTACCGGGGGAACATCGGTTGACGCCAGAGGTCGTCCGTTCCGGCGGCGCCGGGCACGTCCGGCGATCATCGCCGCAGTCGTGCTGCTGGTGGCCGCGGTGATCACGTGGGCGGTGGCATTGGGCGAATCGGGGCCCGCCGCGATCCCCACCGCATGCAACCAACCCACACCCGCATCAGCGGATCCGTCCGCTCCGCCCCCGGCGACTCCGGCCGCGGAGCCGCCGGAGCTGGCCGCGGCCGACCGGGACGAGATGCTCGAGGTGACCCCGGCGGCGCTGTCCACCTTCCAGGTCCGTGTGCTCAACGCGTCGTCTCAGCGCGGTGCCGCCCGGTCGGTGTCCGATGACCTGACGGCCCAGGGCTTCACCCCGGTCGCCGATGCCCCGTATGCCGACGACACCGTGTATCCCAATCGCGACCTGGCGTGCTATGCGCAGATTCGATTCGGGCCGGCCGGCCAGTCCGCCGCCGCGGCGGTGTGGCTGGCACTACCCTGCGCGCAGCCCGTCCTCGACGGCCGAACCGACAATTCCGTCGATGTCGCGCTCGGCGAGTACTACGAGGCCCGGGAACAATCCCAGGACGCGCAGGCCGCATTGGAGGCTCTACGCTCGGCCGATCCGAAGAACCCCCAGACCGGTGCGGACCCCGGTCTCGTCAAGGCAGTGCACTCCTCGTCCTGCTGACCGCCCTCGACCGAGCGGCCAGTCCCACCTACCCGAGCGTTGACTGGGCACCATTTCCCGTTGACTGGGCACTGGGTAGCGCAGAGCCACCCGACGTCGACTCCGGCCTTCTGCGCACTCGAGCAGAATCAGCGCCCTCGACGCGGTGGAGCGCGTCCCTAGCCTCGATCTTTCACGTGGCTGGGTGATGGGCGGCGTGTGATACGCGAAAGTGCCTGTCTGCTGGGGGATTCTTGGCTTGTCGAAGGTCAAGGTCCGCCGAGCAGAGAGGCACTCCGCAGGTGAAGGGTAGCTGGTATCCACGGTTGGTTGTTAGACGCGGCCACGAGTCGCTGGTCTCCTCGTCGGGGGCAGTGTTGTTACGCGAGGCGGTTCGGCTCTCGGGGCTGGACGCGGTGCTCTCAGACGCGCTGGCGCCATGGCGGTCCGATCGCGCTCTGCACGATCCTGCGAAGGTCCTCGTCGATGAGGCGATGGTGCTGGCATTGGGTGGTGACTGCATGGCTGATCTGGCGGTGCTGCGCGCACAACCCGGGGTGTTCGGCACGGTGGCCTCGGATGCGACGGCATCGCGGGTGCTGTCGGCATTGGCGGCCGGTGGGGACGAGGCGCTCTCGGCGATCCGCGACGCGCGGGTGCGGGCTCGCGACCGGGTGTGGTCACAGCGCCGTCCGCTCGGTTCCAGCCTTTCGGGGCAGGTCATCGTCGATGTCGATGCCACCGTGGTGACCGCGCACTCCGAGAAAGAGTCGGCTGCACCGACCTATAAACGCACGTTCGGGTTTCATCCGATGTGTGCGTTGGTCGACCATGGCGAACACGGCACCGGAGAACCCCTGGTGCTGACGTTGCGAGCGGGAAATGCCTCCGCCGCGATGGGTGCTGCTGACCACATCGCTGTCCTCGATGCAGCGCTGGCCCAGTTACCGGCCACCGACCGTGCTCAGGTGTTGGTGCGTACCGACACCGGTGGCTGTTCGAAAGCGTTTTTGCATCACATCACCGACGCCAGGTTGCAGTACTCCATCGGATTCGGGGTCAGCGACCCGATCCGGGCTGCAATCGCCACGATCCCTGTGCAGGCGTGGCGCGCAGCACTCAACGGTGACGGCGAGGCTCGCGACGGAGCCCAGGTCGCCGAACTGACCGCCTGGATGCCCACCACGACCCGCGATCACCTCAGTGGCCTTAACGTGTGGCCTGTCGGGATGCGGATTATCGCGCGCCGCGAACGCCCCCACCCCGGCGCGCAACTACGACTCACCGACGAAGACGGCTGGCGTATCACCTGCTTTGCCACCAACACCCGAGGACCAGGCTGGACACTGCCAATGCTCGAGGTGCGTCACCGCCAGCGTGCCCGTGCCGAGGACCGTATCCGCAGCCTCAAAGACACCGAGATGCGTAATCTGCCTTTCCACGGTTTCGCGCACAACCAGCTGTGGCTCGAAATCGTGTCCCTGGCCGCAGAATTGATCGCTTGGACCCAAACATTGGGATTCCACGAACACAGTCCGGTACGCCGATGGGCACCCAAGAAGCTGCGCCTGCGTCTGTTCTCGGTCGCTGGACGCATCGTGCATACCGGGCGGCGACGGCGACTGCACCTCCCCCGAGACTGGCCCTACCTCGACCTCCTCGACACCGCCTGGACCACCTTGCAGACCGCCTGAGCCGTCGCTCCCACCCGAACAACCAAGGACCTCGAACAGCCGGCGACCGAACGCCGGGAATCGCCCCTGCTCACCCCACGCTGACCCGCTGACCACCACAAACGCCGGCCACGTGAAAGATCGAGGCTAGTGTCCCGCGTCGGCGGACATGGTCCTGCGTGCCCCGAGTCGGTCGAGAACCTCGATGAAGTCGTCGGCGATGCCGGGCGCACACGCGATAGTGACGTGACCGTCCGACGAGCGCGAATCCGGTGGCGGGGTGTGCACCACTGCGCCCGCCTCGGCGGCAATCAATCCGCCGGCCGCCCAGTCCCACGGGCTCAATCCGTGTTCGAAATGCGCATCCACCGCACCACTTGCGACCATGCACAGATCCAAGGCGGCCGCGCCGACCCGCCGCAGATCACGAACCTGCGGCAGCAACTCGGCGACGATGGCCCCTTGCTCGGCCCGACGGCGCGCGTCATAGGAGAAACCCGTCGCGACCAGGGCGAGCTCGACACGATCGATCGGGTTACAGGCCAGCGCAATCGGCCCGGTGCCGGCGTCGAGGCGTGCACCTGCGCCGAGCGACGCGGAGTACGTGATCGCACGCGCCACATCCACCACCGCACCGGCAACCGAACGACCGTCCACCTGGGCGGCAACCGAGACCGCATAGGCCGGGATGCCGTACATGAAGTTCACGGTTCCGTCGATGGGGTCCACCACCCAGCGCACTCCGGACGGCACATCGACCGAGCCACCCGCTTCCTCGCCCAACACCTCGTCGCCGGGCCGGCGTGCGCGCAATTCGGATCGGACGAGCTGTTCGGTCTCGGTGTCGGCGAGCGTCACCGGATCAGTGGGCGTCGATTTGGTGCTGACGGCCGGCGCCTGGGTGGATCGGTCCGATCCGGTATCGACCGCGCCGGGGTCGTGACCGGGCCGGGCGCCGAACAACTCGGATCGCCGGACCCGTACATGGGCGGCGGCACGTTGTGCCACATCGATTGCGACACGCTCGAGTTCGTCGAAGCCGGGATCATCGGTCACGCCACCATGTCAGCACACCGACACCGGCCGCGTCGCGGCGGGATGAGCGGTGAACACCGGGACCGGCAACGATGACGAGTTGGTGTCGACCACAGCGTCGCGTCCGCGCGCTGGATAGCCTAGGTCGCACACGATTTCCCCGAGTACGGGGAACCCGACGGTTCGATCAGAGAGGACCCGGACATGAGCGATGCCGAGGCAGCGAGCACCGAGACAGCCACCCCCACCAACCTCGGATTCGGCGTCGACGTCGGTGGTTCCGGAATCAAGGGCGGCATCGTCGACCTCGACAGCGGCGAGCTGGTCGGCGAGCGCTTCAAAGTGCTCACACCTCAGCCCTCGACGCCAGAGGCCGTGGCCGGCGGTGTGGCCGAGGTCGTCGAACACTTCGGGTGGACCGGACCGGTCGGCATCACCCTGCCCGGCGTGGTCACCGACGGCATCATGCGCACCGCAGCCAACATCGACAAGGGCTGGATCGACACCGACGTCTACGAGCTGTTCAGCTCGCATCTGGGGGGTCGGCAGGTCTCGGTGCTCAACGACGCCGACGCCGCCGGGATGGCCGAGGACCGCTACGGTGCGGCGGCCGATGTGGACGGCGTCGTGATGCTGCTGACTCTGGGCACCGGCATCGGCTCGGCGATCCTGATCGACGGCACGCTGGTACCCAACACCGAGCTCGGGCACATGATCGTCGACGGCAAAGAAGCCGAACACCGGGCGTCGTCGAAGGTGAAAGAAGACAAGGGCTGGAGCTATGAGAAGTGGGCCGGCAAGGTCTCCAAGGTTCTCGAGGCCTACGAAGTTCTGTTCTGGCCCAAGGTCTTCGTGATCGGCGGTGGTATCAGTCGCAAGAGTGACAAATGGGTGCCGTTCCTCACCAACTCGACACCGGTCGTGCCCGCGACGTTGAAGAACACCGCGGGTATCGTCGGCGCGGCGATGGCGGTGACCGCCGGGCTACGCGCCTGACCGCCTCGTGGAGGTGATCGGGGCGGATCGCGACGTGGCCTGACCAGGGCTTTGCCACATGGTGCGAGGCGATGTCGTTACAATGGTCCACACCGGTCATCGCGCACCGAGAAATCAAGCCCCTGATCCGCGTCGGCGTGCGCCGCCGTCGGTGGATACACGAGTCAGTTCCGAAAGGTTGTACGTGGCAGCCACCAAGACCCGACAGGCCGACGTCGACGAATCGACAGACGCAACTACCGCCACGGAGCCTGCGCCGGCCCAACGGACCGCCAAGAAAGCCGCCAAGAAGGCCACCGCCCGCAAGGCACCCGCGAAAAAGGCAGCAAAGAAGGCGGCGAGCAAGCGCGCCCCGAAGAAGGGCACCAAGCCTGCCGAATCCGACGGCGAGTCGACCGAAGATCTCGACGACAGCGGCACCATCGACGACATCGATGGTCCCGATACCGAACTCGGCGACGATGTCGAGATCGACGACATCGAGGTCGACGAGGACGATGACGCCTCCGACGACGACTCCTCCGATGATGACGAGGACGACGACACGGCCGACGCCGAGACCGCACCTGCGGCGACGAAGGCCACCGGCACCAAGGCCAAAGCGGACAGCAAGGAGAAGACCTCCGGTGACTTCGTCTGGGACGAAGAAGAATCCGAGGCACTCCGCCAGGCCCGCAAGGACGCCGAACTCACCGCGTCGGCCGACTCCGTCCGCGCCTATCTGAAGCAGATCGGCAAGGTCGCCCTGCTCAACGCCGAGGAGGAGGTCGAACTCGCCAAGCGCATCGAAGCCGGCCTGTTCGCAACCGAGCGGCTGCGCCGGATCGTCGATTCCGGCGAGAAGATCAGCACCGCCGCCAAACGCGACCTGAACTGGATCTCCCGCGACGGAAACCGTGCCAAGAACCACCTGCTCGAGGCAAACCTCCGGCTCGTGGTGTCGCTGGCCAAGCGCTACACCGGTCGCGGTATGGCGTTCCTGGATCTCATCCAAGAGGGCAACCTCGGTCTGATCCGCGCCGTGGAGAAGTTCGACTACACCAAGGGCTACAAGTTCTCCACCTACGCGACGTGGTGGATCCGGCAGGCGATCACCCGTGCGATGGCCGACCAGGCACGCACCATCCGCATCCCGGTGCACATGGTGGAGGTCATCAACAAGCTGGGCCGGATCCAGCGCGAACTGCTCCAGGATCTCGGCCGCGAGCCCACACCGGAGGAGCTCGCCAAGGAGATGGACATCACGCCGGAGAAGGTGCTGGAGATCCAGCAGTACGCGCGTGAACCGATCTCACTGGACCAGACCATCGGCGACGAGGGCGACAGCCAACTCGGTGACTTCATCGAGGACTCCGAGGCCGTGGTCGCGGTGGACGCCGTGAGTTTCACCCTGCTGCAAGACCAGCTGCAGTCGGTGCTGGAGACGCTGTCCGAACGCGAGGCCGGTGTGGTCCGGCTACGCTTCGGTCTCACCGACGGCCAGCCACGGACCCTCGACGAGATCGGTCAGGTCTACGGCGTGACGCGCGAACGTATCCGCCAGATCGAGTCGAAGACGATGTCGAAGTTGCGGCACCCGTCGCGGTCGCAGGTGCTGCGCGACTACCTGGACTGATCTCGGCTCGATGGGTCCGAATCCGACCCGGAGATCTTCGTCACGAACGCGGGCGGTGCGAAAGCACCGTCCGCGTTCGCCTTATATGGGTGTACGTCGATGACGGCATCGACCGGCAATGCGCCGTAGAGATGGGGGAACCGCATCCCCTCAGGATCAGACGGCACTCCCGGTTCCCAGACGACCGGCGCCGACAGCCGGTCCGGGTCGATGACGAGCAGCACGAGGTCGTCGCGTCCGGCATACAGCCGGTTGGCGGGGAGATGGACCTGAGCGGGCCCAGAGAGGTGGATGAACCCGACTTCGGTGAGCGACGGCGGTTCGTGAGATCCGGCCCGGCGCGACTGCTCCCATTCGACGCGGGCACACAGGTGCAGCAGCACAGGCTCGGAGTCGACATTCATTGGTCGTTGCTTAAACCATCCGGCAGCCGGCTTGTCAAGAGTTGTGCGCGGTCGGATTCTCCCGACCGCGCCAAATGCACGAATCGGGTCTGTCTGCCCTTACGATTCTCCGCATGCTGGTGACCCGACGAGCCATCGACCTCCTGAGGGTGGCGTCGATGCTGTGTCTGCGGCGCCGCGGCCCGATCTGATCGAGATGCCGCGGCGCGTACCCCATCGCGCCAGCGTCTGCCAGGGTTTCCCGGCTACCGGTGCGTGTCCGCACAACCCCGAGTCATTTGAACCGAAAGTTCTCATCGCATGCGCACCATCGTCCTGATCGGCCTGGTCGGTCTCGCCGCTCAACTCGTCGACGGCAGCCTCGGCATGGCCTACGGCGTCACCACCACCACCCTGTTGTTGGCCATCGGGGCCAACCCCGCCGCCGCGTCGGCCACGGTCCACCTGGCCGAGATCGGGACCACACTCGTGTCCGGGGTATCGCATTGGCGCTTCGGCAACGTCGACTGGAAGGTCGTCCGACGCATCGCCCTGCCCGGCGCGATCGGCGCGTTTCTCGGCGCGACCGTGTTGTCGAATCTCTCCACCGAGGCTGCGGCTCCGCTGATGGCCATCATCCTGTTGCTGCTGGGTCTCTACATCCTGACCCGGTTCACCTTCCAGGGCATCCCGCGTCAGCATCTCGGCAAGCCGCTGCGCAAGCGGTTCCTGTCCCCGCTGGGACTCGTCGCCGGTTTCGTCGATGCCACCGGTGGCGGCGGTTGGGGGCCCGTCGGCACCCCGGCCATACTCGCCAGCGGGCGACTCGAACCGCGCAAGGTCATCGGTTCCATCGACACCAGCGAGTTCATCATCGCGGTGGCCGCGAGTCTGGGCTTCCTGGTGAGTCTGGGCTCGCAAGGGATCAACTTCGCATGGGTCGGCGCGATCCTGGTCGGTGGGATCATCGCTGCCCCGATAGCGGCCTGGCTGGTCCGGCACATCCCGCCGCGGCTGCTCGGCGCCTCGGTCGGTGGTCTGATCGTGCTCACCAACACCCGCAGCCTGCTGCGCAGCGATCTCGTCGACGTCCCGTCGACCGCACAGACGGGCATCTACCTCACGATCATCGTGCTCTCGGTGGCCGCCTTCGCGTACTCGCTGCGGGAGTACCTGCGTGACCGCGAGAACGAGTCGTCGGACGCCGTCAGTCGGCTGCGTGCCGAGCAGGCCGAGGCTGTGGAGCGCGAACCCGATGAGGCCGCTGAGCCGACCGGTACCCCGGCCGTGGGCTGATGCGACTCCGAGCACACATGGTCGACGACGATGTGCTGGGCTCGTGTGAGCGTTGTCTCAGCACACGTAAACTCGGATTGAGCGCGTGTTGCCGCTGGAGCAGCACGGGTTAACGGTGAGTGACGACACACCCGGGCGACCCGCGGAACAATACGAAACGCTCATACGTCTGAAAGGGTGAGGGTGACGCATCAGACCGATGTGTCGGCTCACGAAGGGAAAGGCGACCGGCAACGACGCCACCGCCGGACCGGGACGGAGGAACTATGTCAGACACAGCCACCACAGCCCCGATCTCCATGCCGCTGACCGCCGCCGATCGCTGTGATCGTTGCGGAGCGGCCGCCAAGGTGCGGGCTGTACTGCCCGCCGGTGGCGAGCTTCTCTTCTGCCGCCACCACTTCAACGAGCACGAGGCCAAGCTCGTGGAGCTGTCCGCAGTCGTGGAGTCGAGCGAAGAATTGGTCTGAATCGTCCACACGATGTCGCGACCCGGTCGGAGTGATCCGGCCGGGTCGCTGTCGTATCACCGTCGAATGGGCACCGTTTCTCGAGTGGGCGCCGTTTGTCGTCGAGTGGGCGCCTCTTGTCGTCGAGGTTGCGCCCAACCGCGGGTACCTAATTCAGCGCCACTCACGCAGCGCGGAGATCCGCTCACGGAGTTGCTCGGCGGTGGCCATCGCCGTGGGTGGACCACCGAGACGCTCGCGAAGTTCGTTGTGAACCATGCCGTGTGGCTTACCGGTGCGATGGTGGTGCATCGCGACCAGCGTGTTGAGCTCCTTGCGCAGGGCGTGCAGATTCTCCCCGGTCGGGCGCGCAGGCGCAGCGGTCTCGATCACCTGGGCAGGACCGGCCGCCGACCGCTGTGACACCTGCTCGGCCTGCCGTTTGCGAAGCAGCTCACGCACCTGATCGGCATCAAGGAGCCCTGGTAGACCCAGATAGTCCTCTTCCTCGTCGCTGCCCGAGAACGTCGCCGTCCCGTAGGAGGCGCCGTCGAAGATGAGTTGGTCCAGTTCGGCGTCGGCGTGCAGCGACTGGAAGGCCTTCTCGTCCTCGCCTTCTTCGTCCTTTTGCTTGTTGGCATCGATCAACAGCGCGTCATCGAGGCCGTCGCTGTCCCGATGTGGTTTACCCAGGACGTGATCGCGTTCGGCCTCCATCTTGGAGGCCAGGTCGAGCAGCACCGGAACCGACGGCAGGAACACACTGGCGGTTTCGCCCGGGCGCCGGGAACGGACGAAGCGACCGATCGCCTGAGCGAAGAACAGAGGCGTCGACGAGCTCGTCGCGTACACGCCCACCGCCAGCCGAGGCACGTCGACCCCCTCGGACACCATGCGCACCGCCACCATCCACTCGTCGCGCGATGCCGCGAACTCGGCGATACGTGAGGACGACTTGGGATCGTCGGACAGCACCAGCGTCGGCCGGGTACCGGTGATCGCGGTGAGTAGTTCCGCGTAGTCGCGGGCGACGGTCTGGTCGGTCGCGATGACCAACCCGCCGGCATCGGGCATTCCGCCGGCGCGAAGCTGTCGCAGCCGCGTGCTGGCGGCCTCGAGTACCGACGGAATCCAGTCCCCATGCGGGTCCAACGCGGTCCGCCAGGCGCGGGCGGTGTGTTCGGCCGACAGTGGCTCACCCAACCGCGCCGTGAACTCCTCCCCCGCGCTGGTACGCCAGCTGGCCTGCCCGCTGTACGCGAGGAACATGACCGGACGGACGACGCCGTCGGCGAGTGCGTCGGCGTAACCGTAGGTGTGATCGGCCACCGACCGCAGCACCCCGCCCGGCTCGGGCTCATACGTCACGAACGGGATGGGCGAGTCGTCGGAACGGAATGGCGTTCCCGTCAGCGACAGGCGGCGGGTGGCGTCGGAGAAGGCCTCGCGAATCGCGTCTCCCCACGACTTCGCGTCCCCGCCATGGTGGATCTCGTCGAGGATCACCAGCGTGCGCCTGTTCTCCGTGCGCACCCGGTGCCGCGACGGGTGCGCGGCGACCTGCGCATAGGTCAGCGCCACACCGTGATAGTCCGAACTGGTCTGTCCGGTCGCGTTGCGGAACCTCGAGTCCAACGCGATGCCCACCCGGGCGGCCGCCTCGGCCCACTGGTGCTTGAGGTGTTCGGTCGGGGCCACCACGGCGATCTGCTCGACGGTGCGGTCGTCGAGGAGCTCACGCGCCACGCGCAGGCCGAACGTGGTCTTACCCGCACCCGGCGTCGCGACGGCCATGAAGTCGACCGGTCGGCGGGTGAGGTATTTCGTCAACGCCCGCCGCTGCCACGCGCGCAGTGGTGGACCTGGGGGGATGGTTGCCTCTTCGGCTGCCGTGCCGTCGGCTGCTGAAGTCACTCGTGCACTGCTCCTGACACCTGGTCTGACCGGACTGTCCGTTCGGGACACATTCGGGACATGAAATGTCCCCTCGGGGTGAGAACCGTCGGAGGGGACGCGAGCAATGGTACTCCGGACCACCGAGCGGCTACCCGATCGACTCGCGCAGCGTCCCCGACGGGTGGTGAATCGACGACGGCACACCACCGGGGGCCCGGTTGCCCCGTTTCGTCGCCGGATCAGGGATGCTGGAGCCATCAGCAGTCGAAACCGGAACCCCGTACCGATCACCGAGGACACCACGTCGTCGGCAGGTACTCCCTATCCGGCATCAGCGGCCCCGATCCCACCCGACCGATCGCGACCGCGTCGACGTCCGGCCCCGTCACCGACGCCACCGGATGGCCCGCCGATGGCAGCGACGCCGACCACCCCGATAGACGACACCCATCCCACCCGCCCCCTGGGGGCCCGGCCGGGCATGGACCGGTCTCGACCACAGGCCGCTCCCCCGGCCGCGGCACCACCGGACGGCCCGGAGCCGGCGACTCCCGACACGGACATGCCGGACTCGGGCACGGGGACAAGGCCGGGGCGTTCCCATGCCGATCGAGGCGTCGACGACGCGGCCGCCGAGACACCGCCGTCGGTCGGTCGACCTGTGCTGCCGAATCTGCACCGCCTGGTGTGGCGCACCATCGTCAAGGCGTGGGACGACGGCATCGTGGGTTGGGCGGCCCAAGCCGCGTTCTGGCAGGCACTGTCGCTACCGCCACTACTGCTGGGTCTGCTCGGCAGTGTCGGCTACATCGCCGGCTGGTTCGGTCCGGACACGGTCGACGTCATCTACGAACGCATCGTGGCCTTCGCCGACCGTACGTTCTCCGCCAACGTCGTCGACGAGATCATCCGACCCACGGTCGACAACGTCCTCGGCCGTGGCCGGGTGGTCGTCATCTCGGCGGGCTTCGTGATCTCGCTGTGGGCCGGGTCGTCGGCGGTGTCTTGTTTCGTCGCGTCGATCGTGCGCGCCCACGGACAGCACGAGGTCCGCAACCCCGTATGGCAACGATTCTTCGCGCTGTTCGTCTACATGGGATTCCTGGTGGCGTCGGTGTTCGTGTTGCCGCTGGTCGCCCTCGGGCCCAATTACCTCCACGAGATAGTGCCGGACTCGTGGGACCCGATCGTCACCCACCTGATCGATTACGGCTACTTCCCGTTCGTGGCCGTACTACTGCTGGTCATGCTGACCACGCTTTACCATCTGGCGCTGCCCAACCCGCTGCCGTGGCACCGGCTGGTGGGCGGAGCGGTGGTCGCCGGGATCTTCTTCTGGGTCGCCAGCTACATACTGCGCATCTACCTGACCGAGCTCACCCGCGCCGGGTACAGCTATGGCGCGTTGGCGACGCCGGTGGCGTTCCTGCTGTTCACGTTCTTCCTCGGCTTCGCCATCGTCGTCGGCGCCGAGTTCAATGCCGCGGTACAGGAGTTCTGGCCGGCGAAACCGCCGGTGTCAGCGCAGATGCGCGATTGGGTTTCGTCGCAGACCGCGGAGGTGACCGGTCAACTCAAGACGTTGCCCGACCGGCTGGCGTCCGGACCGATCCGGCGGGGGCGTACGGCCGGGCCGTCACGCCGGCCGCCTCCATCGCCACCGACCTCGGAGTGAGCCGGCCGCACGCCAGGCGAGCTCACTCCCCTTTGCGCATCCGGCTGTAGATCTTCTTGCATTTCGGGCAGACCGGCGATCCGGGTTTGGCCGAGCGGGTGACGGGGAATGTCTCACCACACAAGGCCACCACGTGATTTCCCATGACCGCGCTCTCGGCGATCTTGTCCTTCTTCACGTAGTGGAAGAACTTGGGGCGATCGTCGTCGCCGTGGTCGGTGGTGTCGGCATCGGGCCGTTCGTCGACGTCTGTCCGCTCGTCGAGGTCCGGCCGCTCGATTGTCTCAGTTCCCATACCGACCATTGTGCGCCACGACGACGGGCGAGGGACAACGCCGAAAGGGGTACAGCTCCGAATGACCTACATGAGACCTCGATCGGCGAGTTCGATTCGGATGGCCCGTCGGTGCATCCGCCGCGGCGAAGTGGGATGGTGGACGTATGAGCAGACAAGGATCATCGGGGCACCGTACCGACCCCCAGACCTTTCTGATCACCGGTGCGCAGCAGTCGCTCGACGATCAGCACCGGGCACGTGTGCGCAAGTATCTGACCCTGATGGCGTTTCGTGTGCCGGCGCTGGTGATCGCCGGAATTGTGTACAGCGCCACCGGAAACGGACTGCTCGCGCTCGCCATCGTCGCCGCGTCCATCCCGATTCCATGGGTCGCGGTCCTCATCGCGAACGACCGGCCGCCGCGCAAGCGCGGCGAGGTGGCGCAATACAAATACGGCGTCGATCACTCGGTGCTCGGCCCGGCCGGGATCGAGGGGCATCGGCAGACCCTCGATCCGACGATCGTCGAGGGCACCGCCGAGTCGTCGGACGAACCGTCGCGCTCCGATCGCGATCGTCGTTCCCACTGACCGACACTCTCAGCAACTTCTCATGTACTCGGCTGCATCTGCCGGGAAAAACGCTGGTCACACCACCCACGGTCGACGCCGGGGGTCGGCGTCCCCGGGAACTTTCCCCTACCCGTTCGCGTTGAACCGGGTGTACGCACTCACGTCAGGAGGCCGAATGTCACGCTCGACAGTTGCACGCCCGACCACGACCACTGCAACCACGACCACTGGAGTAGCCGACGATCCCGCACGCATCCGTCCGGCGATGACGGAGCAGGATCTCGACGCGCAGTCCCCGGCAGCTGATCTTGTTCGCGTCTATCTCAACGGCATCGGTCGCACCGCACTGCTCAATGCCGAGCAAGAGGTCGAACTGGCCAAGCAGATCGAGGCCGGCCTCTACGCCAAGCATCTGCTGGCCACCAAGAAGCGACTCTCGGCCACCAAGAAGCGCGACCTCGCCGTGATCGTTCGCGAGGGCGAGTACGCGCGTGCGCACCTGCTCGAGGCCAACCTCCGCCTCGTGGTGTCGCTGGCCAAGCGCTACACCGGACGCGGGATGCCGTTGCTCGATCTCATCCAGGAAGGCAACCTGGGTCTGATCCGTGCGATGGAGAAGTTCGACTACGCCAAGGGATTCAAGTTCTCCACGTACGCGACCTGGTGGATTCGTCAAGCGATCACCCGCGGTATGGCCGATCAGAGCCGCACGATCCGGCTCCCGGTCCATCTCGTGGAGCAGGTGAACAAGCTCGCCCGCATCAAACGTGAACTTCATCAGCAACTCGGCCGTGAGGCCACCGACGACGAACTGGCCAACGAGTCGGGCATCCCGGCGGAAAAGATCGCCGACCTCCTCGATCACAGCCGTGACCCGGTGAGCCTCGACATGCCTGTGGGCAATGACGAAGAGGCGCCGCTCGGAGACTTCATCGAAGACGCTGAAGCGACTTCGGCGGAGAATGCGGTGATAGCCGGCCTGCTGCACTCCGACATCCGGTCGGTGCTGTCCACTCTCGATGAGCGCGAACAGCAGGTCATCCGGATGCGCTACGGGCTCGACGACGGCCAACCGCGCACACTCGATCAGATCGGTCGGATGTTCGGGTTGTCCCGCGAACGTGTGCGGCAGATCGAGCGCGAGGTCATGGGCAAACTGCGTCAGGGCGAGCGCGCCGAACGCTTGCGCGCGTACGCCAGCTGATTTACCTACGCCAGTCGTCTCGGTCCGGTGTCCGCGCGTGTGGGCACCGGACCGATTCGTATCAGGGCGTTGAGCACCGCCGCACCGTCGGGCGAGGCCAGGATGGGGTCGCAGTGCACCTCGCGTACCTCGGGAATGTCATCGACCAGCGTGGATATGCGCACCAGCAAGTCCGTGAGCGCCGACCGGTCCACGGGTGGCTCGCCGGCGTACCCGGCCAGCAAGGGCGCCGACCGCGGTTCGTCGATCAGTTCTTCCGCGTCGAGCGGCGTCAGGGGTGTCGCCCGATAGCCGTGGTCACCGAGCAGCTCGAAGGTTCGCCCGGACAGTCCGAACGAGATGAGCGAGCCGAACGAGCGGTCGTCGCGCACCCGGATCATCGTGCCGATGCCCTTGGGTGCCATCTTCTGGACGTGTAGGACCTCGTCGCCGGTCAATTGGCTCAGCTCGGAGAAGGCGGTGATCACCGCCGTCGCATCGGGCAGATCGAGCCGCGCACCTTCCCGGTCGAGTCGGCCGCGCCAGGACGCCGAGGTGGCCTTGACCGCGACCGGGAAGCCGAAACGTTCGGCGGCCGCGGCCGCCTCGTGCATCGTCGACACCTCCGCGAAGGGCACCACGTCGATGCCGTAGGAGCGCAGGAGCGTTGCCGACTCGACCGGCCCGAGCGCGCGCGTGGCCTCCGCGTCTGCGTCGCCACCCATCGCTTCGCGCACGAACATCCGCGCACCCTCGGGGTCGGTGCCGTCCGGACGGTGGATCTCCGGTTCCGGGCGTTGCCGCCACCGCGCGTACTGCCACGCCCGCACCAGCGCATTGGCCGCTCGCTCCGGGCTGCCGTAGGACGGGATCGAACCATTGGCCGGAAGACCGTTGTGGCCGGGCTTCATCAGCCCCGGCGGGATGCCCTCGACCGCCAGGAACGTCGTCACGATGGGTTTCGGGCCATCGGCGTCGGGTGTGTTGGCCGCTGCCATCAGCGCACGCGCATGCCAGTCGGCGTCCACCGCCACCGGTGGCACGAACACCACGATCACCGCGTCCACGGCCGGGTCGCGCATCGCGCCGGTGACCGCCGATTCGAACTCGTCTTCGCTGGCTCCCGCCCCGAGGTCGATCGTGTCGGTCACCGTCAGTCCCCCACCTCGGGCGGTGTCGCCCGCCAGGCTGCCCAGGACCGAGGAATTGCCGATGATCCGGGTGCGCGGACCGCGCGGCAGCGGCTGGTAGGCAAACAGTGTCGCGCAGTCGAATAGTTCGGAGATCGTGTGCACTTGGATCACGCCGGCCTGTTCGAGCACCATCTGCGCGATCCGATCGTCCAGGCTGGCCGCCGACGACCGTTCGGCACGCGCGGCGGTCATCGCACCCTTACCCGACTTCACCGCGACAATCGGCTTCGATCGAGACACCCGTCGCGCGATCCGGGAGAACTTGCGTGGGTTTCCGAAGCTCTCCAAGTAGAGCAGCACGACATCGGTGTCGGTGTCGGAATCCCAGTACTGCAACAGGTCGTTACCCGAAACGTCGGCGCGGTTACCCGCCGACACGAACGTCGACAACCCGATCTGCCGGCGCGCCGCGGTGTCGAGGATCGCGATCCCCAGAGCACCGGACTGGCAGAAGAAGCCGACGCGACCAGCGGCCGGAATCCGCGGTGCCAAAGTGGCGTTCAGCGCGATCGACGCGCTGTTGTTGGCCACCCCGAGCGCATTCGGACCGACCAGCCGCATCCCGTGCTCCCGCGCCTGCTCGACGAGACGCCGCTCGCTCTGCAGTCCGGCCGCACCACTCTCACCAAAACCCGAAGACACCACGACCAGCGTGCGCACGCCTTTGACCAGACAATCGTCGAGGACGTCGTCGACGACTGCTGCCGGCACCGCGACGACCGCGAGGTCGACCGGATCCGGCACGTCCCGCACGGTGGGATAGGCCCGGATACCGCGGACCGACGGCGGCCTCGGGTGAGCGTGCTGCCGCCCGCTGCGCCGCGTGTGGCCGTGGCCGGGCGCGAGCGCGTCCGCATCCGAATCCGCCTCCGGCTCCTCGGGTCCGGGACCGTTGACCGGGAACACGGGCCCGGTGAAGCCACCGGCGATGATGTTCGCGAGCAACGCATTGCCGACCTTCTTCGGATCGGTGGACGCGCCGATGACGGCAACCGAGGACGGTCGCAGCAGGTTGGCGACGCTGCGGGCCTCCGACGCCCGCTCACGGGCGTTGCGCACCGAGAGGAGAGCCTCGGTGGGGTCGATCAAGAACTCCACATGCACCGTGCTGCCGTCGAAGTTGCGTGACAACTGGTAACCGGCGTCGCGGAACACCGCGACCATGTTCGGATTCTCGCTGAGCACCTCGGCCTCGAAACGGGTGAAGCCGTTCTCGGCGGCGGCGCCGGCGAGATGTTCGAGAAGAATGGGTCCGAGTCCGCGGCCCTGATGGTCGTCCGCGACGACGAAGGCCACCTCCGCCGACTCCGGTTTGCCGTCGAATCCGAGGCCCTCGTACAGGCCGATCGCGATGATGTCGCCACCGAGAACGGCGACGAGCGCTACCCGCTTCTGGTAGTCGACGGTGGTCATCCGGGCCAGCTCCCGGGGCGGCAGGGTCGGAGTCGGTCCGAAGTACCGCATGTACCGGGTGCGCTCGGAGAGCCCGCCGTGGAAGCGGACGACACGGTCGGCATCGTCGGGCACGATCGGCCGCAGGTGGACGACACCGCCGTCGGAAGCCAGCACGTCGGCGATCCAGTGTCGCGGGTAATCCCAGGGATCACGCTGTCGCGACGGTTCTGCGAGGTTCGCTGCGGCGACGTGCGCTGCCGGCGATGCCGACTGATCGGTCTGATCCTGCTCAGTCACGGGGGTCCTCCGGATCGAGTCCGTGCAGCGGGTACACGGCGCGGCGGGTGGCGAGGATGGCCCGGTCGGTCTGGCGCTGCGCGGCTCCGGTGATGCCCTCGGGTGGGTCCTGCCCGGTGTCACCGTCCCAGGCGATGTAGTCGACATCGCCGCCGTCACCCATCACACCCACCGGCGGCTGGGAGTAGTCGGGGTGCACGGTCTCGGCGATCTGTTCGGCTGTGGCATACCACGATTCGTTGATCGCGGTGTCGGTGTCGACATCCCGATCGAGTACCACGGCCAGCAGGTGGGTCCAACTGCGTGGTACCACGTTGACCACCCCGTAACCGCCTCCGCCGACGGCGATCCATCGGCCATCGCAGTATTTCTCGGCAAGGTCGCGCATTGCCTGCATCGCGGCTCGCTGGCCGTCGACGGTCAGCGCGAGATCGGTCAACGGGTCCGCCCGATGGCTGTCCACGCCGCACTGGCTGATCAGGATCTGCGGCCGGAACTGGTCGAGCACCGACGGAACGACGGCGTGAAAGGCGCGCAGCCAGAGCCGATCGGACACCTCCGGCATCAGCGCGATGTTCACTGCTGACCCGGCCGCCGCGCCGTCACCGACCTCGGTGGGCCAACCGGTGCCGGGCCACAGGGTGGCCGGATGCTGATGCAACGACACGGTCAGCACGCGTGGGTCGTCGGCGAACTCGACCTGCACACCGTCACCGTGGTGGGCGTCGATGTCGACGTACGCGATCCGGTCGTACCCGTTGTCCAGCAGCCAGCGTATGGCGATCGCGCAATCGTTGTAGATACAGAAGCCGGCGGCGCGAGCCTTCATCGCATGGTGCATACCGCCGCCGATGTTGACCGCGCGCCGCACCGATCCGGAGCCGACGGCCTGCGCGGCCGCCAGGGTTCCGCCGACCAGCAGACGGGCGGCCTCGTGCATCCCCTCGAACACGGGGTTGTCGGCGTCGCCGAGGCCGAACAGTCTCTCGAGCAGCGGACCGGCCAACGATGCCGTGCCGGATCCGACCGCTCGCACGGCGTCGATGTACTCGGTGGAATGGACCACCGTCAACGCCGAGTCGTCGATCGCCAGGGGTGCGCGGCTGTCCACTCCGTCGAGGACCCCCAGGCTCTGCGCGAGCGTCATGGTCAGCGCCAGCCGGACCGGATTCATCGGGTGGGTGTGGGCCCACTTGTAGGTCAGGAAGTCCTCACTCCAGATGACTGCCGCCGCTTCGTCGCCCGTGCTCCGCGTCACGGTTTCAGGCTAGGGCATGTCCCTCGATTCCACCGCGAGGAATCGAGGGAGTGGTGTGCGCGCGGCAACCGACGGTGACGACACGCAGGACCCGAACCGGTGGGCAGGTCAAGGTACCCTTGGGACAGACGAAGGGACTGCGTACCGTGAACGATCTGGTTGACACCACCGAGATGTACTTGCGGACGATCTACGACCTCGAAGAGGAAGGCATCGTCCCCCTGCGCGCACGTATCGCCGAGCGGCTCGAGCAGAGCGGCCCGACCGTGTCACAGACGGTCGCCCGCATGGAGCGGGACGGCCTCTTGCATGTGGCCGGCGACCGGCACCTCGAACTCACCGAGAAGGGCCGCGAGCTCGCTGTGGCGGTGATGCGCAAGCACCGGCTCGCCGAGCGGCTGCTCGTCGACGTCATCGGTATGCCCTGGGACCAGGTCCACGAGGAGGCCTGCCGCTGGGAGCACGTCATGAGCGAGAACGTCGAGCGGCGTCTGCTGGCCGTGCTGGACAACCCGACGACATCGCCGTACGGCAATCCCATCCCGGGTCTGGACCAGCTGGGCATGGACAAGGCTCCGGCCACCGACGGCGCCACCCGCCTGTCCGACCTTCCCCAGGGCGATCCGGTGGTCGTCATCGTCCGGCGGCTGTCCGAGCACGCCCAATCCGATGCGGCGCTGATCAGCGATCTGCGTGAGGCCGGCGTGGTGCCCAACGCCCGCGTGACGGTGACCATCAGCCCCGGCCGCGCCGTGGTGAACTCCCCCGGTCACGACGGTCTCGAGCTGGCCGAGGACATGGCACACGCGGTGTTCGTCGAGAAGGTCTGAGGTCGGTTCCACTCAGGTCCCCGGCGATGACACGGTCCGGTCAGCTCACCTCACGGTCGACGCTGGGCCCGGGCATCGCGACACCGAGCGAATCGGCGACGTCGTAGCCCATCGGGATCATCTCCCGCATCGCGGTGGGGTGTATCCCGCCGCGCAGCGCCGTGTCGAGCAGGTCCGCCAGATGCCACTGCGGGTCCGCGGCCAACGCATGATCAAAGGCGACGCCGGCGTATCCGCCTTCGCCATTGACGTAATGCAGATGCCCGAGCATCGTGGCCGCGCTTGCGGACCTCGAGCCCCTCAACCGCCGGGCGAGTTGGCGCCACAGGGCCTCCGCGGCGTGGCGCAGATCGGTGACCGCCAGCACGAGGGCGGCATCGCGGACCTGCAGCCGCAACAACGCATCGCCGAGGAGCGTGACCGCGGCGCAATCGAGTTCTGGTGGGTGGCGAGGCGACGCGAAGGCGATCACGTGCCCGACCAGCTCACGCAACAGCACTCCGTCGTCGATGCCGTCTATCTCGTCGATGCCGTCTATGTCGTCACCGAACTCGCGGTGCGGGCCCACGCAATGAGGCAACGGCCGCAACATCTCCTGCATCTCCGAACGTCGGGCGAGCACTCGCCGGCCGCTCTCGACGGCATGTCGGACAGCCGTCGGACTGGTGTGTGGGTCGCCCATCCGCCCCCGCAATGCTCCGGCGCGCGTCAGCGGTATATACGTGCCGGCGGTTTGCGGAGCGTCCCACACCCGCTGCCAACGCGCATTGTCGGCGAACTGCTCGACCACGAATCCGGCAACGGCACCACCGATCCCGGCGAAACACCGGTCCGCGGTCACGCACACCCGTCGGTACCGATCGTCACCGATCGGATACCGATCGTCGGCGATCACCAGGATGACGGCGTGTGCTTGCTCGCGCGCGCAGATCTCCGCGAGTCCGTCGAGGACCGTGACCAACGGTGCCGCGAGGTCGCCGTTCTCGTCGAAGATCAGGTCGTGACGCATGGTGGTCCGCACGGTGTGCGGGTCGGCTCCGAAGGCAAGAACGATCAACGATCGTTCGGGGATGAATCCGAGGAGGCCGGGTAGTGCCGTCAGGAGCGACGACGGGGTGAGCGGGCGTGGGCGCTGTGAGGTCGACATGACCCCATCCTCAGGTGATTCGGAGCATGCCCACGCCCCCAATCACCCGCTGTGCACAACCGAATCGGTCCTCCACAGGTGGCCTTCGGCTCGGCGGTCGCCCAGGCCGATCGCCTCACCCGAAGGCAGCAGTGATCGCCGAGTCGAACAATGCGTCCAGCGATGCCCCGGCCTCGGCCGACATCTCGTCCGCGCCCTGATGCCGGTACTCGACGATCACCCGGAGCCCGTCCTGCTGCGCCATCAGACCAGTGGTGCCGGTGATCAGGGGCGACTCGGCACCGCCGGTGGTCATCGTCCGCCGCAACGCGGCGGTCTGGTTACCGGACCGGTCCGGCGCCGGCAGCACCTCGGTGGTGACGACAGTGACCGCGGTCGGCGCGGACCCGGTGACCGTTCGTGGGCACCGACGTGCCAGTCCGGTCACCTGATCGAGCGAGTCGTCGACGTGCACGACCGCCGAGGTGAACGTGGCCGTCGAGGTGTCCGGGTCGGGGCCGACGATCACAACGGCGCCGTCCGGCGAGATCAGCCGGGGCGTGCATTCGGCCGGGGTGACGCTGCCGTGCAGGGGGCGCCCGGAGAGATCGGCCAGCGCTGCCGGGACGGCGGGGGCGGGCAGCCGGGTCGCGGTGTGACCCGGGAAGTCGGCCGGCGCGAGCGAGCGGGCGGTGAGATCCTCACTTCCACCGGCAGTTGCCTGGCCATCGACCGAACAACCCGCCGTAAGCAGTGCGAGCGCCGCAAGAAGGACCGGCCCCCGGCCGCCGCGCCGCCGGGGTTGCCCGAACTCGACCCGGTCCAGCTCGCAACGCCCCGCTTCCGACGTTGGGCGGTCGGGCCGGTCACGCTCCGGTGACACGACACGCAGCGCAGACGACGCACGACGCAGCCATTCCATCACAACGACCTACTGTGCCACCGTCTACTCTCCGGGACCGGTCGCGACACCCGCAGCCTCGGGTGCCACCCGGGAATCCTCATCCCGGTCGTGGTGTTGAAACCGGTGACAGCAGCCATGGGAGGTGGCGGACCGGCGGCGCGTGATTGGCCCCGGAGACCACCGATGCGAGACACTTGAGACAACCGACACGAGGAGGCACGACCATGGACGAGCGGCCCGCCGAGCACAGCGCGCTGTACTCGCTGGAGTTCCCCGCGCCCCAGGTCTCCAATGACGAGGGCACGGGGCCGGTACTGGTCCACGCGCTCGAGGGCTTCGCCGATGCCGGCCATGCCGTCGCGCTGGCTGCGCGGCATCTGCGTGACGCGCTTGACTCCGAACTCGTCGCGACCTTTTCCACCGACGAATTGATCGATTACCGGTCGCGGCGGCCCACCGTCACCTTCGACGGGAACACCTTCACCGATATCGAGATGCCGTCGCTGACGATGCACGCGATCCGGGACACCACCGGACGCCCTTTCCTGCTTCTGGCCGGTTCCGAACCCGACCTGCGTTGGGAACAGTTCGTCGAAGCGGTGCGCAGGCTGGTGGAACACTTCGGTGTCACCGATGTCATCGGGCTCAACGCGATACCGATGGCGGTGCCCCACACGCGCCCGGCGTCGCTCACCGCACACGGCAACGAGCCCGACCGGCTCGGCGACCTGCCGCGGTGGGGCTCGGAGATGAAGCTGCCGGCGAGTGCGTCGATGCTGCTCGAGCTGCGAATGAGCCAGCACGATCATCGCGCGTCGGGGCTGTCGGTGCATGTACCGCACTACCTGTCGCAGACCGACTATCCGGCTGCGTCTGCGCGACTGCTGACTGCGGTCGGCGAACTCACCGGCCTGCAGATCCCGGTCGCCGCACTGGACAACGCCGCCGCCAAGGTACGCGAACAGGTAGACAAGGAAGTCGACGGCAACGCCGAGATCGAAGGCGTCGTCCAAGCCCTCGAGTCGCAATACGACACCTTTGCCCAGGCTCAGGCCCAGCGAGCCTCGCTGCTGGCGGCAGAGGCCGACCTGCCGACCGGCGACGAACTCGGCGCGGAGCTGGAACGTTTCCTGGCCCAGCAGACCAGCGACGTCGGACAAGGAGGCCAGGAACCGGGCGCGAACGGGGAACCGGGCCGCGAAGATGAGCCGGACGACGACGAACCGGGCGACGACGGACCGGGCGGTTCGCCATCGCCGATCTGAGCGAGACGACCACCCGGCACCTCGTACCCGTCGACGACGAGGACACCGCATTCGAGGTATTCGCCGGCTGGTGGGATGAACGTGGGATTGCGCTGTACCCCCACCAAGAGGAATCGCTGCTGGAGTTGATCTCAGGCAACAACGTGATCCTCGCGACCCCGACCGGCTCGGGGAAGTCGCTCGTGGCGGCCGGCGCCATCTATTTCGCCCGCTGCCGCGGGGAACGCGCCTATTACACGGCGCCGATCAAGGCGTTGGTCAGCGAAAAGTTCTTCGACCTGTGCGCGACCTTCGGCGCCGACTCTGTCGGGCTGTTGACCGGCGACGCCGCGGTCAACGCGGACGCCCCGATCATCTGCGCGACGGCCGAGATCGTGGCAAATCTGGCCTTGCGCGACGGCGACCGCAGCGACATCGGCGCACTCGTCGCCGATGAATTCCATTACTACGGCGAGCCCGACCGCGGTTGGGCCTGGCAGGTGCCACTCGTCGAACTCCCCCACACCCAGTTCCTGCTGATGTCGGCGACCCTCGGCGACACCTCGTTCTTCGTCGACGATCTGCAGCGGCGCACCGGCCGCGACACCACCGCGGTCACCGGTACCGAACGGCCCGTACCGCTCGATCACAGCTACGCGATCACGCCGATCCACGAAACAATCGAGAATCTCGTCACCGCCGGCCGCGCACCGATCTACGTGGTGCACTTCACCCAGGCCGCCGCCGTGGAACGCGCGCAGGCGCTGATGTCGGTGAAGATCGCCGACAAGGCCGATCGCGCCGCGATCGCTGAGGCGATCGGAGACTTCCGATTCCACACCGGATTCGGTGCGACACTGTCGAAACTGCTACGGGCCGGCATCGGCGTCCACCACGCCGGCATGCTCCCCCGCTACCGCCGCCTCGTCGAGCGTCTCGCCCAGCAAGGGCTACTGAAGGTGATCGCGGGCACCGACACCCTCGGCGTGGGCATCAACGTACCCATCCGGACGGTCCTGTTCGCCGGGCTCAGCAAGTACGACGGCACCCGGGTGCGCCGGCTGCGCGCCCGCGAGTTCCACCAGATCGCCGGTCGAGCGGGTCGTGCCGGATTCGATACCGTCGGTTATGTGGTGGCGCAGGCCCCCGAGCACGATGTCGAGAACGCACGCGCCGTCGCCAAGGCCGGCGATGACCCGAAGAAGCTTCGCAAACTCGTCCGGAAGAAACCGCCAGAGGGCTTCGTGTCGTGGGGCGAGAAGACCTTCACCCAGCTCGTCGACGCCCCGGACGAACCATTGCGATCCCATTTCCGGATGACCACGGCCATCCTGATGGAGGTGCTGGCACGGCCGGGCGACTGTTTCGCGGCCTTGCGGCATCTACTCGAAGACAACCACGAACCGCGCAGTCGTCAGCTCCGACAGATCCGCCACACGATCGAGTTGTTCCGCGGCTTGCGAGATTCCGGCATCGTCGTACAACTCGACGCCCCGGACGCCGACGGAAAGAACGTCGCACTCTCGGTGGATATGCCGGAGAACTTCGCGTTGACCAACCCGCTCTCGTCGTTCGCGCTGGCGGCGTTCGAGATCCTCGATCCCGACTCGTCGACGTACGCTCTCGATGTGATCTCGATCCTGGAGTCCACCCTGGAGGATCCACGGCAGGTGTTGTTCGCCCAGCGCAAGGTGGCTCGCGACGCCGCGGTCGCCGAGATGAAGGCCGACGGTATCGAGTACGAAGAACGCATGGCACGGCTGGAGGAGATCACCTGGCCGCGCCCACTTTTCGACGAGATCGAGTTCGCGTTCTCCGTCTACCGGCGCGGCCACCCATGGGTGGCGTCCTCTCCACCGTCGCCGAAATCGGTGCTGCGCGAGATGCTGGAGCGCTCGATGACCTTCACCGAACTCATCTCCGGCTACGGCCTCGCCCGCAGCGAGGGCGTGGTTCTCCGCTATCTGTCTGACTGTTATCGGGTTCTGCGCCAAGGTCTTCCGAACACCGTCAGCACCGACGAGATAGCCGAGATCACCGAACACGTGGGCACGATGGTGCGCTCGGTGGACTCCAGCCTCGTCGACGAATGGGAGCAGCTGACCCACTCGGAGGCCTGAATCGCAGCGCCGCGGTCCGGACCGAGCCCCCCTGGGCCACGTCTCACCTGTCGACCAGCGCGTCCCGGGCCACCACGTCGGAAATGACGTCCGCCAATACGCGGTAGGCGTCTGCGCGAGAACTCGACTCACGAAACACGAGCCCGATCCGTCGGCCGGGCCGTGGCCGCGCAAACATGGCGGTCGCCAGGCCACCGCCGCCGGTCTCGACCGCCACCGCGGTCTGCGGTATCAACGTCACACCGAGCCCGCCTTCGACACACTGGACCGCCGTGGCCAGCGATGCCGCGCGCGTCTGCCCGACCTCGGGCCGCACGCCGGCCAACCGGCAGACCTCCAACGCCTGATCGCGCAGACAGTGCCCTTCGTCGAGCAACAACAACGGTAGATCGGCGAGTTGGTCCGGATTCACGCGTTTGCGCGCGGCAAGCGGGTGATCACGGGGCAGGGCGAGGACAAAATCTTCGCGGTACATCGGGATCTCGCCGAGGCCGGATTCATTGGTGGGCAACGCCATGACGGCGACGTCGAGTGATCCCTCTCTCAGCTGACCCACCAACCTGGTGGTCTGGTCCTCCACCACCTGCACGCCGAGCTCGGGTAGCCGATCGGCCAGTTCGCGCAGCACAGCGGGCAGAATGTACGGCGCCACAGTCGGAATGAGTCCGAGCCGCACCGTCGACGCCAGCGGGTCACCGTTACCCGACGCCGCCGAGACCAGTTCGTCGACCGCATCGATCACCGCGAGCGCCTTGGGTAGCAGACGCTGGCCTTCGGGCGTCAAGAAGACACGCCGGGTGGTGCGTTCGACGAGTTGTAGCCCGAGCCCCGCCTCGAGGCCACCGAGACCCTGCGACAAGGTTGGCTGGCTGACACCAAGATTCGCAGCGGCAGAACCGAAATGGCGATCCTTGGCGATCGCGGCGAATGCGCGCAACGCAGCGATCGAGGGCTGATAACTCTTATTGGTCATACCTATCAATATAGTGCGTATCATCACGTTTCACTTTCGCCGAGAATTCGGCACGATAGTGCATGTCTGACGAAAACCTTCGCGCAAGACAACAGAATCACCGCCACGTAGAGGAGCGACTCAACCCATGCCACTGTTGACCATCGGCGACCAGTTCCCGGCCTACAACCTCACCGCGGTCATCGGCGGCGACCTCTCGAAGGTGAACGCCCAGCAGCCCGACGACTACTTCACCACCGTCACCAGCGAGGACCACCCGGGCAAGTGGCGCATCGTCTTCTTCTGGCCCAAGGACTTCACCTTCGTGTGCCCGACCGAGATCGCTGCGTTCGGCAAACTCGAGGACGAGTTCGCCGACCGCGACGCACAGGTGCTCGGCGCCTCGGTGGACAACGAGTTCGTGCACTTCCAGTGGCGCGCGCAGCACGAGGATCTCAAAACCCTCCCGTTCCCCATGCTCAGTGACCTGAAGCGTGAACTCGCCTCCGCAGCAGGCGTTCTCAATGCAGACGGCGTCGCCGACCGCGCCACCTTCATCGTCGACCCAAACAACGAGATCCAGTTCGTCTCGGTGACGGCCGGATCCGTCGGACGCAACGTCGACGAGGTGCTGCGCGTTCTCGACGCGCTGCAGTCCGACGAACTGTGCGCATGCAATTGGAAGAAGGGCGATCCGACGCTCGACGCCGGCGAACTGCTGACCGCAAGCGTCTGAGAGGACAGCACATGAGCATCGACAATCTCAAGGAAGCACTTCCGGAGTACGCCAAGGACCTCAAGCTGAACCTCGGTTCGCTCGCCCGGTCCACCGAGCTCACCGAGCAGCAGCTGTGGGGCACCTTCCTCGCCACCGCCGCGGCTGCGCGAAACCCGCAGGTGCTCAACGAGATCGCGAGCGAGGCCGCCGACATTCTTTCGGCGGAGGCGTACAACGCGGCGCTCGGCGCCGCATCGATCATGGGCATGAACAACGTCGCCTACCGGGCCAAGAGTTTCCTCGACGACGATTACGCCGGAGTCCGGATGGGCCTGCGGATGAACATCATCGGCAACCCAGGCGTCGAGAAGGCAGATTTCGAGCTGTGGAGCCTGGCGGTCTCAACCATCAACGGCTGTCACGACTGCACCAGCGCCCACGCCGACGTGGTACGCAAGGCCGGGCTGACCAAGGAGCAGGTCTGGGAGGCCGTGAAGGTCGCCGCAACCATCGAGGGCGTGGCGCAGGCCCTTACGACCACACAGGTCCTGACCGGGGTCTGACTCCCCTCGCCATCGCAGCAGGCCCGGTCGCCCTCGCGGGTGGCCGGGCCTGCTGTTCGTCTGTGCCGTACTGGTCTGTGCCGTACTGGTCTGTGCCGTACTGGTTTGTGCCGTGCTCGTCGGCGCGCTGTTTCGCTGATGCGCGTGGCAGCTCAGGACAACGCCGCGCGCATCCGCTCGGCCAGTTCACCGACCTCGTCGGTGGTCATGACGAAGGCCGGGGAGATCTGCAAGGCGCCCTGACCCGCGGCCCGCCCGCTCACACCGTGCTCGCGCAACCGGCCCACCATCGGCAGCGCCTGCGCCGGATCGGCGAGCTGCACCGCGGTGACCGCACCCAACCCGGTCCGCACTTCGGCGACGGCGTCCAACTGCGCCAACGGGCTCAACAGCGCGGCCAGATCCGCCTCCAGCCGCGCAGCCTCCGCCAGCAAACCTTCGCGTTCGATGATGTCGAGGTTGGCCATCGCTGCCGCCGCGGCACCGGCGTGCCCGCCGTAGGTGTAGCCGTGCCGCCACCAGGTACCGCCGGCGTAGAAGGGCTCGGCAACATGCGGTGCGATGAACACCGCCCCCATTGGGACGTACCCCGACGTCAACCCCTTCGCGGTGGTCATCATGTCCGGCGCCAGATCGAATCGCGACGAGGCGAACCATGACTGCCCACCGATGCGGCCGAAACCGGTGACCACCTCGTCGGCGACGAACAACACATCGTGATCGCGGCAGATCTGGCGTACCTCGGCGAGATATCCCTCCGGCGGCAGATAGATCCCGCCGGCACCGATGATCGGCTCACAGAAGAACGCCGCGACCCGCTCCGCCCCGACTCGCTCGATCAGACCGAGCAGGCTCTTGGCGTTGTCCCACTCCACGGTCTCCGCATCCGCCATCAGCTCCCCGTAGCCCTCGCGGTTCACCCCGATTCCGGCGAGCGCGGTTCCGGCGACGTGCATTCCGTGGTAGGCCTTGGTGCGGCCGACGACGATGTTCTTCTCCGGCTTGCCCACCTCGTGCCAGTACCGCCGGGCCAGTTTGGCCGCGGTGTCCACCGAATCGCTGCCACCGGAGGTGAAGAAGATCTTGCTACCGGCTACCGGAGCGATCCCGGCCAACCGTTCGGCGAGCTCGGCGGTCACGTCCGCGGTGAGGTCACCGAAGCCGGAGTAATGCGCGAGCCGGCCCAGCTGGTCGGCCACGGCGTCAGCGACCTCGGTGCGCCCATGGCCGATGTTGGTGAACCACAGACCGGCGGTCGCGTCGAGGTACTCGCGTCCCTGTCCGTCCCAGATCCGGGTACCGCTTCCGCGGGTCACCACGAACGGTCCGTTCGCGGTGACCGATCCCATGTCGGCGAATCCATGCCAAAGTGAGCCTGCCATGGCTCAATCATGCCGGTCGTCGGCATCGCCGGAGGACGCAGGTCGTCCGGCGCCGATGATGCGGACGTGCGCGCCCCCACTCGTGGCCACCCCATATCCTGTATGCATCATGTCCGCACCGACTTCCGCAGACCGCCGCGCGCTGCTCGACACGCTCGATGAACTGACCATCGTCGATGCACACCGGCTGCGCCGCCGGATCGACAAGCTCGGGCGCCATCCCGGGGCCACGGCTTGGCAGCGGCTCGCCGCGGACGTGGCTTCGGCACAATCACGTGTGGACCGACGGCGCGCATCGCTCCCGCTACTCGAGTTCCCGCCCGAACTGCCCATATCCGAGGCGCGCTCCGCCATCGCCGGCGCCATCGCCGAGCATCAGGTGGTGGTCGTGGCGGGCGAGACCGGTTCGGGTAAGACGACGCAGCTTCCCAAGATCTGTCTGGAACTCGGCCGTGGAGTGCGCGGCGCGATCGGGCACACCCAACCTCGCCGGATCGCGGCGAGTTCGGTAGCGCGTCGCATCGCCGACGAAACCGCGTCGCAGATCGGCGACGCGATCGGCTACTCCGTGCGCTTCACCGACCGTGCCGGCGCCGACACCATGGTCAAGGTCATGACCGACGGCATCCTGCTCCGCGAGATCGCCGGCGACCCGTTGCTGCGCAGCTACGACACGCTGATCATCGACGAGGCCCACGAACGCAGTCTGAACATCGATTTCATCCTCGGCTACCTCCGCCGGCTACTGCCCCGACGCCGTGACCTCAAGGTGATCATCACCTCTGCCACGATCGAGCCGGATCGGTTCGCCCGGCATTTCGCGGACGCCGTCGACGGCGCAGAGGTGCCGATTCTCGAGGTGTCCGGTCGGACCTACCCCGTGGAGGTCCGCTATCGGCCGTTCGGTGACGCACGCGACCCGGACAGTGACCATCGCGACCTCGATCAGGCACAGGCGATCGACGCCGCGGTCGGCGAGTTGTGGGCCGGTCGGCGCAGCGGCGACATCCTGGTGTTCCTGCCGACCGAACGTGACATCCGCGAGACGGCCGATGCACTGCGGCATCGTGCCTCGGCCGGGGCCGAGATCGTGCCCCTGTTCGCCCGTCTGTCCATCGCCGATCAGCAACGGGTGTTCGTGCCGTCGTCGGGACACCGCATCGTGCTTGCCACCAATGTCGCCGAGACCTCGTTGACCGTCCCGGGCATCCGCTACGTGATCGACCCCGGCACCGCGCGAATCTCCCGCTACTCCACCCGGTCCAAGGTGAACCGACTTCCGGTGGAAGCGATCTCACAGGCCAGTGCCCGCCAGCGTGCGGGACGGTGCGGCCGCGTGGCGCCGGGCGTGTGCATCCGGCTCTACGCGGAGGAGGATTTCGACGCCCGCGCCGCGTTCACCGATCCGGAGATCCTGCGCACAAACCTCGCCGCGGTCATCCTGCAGATGGCCTCCTTGCGCATCGGCGACGTCTCGCAGTTCCCGTTCGTCCAACCCCCGGACGCTCGCGCAATCCGCGACGGCATGGCCGTGCTCACCGAGCTCGGCGCAATACACGAGACGCAACGCGACGACCACGAACCCGTGCTCACCCAGGTCGGCCGCCAGATGGCCCGCATCCCGGTGGATCCACGACTGGCCCGCATGCTCATCGCGGCGCGTGACGGCGGGTGCCTCGACCATGTTCTGGTCATCGCCGCGGCGCTGTCGATTCCTGATGTGCGCGAGCGCCCTGCCGACCAGCGCGAGGCAGCCGACGCCGCTCACCGGCGGTTCGCCGTGCCGGGCTCGGAGTTCCTGGCCCACCTCGAGCTCTGGTCGTATCTGACCGAGCGCCGCAAAGAGCTGTCCGGGAATCAGTTCCGGAGACTCTGCGAACGCGAGTTCCTTCACTTTCTGCGGATCCGGGAATGGCAGGAACTGCATCGACAGCTGACCCGGGTGGTGACCGACCTCGACTGGTCTGTTCCGGCAACCGAACGCGATGCCGATGCCATCCACCGCGCCATCTTGGCCGGCCTGCTGGGCAACATAGCCGTGCGGCAGGGTGATTCACGCGAATACCTGGGCGCACGCAACACCACCATGGCGATCTTCCCGGGTTCGGCGCTGGCCCGGAAGCCGCCCGCGTTCCTGATGGCCGCCGAGCTCGTGGAGACCTCCCGGCTGTTCGCGCACACGGTGGCGGCGATCGATCCGCTGTGGGTCGAGCAACTCGCCGGAGATCTGGTTCGCCGCAGCTACAGCGAGCCGCACTGGTCGGCGAAACGTGGCGCCGCGTTGGCCTACGAGCGGGTGACGCTCTATGGCGTCCCGCTGGTGGCACGACGCCGGGTGCAGTTCGGGCCCATTGATCCACCGACCGCACGAGAGATGTTCATCCGTCACGCCCTCGTCGAGGGTGACTGGCGCACCGAGCACACGTTCTTCCACAACAACCGTGCTCTGCTCGAGGCCGCGGCCGATGTGGAACACCGTGCACGGCGTCGCGATGTGGTGATCAGCGAACAGCAACTGTTCGACTTCTACGACGCGCGTATCGGTGACGAGGTCGTCTCGGCCCGACATTTTGACAGCTGGTGGAAGAAGGCCCGGCGCGCGCAGCCAGACCTGCTCGATCTCCGCCCGGAGGATGTGGCCACCGACGTCGCTGTCGCCGACACCGACTTCCCCGGCGCCTGGCAGCAGGGCGAAACCCGCCTCGAGCTGCGGTACCGGTTCGAACCGGGTGCGCCCGATGACGGTGTCACCGTGGTGATCCCGCGGCCGCTGCTCGACCATGTGCGGCCGGCAGGCTTCGACTGGTCGGTTCCGGGCCTGCGCAGCGAGCTCGCGACCGAACTCGTCCGGTCACTCCCCAAGTCGCTACGCAAGTCGATGGCGCCGGCGCAGCGTTTCGCCGATCTCGCGTTGTCCCGATTGACACCGCGCGCCGAGCCCCTCGTCGCCGGCCTCGCCCGCGAACTGTCGACGATCACGACCATGACGGTGTCTCCCGACGACTTCGCACCCGAGCGGATTCCACCCCACCTCACGATGAATTTTGCCGTGGTCGACCGTGACGGCACCGTGCTCACGACCGGGAAGTCGCTGCACCGGCTGAAGCAGGAGTTCGACGGGTCGCACGAGGCCGCCCGGCCCGTCGAGGTCGTCACGGACTGGACCGCCACCGGCATCGGCGAGCTACCGCCCACGGTGACGACAACTGTTGCCGGACAGCAGATAACCCATTATGTGGGACTCGACGCTGTTCGTGACGCAGCCGGCCGGACGGTTGGGGTGACCCGAGTCGAGCCGAGCACCGAGGCCGAACGCGACCGCCGTCACAGCGCAGCGGTGGTGGCACTCCTCGACCTGACCATCCCACCGCTGACCCGCAAGATCACCGCGACCCTTGATGCCGCCGGTCGGTTGGCGATGAGTCAGAGCCCCTACCGCGATGTCGAACATCTCGTGGGCGACTGCACCCGACGCGCCATCCGCGACCTCGCGGCAGACCGGAACCTTCGTGCCGTGCGATCGGCGACCGAATTCCGGCGACTCCGCGACGATCTGCGCCCCCGGGTGGCGCAACAGGCTCCCGATTACTTCACCCTGAGCGTTGACGTGCTCCGCCGCGTGGCCCCACTGCGCGCGCAGATGGACCGGCTCAGCGGCTCGGTGGCCGCCGATGACGTCGCCGAGCAGTTGGACAATCTGGTCTTCGACGGATTCGTCGTCGCGACCCCGCACGACCGCCTTGTCCATGTGCCGCGCTACCTCGAGGCCGCGACCGTTCGCCTCACGGAGTTGCCCGCAGCTGCCGGCCGCGACAGTACCGCCCTGGCATCCATCGATCGTGTTGTGACGCATTGGAATCAGCGTGCAACGCACCTCGCTGCGGCGCGCCGGGATGCGTTCGACGAACACGCGCACTGGCTTGTCGAGGAACTGCGGGTGGGACTGTTCGCGCAGCGGTTGGGCACCGCACGGCCGATCTCGGAGAAGCGGGCGATCCGCGCCCTCGATCAGTTCAGCTGAGACCGTCGGTGACGCTGACCCGCTCATCAACCACCCCGGAATCGGCCTCGGAGCGGTGGGTGAGATTGCCCTGCAGGTCGTCGATCTCTCGCTGAAAGTCCTCCAGCGAGTCGAATGACCGGTAGACCGAGGCGAAGCGCAGATAGGCCACCTCGTCGAGATCACGCAGCGGACCGAGGATCGCCAACCCCACCTCATTGCTGGGAATCTCGGCCGATCCCGATGCGCGGACCGCATCCTCGACCTGCTGGGCCAACTTGGCGAGCGCGTCCTCGGCGACGTCTCGGCCCTGGCAGGCCCGACGAACCCCGCGCATCACCTTCTCCCGACTGAACGGCTCGGTGACCCCGTTGCGTTTGGCGACCGACAGCACGGCACTCTCGACGGTGGAGAATCGGCGACCGCACTCCGCACACGAACGGCGCCGTCGGATCGCCTGCCCCTCGTCGGCGACACGCGAGTCGATGACCTTGGTGTCTTCGTTCTTGCAAAACGGGCAGCGCATGTCGTCCTCACGCACGTCTCTGGACACACCGGCGTACCGGTCACCCGTCACGCCGTGCCGGTTCCCGGCCGGACCCTGTGCCATCGAGGATACCGTCAGGCCCTCAGCTGTATGCGGGTGCGATCAAAGCCTGCCCCACCCGCAGGCCGGAGCCGGCGAGTTTGTTGCGTTCGACGATCTGCTCGATGACGGCCTGGCGTGGCACATCCGGCGCGATGCGATCGGCGATGGAGCTCAACGAATCACCCTGCCGCACGTGGACCACCTCGGTCCCGGTAGGGCTCGGTTGCACCGACGCGGCATAGTTGGAGCCGACGATGGCGACCGCCCACACCAGCACCGCGAGCGCCCCACCGAGCACCACGGCTGCGACCGTCGCGCGTCGACGCACGAACCTACGGTCGACTCCCGGCGACGCACAACTCGTCCCCGACACCCGTGCCGCGGGGGCACCGGACCCGCCCGGTCGACGCCTCGTGGGCCCAGTGGAGTCATATCGCCCCCGCCGCCGCGGTCGGGAGACATGCCCGGCCGGGACTCTGTCGCGCGTCGGGACGTCTGCAGGGCGCCCGGATGCCGGGTGCATCGGGGACGCAGCCGGTGCGTACTGCGTCTGCCGATGAAGGGTCGCTGTGCTCATCGTGTCCTCCTGGGAACGAGTCGGATCGAACCTCGGGCGCCTCTCGAACGCACGTCGCTCATGTGTTCGAGAGAACGCATGTTCGATTTGTAGCACGTGGGTCCGACAATGTCTCGACACACGTCGAACACATGTTTGAACATGTCAAAATGTTCGGCTACTGTCGGCGACATGGTGACGTGCGTGGATGGGCCCTGAACAGCAGCTCCGAACCAGCCGAGCAGTCTCCCCGAACAGACCAGCAGTTTTTCGATCCAGACCGGCAACCCGTAATCGGCCACTGCCGGTTTCGGCGACAGGAAGGACTCGACCGATGAGCGACAAAGCCGGCGGGCGGCGCGGCGCGTCCCGCGGGATCAGCAGCAAGCCGAAACCCGAGGCGCAGGCGCCGACCGGAGCCGATACGGAGGCATCGGATAGCGCGGTCGCCGATCCGGAAGTCGTCGAGGCTAGCCTGACCCCTCGTCAGCGAGGCGTCCTCGAGTACATCCGCGCCTCGGTCCGCGAGCGCGGATATCCGCCGAGCATCCGGGAGATCGGCGATGCCGTCGGCCTCACCTCGACGTCGTCGGTGGCCCACCAGCTGCGGACCCTGGAACGCAAAGGTCTACTCAAGCGCGACCACAACCGCCCACGCGCGGTCAACATCCAAGACGGCGACCAGCACATCCCACCGGGCGGTACGGCCGCATCGGGCGATGGCGCGCAGTTGCCCACCCCGACGTTCGTACCGGTCCTCGGCCGGATCGCCGCGGGTGGACCCATTCTCGCCGAGGAAGCCGTCGAGGACGTGTTCCCGCTGCCCCGCGAACTCGTCGGTGAGGGCTCACTGTTCCTGCTCCGCGTGGTCGGCGAGTCGATGATCGACGCGGCGATATGCGACGGCGACTGGGTGGTCGTACGCCAGCAGAGTGTCGCCGACAACGGCGACATCGTGGCAGCGATGATCGACGGCGAGGCCACGGTCAAGACCTTCAAGCGCAAGGACGGCCACGTCTGGCTGATGCCGCACAACGATCTGTTCGACCCGATCTCGGGCGATGACGCCGCCATTCTCGGCAAGGTCGTCACCGTGATGCGCCGGGTCTGAACCCGAGCGGGCCGGCCGCTCAGCCGACCACTGCGCCGGCCAGCACCGCAGTCGCAGCAGCACGCGCCGCGGCGGGTTCGGCCGTCGCCAGGGCAGCCTCGGCGGCCGCACGACATTGCTCGACGGTCACCTCCGCAAGCCTGGCGCCGACCGCGGCCGAGGCCGCGGGCGCAGTCGACAGGGACGTGACCCCGAGTCCGACCAGCACACACGCGAGCAACGGATCGGCTGCCGCCTCGCCGCAGACCCCGACGGGTTTGTCGGCGGCCTGACCGGCACGCGCCACGCCGGCGATAAGGGTGAGCACCGCGGGCTGCCAGGGATCGGTGAGAGCGGCGAGCTCCGCCGACATCCGGTCGGCGGCCATCGTGTACTGGGTCAGGTCGTTGGTTCCGATCGACACGAAGTCGACCTCCGCCAGGATCGATTCGGCGAGGATCGCTGCCGCCGGCACCTCGATCATCACACCGGCGATCAGTCCGCGTCGGCGTACCTCCCCGGCGAACTCCGCGGCCTCGGTCGCCGAGGCGATCATCGGCGCCATCACCCACGGCGTCGGTTGATGTCCGTCGGCGGCTGCCGCGATCGCGTCGAGCTGGGCCGCCCGGATGCCCGGATGAGCATCGACGATCCGGTTGCCACGCACGCCGAGTGCCGGATTGGTCTCCTCGATCTGCGTGACGAACTTCAGCGGCTTGTCGGAGCCCGCATCGAGGGTCCGGATCACCACCTTGCGCCCCTCGAAGGCGTCGAGCACCTCGCGATAGAGCCGCGTCTGCTCCTCCACCGAGGGCTCGTCCGCGCGGTCGAGAAACGCCAACTCCGTACGGAACAGGCCGACACCCTCTACCGGGTGGGAGGTCGCCGACCGGGCCGACGTGCCATCGGCGACATTGGCGAGGACCGCGATCGGTCGCCCGTCGGCGGTCACTCCCGGTCCGGCCCAGGCCGCCACCAATTCCGCCATCCGCCGGCTCTCGGCCACGCGCGCGGCGGCGTCGTCGGGATCCGGCTCGACCTCCAGGGTGCCCGCGGTACCGTCGACCAGCACCGTCGTCCCGGCGGCCACCTCACCGAGGCCGGATACCGCCACCACACACGGAATCCCGAGTTGTCGCGCGATGATCGCGGTGTGACTGGTCGGGCCGCCCAGCCGTGTGACCAGCGCGGTGACCTTTGTCGGGTCCAGTCCCGCCGTGTCGGCCGGAGCAAGATCGTCGGCCAACAGCACAGACGGTTCGGCGGGTTCCGGAACCCCGGGTTCGGGGACTCCCAGTAGTTCGGCGACCACGCGGTCCCGGACATCGTTGAGATCCGTGACGCGCTCGGCCATGAGGCCGCCGAGCTTGGTGAACATCTCCGCGAACTGGTCGGTCGCGGCGACCGCTGCCGCCGGCGCTGGCGTCCCTGTCGTGATGAGTTTCGAGGCCGCGCCGGTCCACCCGCGGTCCTCGGCGAGACCCGCCGTCGCCGACAACACCTCCGCCGCGGCACCCGAGGCGTGTGATGCCCGCTCCCGCAGCCTCCCCGCGACCGCGGCCGCCGCGTCGGTGAACCGCTTGATCTCCACGTCGCGTTCGTCCTCGAGGACTGGGGCGGCGACGGCCGGGTCATACACCGGACGCTCACCCGGCCAGATCGCGGGCCCGTAGGCGTGTCCGCCGACGACCGGCGTTCCGTTCAGTACGTGTGTGTGCTCCACCGAGATCCTCACTTGTCCGACGGGCTGGGCCACGGTGTGCCGCCACGATCCACTGGTCACCGTTGTGATCCAAGTTACAAGAAAACCTTGACTTGTCAACATAAACAGGCGTAAACACAGATATACCCACATCCAAAGCCAATCAAATCAACAGACGAGGACATCGTGTACGCGGAAGAACGTCAGCAGGCGATCGCCAACCAGGTACGGGTCAACGGCCGCGCCTCGGTCACCGCTTTGGCCTCGTTGTTCGACGTGACGAGCGAGACCGTCCGCCGCGATCTCGCTGTGCTGGAACGCAACGGACACCTCCAGCGCGTCCATGGTGGCGCCGTACGTCCCGGCGCGACGCCGGTCGTCGGCGAACAGGGCATCGACGAACGCCTGATGTCGCACACCGACCAGAAGCTCGCGATCGGTGCGGCCGCGTCGCGCTTCCTCCCACCCGACGGCGGGTCGGTGTTCATCGACGCCGGCACCACCACCTACCAGGCCGCCCTCGCACTCCCCCGTGACCGCCGACTGACGTTGATGACCCACAGCATTCCCATCGCCGGCGCCCTGGCCGCACAGGGCGCCGAGACCCTGCATGTGCTCGGCGGCCGAGTCCGCGGACTCACCCAGGCGATGGTCGGCGCCGACACCGTCGCCGCACTCGAACGGCTGCGCATCACCACGGCCTTCGTCGGCACCAACGGCATCAGCATCGCCCACGGTCTGTCCACCCCGGATCCGGACGAGGCAGCGATCAAGTCGGCGATCGTCCGTTCCGCCCACCGCGTCGTCGTTCTGGCGGACTCGTCGAAGGCGGGCCATGAAGATCTCACGTCCTTCGCCGCGCTCGCCGACATCGACGTACTGATCACCGACACCGGTATCGACCCCGACTTCGCGGGGGCACTCGCCGACCACGGCATCGAGACGGTGATCGCGTGATCACCGACCACACCACGGAGAGGGAATCCATGACAGACCCCCACCCGGCTTCGGCCGCCGGCCGGGTCGACCCCGGCCGTTCGCCGGCGATCGTGACCGTGACAGCAAATCCGAGTCTGGACCGGACGCTGGAACTGACCGCGCCGTTGAGCCATGGCGCGGTCCAGCGTGCGAGCAACGTCCGCACCGAACCGGGCGGCAAGGGCGTCAACGTCGCCCGGGTGGCATCCGCTGCGGGTATCGGAACGCGGGCACTGCTCCCGGCGCGCGCCGGTGACCCGCTGCTCGCGGCGCTCGACTCGGTCGCGTTGCCCTACCTGACACTCGCGATCGACGGTGAGGTCCGGTCCAACGTCACCATCGTCGACCCCGACGGCACCACCACGAAGGTCAACGCACCCGGTTTCGTGCTCGACGACGCGTCGGCCGCCGAACTGACCGAGCTGGTCCTCGCCAATGCCAACGATGCCCGCTGGGTGGCGTTGTGCGGCTCGCTGCCGCCGGGGCTGCCGCACAACTGGTACCGCACGGTCGTCGACGCACTTGCCGATACGGGTTGCCGGGTGGCGGTGGACACCTCCGGCGCTCCGCTCGCCGCGGCGGTCACCGGGCCGGTCGATCTCCTCAAGCCCAATGAGGAAGAGCTCGCCGAGGCCACCGGTGTCGACCCGGCGGAGTTGTCGACGGCATCTGCGCGTGGCGACCACGCTCCCCTGATCGCCGCCGCCACCGTGCTGGCGCACCGCACCGGGGCGGCGATCCTCGCCACTCTCGGCGCCGCCGGCGCCCTGTTGGTCACCTCGACAGGCGCATGGTTCGCGACCCCACCGCCCATCGTGCCGCGCAGCACCGTCGGCGCCGGCGACGCTGCCCTCACCGGTTATCTCATCGCCGAATGCAGTGGTGCCGAAGAACCCGAACGGCTCCGGATGGCCGTGGCGTACGGCTCTGCGGCCACCGCTCTGGCCGGCACTCAACCGCCCTATCCCGATCAGATCGATCCGGACAACGTCTCCGTCACCGACCTCACCGGGGCCGCCAGTGCAGGTTGACGATCCCCTTGCGTTGACACCGAAGCAAATCCACCTTCCGACAAGCACCCGCACGAAGGAAAACCCATGTCAGAACAGATCATCACCCCACAGACGGTGAGCCTCGACGTGGACGCCGGCGACGACCCGGCGGCCGTGATCGGTTACCTCGCCGATCGGCTGGCCTCGGCCGGCCGCACCACCGACGCCACCGTGCTGGCCCGCGGCGCGCTCGATCGCGAGGCCAAGTCCGCCACCGGACTGCCCGGCGGAATCGCGATCCCGCACGCGCGCGCCGCGTCGGTCACCGCAGCCTCCCTCGCGATGGCGCGCCTGTCGCGAAAGGTCGACTTCGGCGCCCCGGACGGTCCCGCCGACCTGGTGTTCCTCATCGCCGCACCCGAAGGCGGCGCCTCCGAGCACATGAAGCTGCTCAGCTCGCTGGCCCGGTCGCTGGTGCGTCCGGAGTTCGTCGACTCGCTGCGGGCGGCCGACAGCGACGAGCGCGTCGTACAACTCGTCGACGAGGCCATCAACCCGCAGCCCACCCAGACGCCGGCGGCGACATCCACGGTGGCGACCCCCGAGACAACGCCCACGGCACCAGACGCCGGCGACGCCGACCGACGGCCGTCTGTCGTGGCGATCACCGCCTGCCCCACCGGTATCGCCCACACCTACATGGCCGCCGACGCACTCAAGTACGCGGCCGAACGCGCCGACGTCGACTTCCACGTGGAAACCCAGGGTTCCTCGGCGACCACCTCGTTCGATCCCCAGGTCATCGCCGATGCCGACGCCGTGATCTTCGCCACCGATGTCGGGGTGAAGGGCAAGGATCGTTTCCGCGGCAAACCCGTGGTCGCCTCGGGCGTCAAACGCGCGATCAACGAACCCGACGCGATGATCGCCGAAGCGGTTGCCGCGTCGAAGAATCCGTCGGCGACCGTGGTCAGCGGCGCCGCCGACGACGACGGCGCCGAAACGGAGGCATCCGGGACTGCGGGCGTCGGTCTCGGCGGCCAGGTCCGACAGGCGCTGATGACGGGTGTGAGCTACATGATCCCGTTCGTCGCGGCCGGCGGCTTGCTCATCGCATTGGGCTTCCTGCCCTTCCTCGGCGGTTACGAGATCGCCAACAGCACCCTCGATGAAGCCGGCTCACTGTCCGACGGCGCTTTCATCGCACTGAACAACAGTCTCTGGGACCTCCCGGCCGGCGGAGTCGGCCAGTACATCGGCGCCGTACTCTTCGCAGTCGGCTCGCTGGCCATGGGCATGCTGGTCCCGGTGTTGGCCGGCTACATCTCGTTCGCCATCGCCGACCGACCGGGCATCGCGCCGGGATTCGTGGCCGGCCTGGTCTCGGTCGCCGTGGGCGCGAGCTTCATCGGCGGACTGGTCGGCGGCCTCATCGCCGGTGTCGTGTGCTTGTGGATCGCCCGGATCCCGTTGCCGCAGTGGGCACGCGGACTGCAACCGGTGGTCATCATCCCACTGCTGGGCAGCATGGTGATCGGCGTGCTGCTCTACATGCTCCTCGGCAAGCCGCTGGCCTGGGTGACCGACCAGATGACCGACGCACTCAACAGCATGTCGGGAGGCTCCGCAGTGGTGTTGGGCGTGGTCCTCGGCCTGATGATGTGCTTCGACCTCGGTGGACCCGTCAACAAGGCGGCCTATCTGTTCGCCACCACCGGCCTGGCCATCGGCGGACCCGCACAGCTGCAGATCATGGCGGCGGTGATGTGTGCCGGCATGGTGCCGCCGCTGGCCATGGCACTGGCCACGGTGCTGCGTCCGCAGCTGTTCACCGAGCCCGAGCGTGAGAACGGCAAGGCCGCATGGCTGCTCGGCGCCTCGTTCATCTCCGAGGGAGCCATCCCGTTCGCCGCCACCGACCCGTTCCGGGTGATCCCCTCGATGATGGCCGGCGGAGCGCTCGCGGGCGGCCTGGTGATGGCATTCGGTGTCGAACTGCGCGCACCGCACGGCGGTATCTTCGTGTTCTTCGCCATGAACAACTGGATTCTGTTCCTCGTCGCCCTGGCCGCCGGAACCGTCCTGAGCGCGTTCGCCGTCATCACAGCCAAGCAGTGGCATGCCAACCGGCAACACGCCGGACGCTTCGAAGACGTCCAAACCGTCCCCGCTTGAGCGCTGTTCGGGCAGACTCAGTCGACATCGACCGCAACATTCCCGACCGCGACGATCCCGACTGCAACGCACCCGGCTCGAGATTTGAACCCACAAGCAAAGGAGTATCACCAATGCCCAGCACCACAGTCACCGTCGGCTCGGCCGTCGGCCTGCACGCCCGTCCCGCGACGATCATCGCCGAGGCGGTGGCCGACACCGGCGCCACCGTCACTCTGTCACTCGAGGGCGGTGACCCGGTGGATGCCGGTTCGGCGCTGATGATCATGACCCTGGGGGCGGAGAAGGGTACCGAGGTGGTGGTGACCGCCGACGATCAGAGCACCCTCGACGCGATCGCCGCACTTGTCGCCAAGGATCTCGACGCAGACTGACCGCAACGTCGACCACGGCCCCGTCGCATGACCTGCGGCGGGGCCGTCTGCTGTCCGGTCAGGCCCGCAATGGCTCCAGGATGCCCGCGAACGCGGCCGGGACCCGGACCCGCATGGTGGTGCCGTCGGCGGTGTGCTCGCTGGTCAGCACCTCACCCTCCTCGTGGATACGCGAGATGAGGTCGCCACGGGTGTAGGGCACGTCGATGGTCAGTTCCACGTCGGACCGACCGATGAACTCGCGCACCTGCTCGAACAGTTCCGGCAAACCTTCGCCGGTGCGCGCGGACACGAACACCGCGTCGCCGAGCGCGCCCCGCAACTCCGCCATCCGGGTGGCATCGATTGCGTCGATCTTGTTGACCACCAACAGTTCGGGCGGCGCGGTGGCACCCTCCTCGGCGACGACCTCGTTGATGACGCGGCGCACCGCGGAGATCTGCTCGACCGGGAACGGGTCGGCACCGTCGACGACGTGGAGCAGCAGATCAGCGTCCACCACTTCTTCCAGAGTCGACCGGAACGCCTCGACCAGCTGTGTGGGCAGATGTCGGACGAACCCGACGGTGTCGGTGAACACCACTGCTCGACCATCATCGAGTGTGGCGCGGCGGGTGGTCGGATCCAGGGTGGCGAACAGCGCATCCTGCACCAGGACACCCGAGCCGGTCATCGCATTGACCAGGCTGGACTTACCCGCGTTGGTGTAGCCGGCCACGGTGAGCCGCGGAATCTCGTTGCGCTCGCGGGCCGCACGCATCACCGTGCGGGACTTCTTCATCGCGCGGATCTCGCGGCGCAACTTGGCCATCCGTTCGCGAATCCGCCTGCGGTCGGTCTCGATCTTCGTCTCACCCGGTCCACGCAGACCGACACCACCGTTGCTGCCGGCACGACCGCCGGCCTGCCGCGACATCGACTCACCCCAACCACGCAGTCGCGGGAGCATGTATTCCATCTGTGCCAGCGACACCTGGGCCTTGCCTTCCCGCGAAGTCGCGTGCTGCGCGAAAATGTCGAGGATCAGCGCGGTACGGTCGATGACTTTGACCTTGACCACCTTCTCCAGGGCGGTCAGCTGTGCCGGGGTGAGTTCACCATCGCAGATCACCGTGTCCGCACCCGTCTCCAAGACGGCCGCGCGCAGTTCGTCGGCCTTTCCCGAACCGATGTAGGTGGCCGAGTCGGGCCGCGAACGTCGCTGGATCAACGCGTCGAGTACCTGCGAGCCCGCGGTCTCGGCCAGCGCGGCGAGTTCGGTCATGCTGGCCCGGGCCTGGGCGGCGGTGCCCTCGGTCCAGACGCCTACCAAGACCACCCGCTCGAGGCGCAGTTGGCGGTACTCGACCTCGGTGACGTCGGTGAGTTCGGTGGAAAGACCGGCGACACGCTGCAGAGACGCGCGTTCCTCGAGCTGGAGCTCACCGGTGGTCGGTCGGGACAACCCCGCCAAGATGTCGCGCCCGGTGGTGCCGTCATCGGATGCGTCGGGCAGGTCGGCCAGATCGGAGTCGGCCAGATCTCGGTTGGCCGGATGAGGTGGTGGTGTGATTGCTGATTCTGTCATGGGTGACATCCATGATGTCACGCTCGACGTGCGGGACGCATCCCGTTTTCCGCGCGGTGGCCGGACGTGGTGCCGCGGTCAGCTCGCGGGCCGATCCCATCCCGGCCGCAGGTGGCCTTCGGCGACCAGCATCGACGGGCCACGGAGATGGGAACCGTCCGCCCGGATACCCACCTCGACCCGACCTCCCGGCACGGTGATGCACAGCGTGCCCGCCGACTCACCCTGGTGTGCCAGCACTGCGGCACCGGCAGCCACCAGACCGGTCCCGCAGCTCCGAGTCTCCCCGACACCGCGTTCGAACACCCGCATCGACGCCGGTAGCCGGCCCTGGCCGTCGGGGGTGCCGGGGGCGGTCACGATCTCGACGTTCGCGCCGTGCGCGAACGCATCCGGCTCGAGGACCACCCCGTCGGAGAAATCGATGGCCGCCAGGTCGGTCGCGGTCAGATCCGGTACCACGCAGGCCAGGTGCGGGTTGCCGACGTCGATCATCACACCGAAATAGACGTCGTCGCCGATTCGCACCAGCGAGTCGCCGTCGCGGCGGACCGTCCCCATCTCGACGGTGACGTCGGCGTGGACGGCGTCGTGGGCATGGACGACAACCGGTCGAGCGCCGGCGCGTGATCCGACCGTGAAGCGGTCCGCGGCGACCAGACCGGAGGCGCGCAGGTGATGGGCGAAGACCCGCACCCCGTTTCCGCACATCTCGGCGATGGAGCCGTCGGCGTTGCGATAGTCCATGAACCAGTCATCGGGCGCGACCCCATCCGGGAGGGCGTCGAGCACTCCGCGTTCCACCAGTGCGGCCGACCGCACCACCCGCAGCAGACCGTCCGCGCCGATTCCACGCCGCCGGTCACACAATGCCGCGACGTGGGCTTGGGTCAGGTCGAGGTGTGCCGCCGGATCGGTCAGGATGACGAAATCGTTCTGGGTCCCGTGGCCCTTCACGAAATGCAGGGCGGGCGTCTGGTCACCCGTGGTTGTGGCCGTCACCCCACCAGCGTACGAGGCGAAGCCTAAGCCTCCACAATCCGCAGGGCTTGCGCCGCCACATCGTCGTGGGCGGCGTCGAGCCAGGTGATGCGGTGGTCGCGTCGAAACCATGACCGTTGCCTGCGGACGTACCGGCGCGTGCCGATGAAGGTCAACTCCTCGGCGGTGTCCATGTCGTACTCGCCGTCCAACGCGGCGAGGACCTGCGCATAGCCGATGGCTCGGGACGCCGTGCGCCCCGAGCGCAGACCGGCCAGACACAACTGCGCCACCTCGTCGACGAGGCCGAGCGCGAACATCTGCCGGGTGCGCACCCGGATGCGTGCGTCGAGATCGGCGGTGTCCCGGTCGAGGGCCAGGATGCGCGTGTGCCAGCGTGGCTCCCCGATCTTCGGCGCCGACGCCGCGAACGGCGCGCCGGTCAGTTCGACCACCTCCAGGGCCCGCACGATACGCCGACCGTCGGTGGCGAGAATGGATGCGGCCGCGTCCGGATCCACCTCGGCCAGACGCCGGTGCAGCGCCGCGACACCGATCTCATCGAGCAGCGCCTCGTACCGGCCACGTACCTGCGGATCGGTCGCGGGGAACCGCCAGTCGTCGAGCAGGCCCTGGATGTACATCATCGATCCGCCGACGAGGACCGGCACCCGTCCCGCGGCCCGCACGCGGTCGACGTCGGCTCCGGCGCCACGTTGGTGACGCGCGACGGTGGCGGTCTCGGTCACATCGAGCACGTCGATCTGATGATGAGGGATGCCGCGGCGGTCGGCGACGGGCACCTTCGCGGTACCGATGTCCATCCCGCGGTATTGCTGCATCGCATCGAGGTTGACGATCTCGCCGCCGACGTGTTCGGCGATGTCGAGGGCGAGATCGGATTTGCCGCTCGCCGTCGGACCCACGATCGCGATCGGAACGGGCCCGCTGGAACCGGTCATCGCGGCGTCCACGTGACCACCGTGTAGCCGACCCCGAACGGCGCATCGCGATAGGCGAGCCGCGAGGCGAACTGCCGACCCGAACACAGTGCGGCGGCGACCTGCCACGCCGGACGGCCCGCGACACCCGCGTGAGCACATGCCGTCGGGTCCAACGCCGCGAGCGTGTCGGTGTCGGCAGCCGCCAGGGCTTGGTCGATGCGTCGCTGCATGTCCACCGCACCGGGTCGCAGGCCGCCACCAGGTGCTCGCGCCGACAGTGCGGTAGCGCCGTCGGCCACCACCAGCACCCCCACCCGACCGGGATCGGCGTCTATCCGCCTCCGTAGTTCGGCGCCCACCCGCGCACAGTCGGCCGGCAGGGCATCGCGCGCCACCGTGACCGGTTCGACGGCCTCGATGCCGGACTCGGCACGTAACCACCCCGCGATCAGCATCGACAGCGGCAGATCCGACGGCGACAGATCGAGCGTGTCCTTGCGTGCGGTACCGGACTGAACCGCGACAGCGGCCGGACGGCGCAGTGTCACCGCCATGGGCACCCCGAACCGTCCGAAGTCGCCGTCCACCCCGATCTCGGCCGCCGAATCATCGTCGCGCGCGCCGATCGCCACGAACTCTGTGGCCGCGGCGGCCAGTTCCCGACCGGCCGTGCGGGTCGCTTCCCGTACCGCCTCGGTGTCGGTGGCGCCCGGCCCCGCGACCTGTGGCACCAGCAGCGGAGCACTCGGGACGAAGACCACGGACGCCAGCACGTTCACGACGCTAGTCGACCCGTTGGGCCACCAGCGCACCGCGTCCGGCCGCAATGTCACCGCAGCGCCCACACGGCACACCCTGACCTGGTTCAATGGGGGCAGCCTGTGGCGTCGGTACGTCGGTGCAGGCCTCGACGTGACGGCAGCCGTGGCGCGCGGCATCAACCTGCGGGAGAGGGCACCTGCACATGACGAATCCGACAGATCCCACTCCAGCCGATCCGGGGGGCGCCGATCCGGGGCGTGTCGAGCCCGCGGCATCCCGACCCGCCGAGCCGACCGCGCCGACCCCGGGCCCGCCCAAGCCGCATCCGATGCCCAAGCCGGGCCCCAAGCCCGGACCTCGCCCCGGGCCGCGCCCACGCGCCGCCGATGTGCACCCGGTGCCCACGCCTGTACCGTGCGGCGACCCGCACGAGTTCGGCCGAATCGACGCCGACGGTGTGGTGTGGCTGAAGACCACCGACGGAGAGCGTCAGATCGGTTCCTGGCAAGCAGGTTCCATCGAGGATGGACTGGCGCATTTCTCCCGCAAGTTCGATGACCTCGCCACCGAGGTGGAGATCCTCGAGGAACGTCTGGCGGCACGGTCGGGTGATCCACGCAAGGCGCAGACCGCCGCGCGCCATCTGCTCGATGCGCTACCGACCGCCGCAGTGATCGGTGATGTCGCCGCCCTCGAGCAGCGGCTGACGGTGATCGTGGGCAGCGCCGACGAGGTGGCCGACTCGATCAAGGCCGAGCGAGAGCAGGCCCGCGCCACGGCCATCGCCCGCAAGGAGGCGTTGGCCGCCGAGGCCGAGGACATCGGCGCCGAATCCACCCAGTGGAAGGTGGCCGGGGATCGGTTGCGGGCCATCCTCGATGAATGGAAGTCCATCAAGGGTGTCGACCGCAAGACCGACGATGCGTTGTGGAAGCGCTACGCGAAGGCGCGTGACGCGTTCAATCGGCGGCGGGGCGCCCATTTCGCCGAGCTCGACCGTGAACGAGCGGGCGCGAAGGCCCGCAAGGAAGAGCTGATCACGCGCGCCGAGGAACTGTCCACATCCACCGATTGGGGCGCCACCTCGGCACGCTTCCGTGAACTGCTCACCGAGTGGAAGGCCGCCGGACGCGCACCGCGCGACGCCGACGACGCTTTGTGGCAGCGGTTCAAAGCCGCCCAGGACGTGTTCTTCTCGGCCCGCAACGCCGCCACGTCGGAGCGCGACAACGAATTCGCGGCAAACGGGGCCGCGAAGCTGGCACTGTTGGAGCACGCCGAGAAGTCCATCGACCCGGCCGCCGACCTCGATGCCGCGCGACGCGAATTTCGCGCCTTCCGCGACCAGTGGGACGAGATCGGCAAGGTTCCGCGCGATCAGATGGGTTCACTCGAGGGACGCGCACGCGCCCTCGAGAAGCGCATCCGCGACGCGGAGGATGCACAATGGCAGCGAACCGATCCGGAGGCACAGGCGCGCGCCGCACAATTCGCCGACCGCGCCGCGCAACTCGAGGATCAGGCCCGCAAGGCCGATGACCGTGGCAAGGCCAAGGACGCCGTGAAGCTTCGGGAACAGGCTGCGCAGTGGCGAGAGTGGGCAGACGCCGCAGCCAGCGCCATCGCCGACCGCTGAGGGACGCACGCCGGGCGGTCGGCGCTCAGTTCGTCGACCCACCCGACGTCGTTTCGTCCGTCGTCGAGCCACCTGCCGTCGACACGGTCAGGGCACGCAGGATCGTCACGGCGGATTCCGGGAGCGGTCGGGACCGGCGAGTGGAGTCGTCGAAGGCGACGATGACGGTCGTGGCAGTCGCGACGCACGTATCAGCCTGGAATATGCCCTGTTCGAGCACGATGGAACTGCGACCGAGTGAGGCCACGCGGGTACCGACAACGATGTCACCCGGCCAGGTCATCTCGGCACGAAAGTCCAGCTCGAGCCGAGCGATCACGAATGAGGTGCCGGGCCCGGCCAGCGGTGCCTGCGGGTCGTAGAGCACCGCCACCCGCCCGGATTCGAGGAACGTCGCGAACACGGCGTTGTTGACATGACCTTGGCGATCGGTGTCGGCGTACCGAACCTTTTCGGTGACGTGCGCGCGATAATCCGCGACGCTCGGAAGTCTGCCGGATGTGTGCTCGCCCACGTCAGGCGTCGCGGTCCGGCTTGAGCTGCAAGGATCGCGCCACCGCGTCGCGCGTGGCCGCCTCTTTGCGCCGTTGTTCCTCGAGCGCCAGATGGTAGGTGCTACGGGCCCAGACGACACGCGCCCAGTGGAAGGTCAGCACCAGAACGGCGAGCCAGCCGATGATCAGTCCGATGCCCACCCCGGACGGTGGCTCGATGCCCCCGACGCCGGGAGTGTTGCGTGACCACCACGCCAGCATGCCGGCCACGCAGGCGACGGCGTTGCCGCACAGCGCTATCCACGCCAGCAGCCACCGTCGGGTCAGCAGGGCGAATGCCGACACACCGATGCCGAAGATCGTCAACAGGTAGACGAACACCTCCGAGGTGATGGTGACGCGTTCGGCGTCGGCGTCTGGGGCGAAGGTGAGCACCTCGATCCCACTGGCGGTACCGGTGTGCGGCAACACCATCGACAGCATCGCTACCAGCACACCTACCGCGACGACCACCGCACGCAGACCGGGATCGATCTCCCCGGCGACCTTACGTTCAGCTCGACGCAGATCGCTTTCGTAGGCGGCGAGGCCGCCGGCGGCGTCCTGACCGTGGTCGACCTCTTGGTCCTTGTCGGCAGTCATCAGCCGCATCCTCCTGAACATCCCACGCCGACCGATTCTGCGGGCGCCGCTCCGATACCGGGCATCCCCAGCCCCACCCCGACCGGTGCCGTCGTCGGCATCCGGCTGGCAGCATGGGCGTCCCCGGCCCGGGTCCGCCGATGACTGTCCACCCCGGCGTCGGCGATCAGATGGTGCGGAGCAGCGCCGGTGACCCGGGTGGTCACCACGTCGCCCGGACGGATCGTCTCGTCGTCGCCGTGAGGTGCCGGCGCGAAGTGCACCAGTCGACCGTCGCGAGCGCGCCCGGTGCGACGTCCGGTGTGGGCCGACTTGCGGCCCTCGTCGGCCACCACCAACAGCTCCACCTCGGTACCGAGCAACTTCTGATTCTCCGTGAGGCAGATCTGTTCCTGTAGATCGATGAGTCGGCGATACCGCTCCCCCACGACCTCCGGCGGAACCTGGTCGGGCATCGTCGCGGCCGGGGTACCGGGCCGCGGTGAGTACTGGAAGGTGAATGCGCTCGAGAACCGTGCGGCGGCAACCACATCCAGTGTCTGCTGGAAGTCCTCTTCGGTCTCACCGGGGAATCCGACGATGATGTCGGTGGTGATGGCCGCATGGGGCATCGCTGCTCGCACCTTCTCCAGGATGCCGAGGAACTTACGTTGCCGATAGCTGCGGCGCATCGACTTCAGAACACGGTCGGAACCCGATTGCAGCGGCATGTGCAGCTGTGGGCAGACGTTGGGTGTCTCGGCCATGGCATCGATGACGTCATCGGTGAACTCGGCCGGATGCGGCGAGGTGAACCTGACACGCTCGAGACCATCGATCTCACCGCAGGCCCGCAGCAGTTCGGCGAAGGCACCGCGGTTACGCGGTTGGTCCGGATCGGCGAACGACATGCCGTAGGCGTTCACGTTCTGACCCAGCAGGGTCACCTCCAGCACACCCTGCTCGACCAGCGCCGACACCTCGGCGAGCACGTCACCGGGGCGACGGTCGACCTCTTTGCCACGCAGCGACGGCACGATGCAGAAGGTGCAGGTGTTGTTGCATCCCACCGACACCGAGACCCACCCGGAGTACGCCGAGTCCCGCTTGGCGGGCAGCGTGGACGGGAAGCGTTCCAGCGACTCCAGGATCTCGACCTGCGCCGACTCGTTGTGACGGGCTCGTTCGAGTAGCGCGGGCAGCGAACCGATGTTGTGGGTGCCGAACACCACGTCCACCCAGGGCGCCTTGCGCAGCACCGAGTCCTTGTCCTTCTGCGCCAGGCAGCCACCGACGGCGATCTGCATTCCCGGCCGCTCGGACTTCACCGGCGCGAGGTGCGAGAGATTGCCATAGAGTTTGTTGTCGGCATTTTCGCGGATCGCGCACGTGTTGAACACCACGAGATCGGGGTCGTCACCGTCGTCGGCCTTGACATACCCGGCGTCTTCGAGCAGTCCGGCGATGCGTTCGGAATCGTGCACGTTCATCTGGCAGCCGTAGGTCCGCACCTGATAGCTGCGGCCACTGCCCGCGGACACGTCGTCGGCCGGGGCCGCCCGGACACCCTTCCGAGCGGCAACATGCCGATCGGACAACTCGATACTCACGGCTTCCAGGGTACGGGCGTGGGCAAATCGGTCCCAAATACGCGCACGGTTCACCGATGAACAGGACGAGTCGCATCCATCACACTAGTGTGAGCCACTATGACCGAATCGCCGACGGACGACTCCACAACGGCCGTGCCCACCTCCCGGCCACAGCCGATGATCGCGATGAAGAACGTACAGAAGCACTTCGGTGATCTGCATGTGCTGCGTGACATCGATTTCGAGGTTCCGGCCGGACAGGTCGTCGTGGTCCTCGGCCCGTCGGGATCGGGCAAGTCAACTCTGTGCCGCACCATCAACCGCCTGGAACCGGTCGACAGCGGCGTGATCGAGGTCGAGGGCCGCACACTTCCCGACGAGGGCCGCGATCTGGCCCGGCTACGTGCCGACGTGGGGATGGTCTTCCAGTCCTTCAACCTCTTCGCCCACAAAACAATCCTGGAGAACGTGACCCTCGCTCCGATCAAGGTGCGTAAGAAGAACAAGGCTGACGCGAACAAGCGAGCACTCGAACTTCTCGAACGGGTCGGGATAGCAAGCCAGAAGGACAAATACCCGGCCCAGTTGTCGGGTGGTCAGCAGCAACGTGTGGCGATCGCCCGGTCGCTGGCCATGGACCCGAAGATCATGTTGTTCGACGAACCGACCTCGGCACTCGATCCCGAGATGGTCAACGAGGTTCTCGACGTCATGGTGTCGCTCGCCAAGGAGGGCATGACCATGCTCGTGGTGACCCACGAGATGGGTTTTGCCCGCAAAGCAGCCGATCGCGTCATCTTCATGGCCGACGGCGCGATCGTGGAGGATTCAGATCCCGAAAGCTTCTTCTCGCAACCGAAGTCCGAACGCGCACGAGATTTCCTTGGAAAGATCCTCGGTCACTGAGATGAACAGATCACCAGTGACATCACGCAGACGTGTACCGCGCACCTCCACCCTCGGCCTGTTCGCGGTAGTTGCTGCCCTCCTGGCCGCGACACTCGCGGGATGCGGCAGCTCTGAGCCGCGCAATCTCGTCGACTCGATACGCGAGGGCACCGTGGTGCTCGGAACAAAATACGATCAGCCCGGCCTCGGCATCCGAAACCCCGACAAATCCGTGACCGGGTTCGATCCGGCGGTTTCGACCTATGTGGTCAACAGCATCGCCGATTCCCTCGGGGTGGAGCACCCGGAGATCCAGTGGCGGGAGACGCCATCGGCACAGCGCGAGACGCTCATCAAGAACGGCGAGGTCGACATGATCGCGGCCACCTATTCGATCACCTCGTCGCGCGCGAACGAAGTCGATTTCGCCGGTCCGTACCTGATCAATTACCAGGGTCTACTGGTCCGCGATGACGACGATTCGATCACCACGCTGACCGACCTCAACAAGGGCAAGAAGCTGTGCTCGGTCACCGGCTCCACGTCCGCTCAGAACGTGAAGGCGCAGCTTCCATCGGTCCAGCTCCAGGAGTACGACTCCTATTCGAGTTGTGTGGAGGCGCTGCGGCGCGGCAAGGTCGACGCGTTGACCACCGACGAGGTCATTCTCGCCGGGTATGCCAACTTCTTTCCCGACGAATTCAAACTCGTCGACATGAACTATCCGCAGGACGCCTGCGTGAAGGACGCCCTCAAAACAGCGGGTACCCCGTTCTCCACCGAGTACTACGGAATCGGCCTCGCGAAGGACAGCCCGGAGGTCGTCACCGCGGTCAACGAGGCCCTGGACGAGATGATGCAGCCGGGTCCCGACGGCACGTCCCCGTGGGATGCGGCGCTGCGTGACGCCATCGGCGACGAAGAGGTCGACCGCATGATGGCCCGCGCCGAGGAGCCCGATTCGCAGTACACGTTCACGCCGACACCCGGGGACCTGGATTTCCTGGACTCGGAACCCACACCATGCCCACCGGGCCTGAGCTGACGAGGGAGGTGGAGCACCGACATGAGTGAACTCTGGGCGGATATGGGGCCACAACTGTGGCCGGCTTTCTGGGTGACGCTGAAACTCACGTTCTTCTCGGCGATCGGGGCGCTGATCTGGGGCACCCTGCTGGCTGCGATGCGGGTGTCGCCGGTTCCGGTGATGCGCGGGTTCGCCGACGTGTACGTCAACGTGGTGCGCAACACCCCGTTGACACTGATCGTGCTGTTCTGCTCGATCGGCCTCTATCAGAACCTCGGTCTCGCGCTGGCACCCGACAACGAGAACTTCATCGAGAACAACAACTTCTGGCTCGCGGTGTTGGCGTTCATCCTCTACACGGCGACCTTCGTGTGCGAGACCCTCCGGTCGGGCTTCAACACGGTGCCCCTCGGGCAGGCCGAGGCGGCACGTTCCCTGGGTCTCACCTTTCCTCAGGTCTTCGGGATCATCGTGCTGCCGCAGGCGATTCGGTCCGTCATCGGCCCGTTGGGCAGCGTTCTCATCGCGCTCACCAAAAACACCACGGTGGCCTCGGTGATCGGTGTCGCCGAGGCATCGCTGCTGATGAAGGAAGAGATCGAGACGTTTTCTGACCAGATCATCGCGGTGTTCGCGATCATCGCCATCGGTTTCATGATCATCACGCTGACGGAGGGATTCGTGTTCGGTTACGTCGCCAAGCGTCTGGCGGTGAAGCGATGAGCGCCAACGCCACCGTCCTCTACGACGCACCGGGCCCGAAGGCACGACGCCGCAACGCCATCATCGCCGTGGTGTTCATCGCCATCTTGGTGGCGGTCGCGGCCTACGTGATCTATGTTCTGGCCGGCAACGATCAGCTCACCGCGGACAAATGGAACCCGTTCATCAAGTCGACGACGTGGACCACGTACATCCTGCCGGGGTTGTGGGGCACTCTGAAAGCTGCCGCGCTGTCGATCGTGTTCGCGCTGATCTTCGGTGCGGTTCTCGGCATCGGGCGACTCTCCGACCACACCTGGGTACGCGCCGTCTCCGGACTGATCGTCGAAGTGTTCCGTGCGATCCCGGTGCTGATCCTGATGATCTTCGCGTACTACCTGTTCGCCGACTACGCGATCTTCCCGTCGTCACAACTGGCCTTCGCGGCGGTGGTCACCGGGCTGACGCTGTACAACGGCTCGGTGATCGCCGAGATCATTCGTTCGGGTATCAATTCGTTGCCGAAGGGTCAGACCGAGGCATCGCAGGCCCTGGGCTTGCGCAAGAGTCAGATGATGCGGGTGATTCTGCTGCCGCAGGCGGTGACCGCGATGCTGCCCGCCCTCATCTCGCAGATGGTGATCGCACTCAAGGACAGTGCGCTCGGTTATGCCATCGGCTATGTCGAGGTGGTCCGCTCGGGCATCCAATCCGCGTCGTACTACGGCAACTACCTCCCGGCGCTCGTCGTGGTGGCCATTGTGATGATCCTCATCAACTTCGGATTGTCGTCGTTCGCCACCTACCTCGAGGCGCGACTGCGTGGTGGGCGACGAAAGACCGCCGTGGCCGACCACGAGGAGGCCGACCAGGCCGCCGCCGAGAACATGCCAACCTTCGGCAAGAAGTAGCGCACCCGGATTCGATGTCGAGCCGATCGATCAGTCCGTCGAGGTGGTCACTGCATCCAGCGATTCGGTGACCACCTCGATGGCCAGGGACTGGGCATACCCACGGCGCATCAGCATGCCGACGAGCCGACGGAACACGGCGTCACGCGATGCCGGGTCTTCCTGAAGTCGATCGACCTGACTCGGCGTGAGCTTCTTGGCGATCAGGTCGGTGGCCGCCACACGCTCATCCTCGGGGTCGAGGTCGGCCAGGGCGGACTCCACGATGCCGGCGTCGATTCCCTTTGCTCGCAGTTCCTGTCGTAGCGCGACACGTCCGCGTGCCGAATGGGCATGCCGCGAACGCACCCACTCGGCGGCGAAATCCTCGTCGTCGATGAGGTGATGTTTGTCGAGCCGGGCCATCACCTCGTCGACGGTGTCGCTGTCGAAGCCTTTCCGCGCGAGCCGGTCGATCATCTCGTGGCGGGAACGAGCTCGGACCCCGAGAAGACGGAGTGCCGCATCCCAGGCGCTGGGTCCGGTTCGTTCCTCGGGGTCCGAAGTGGTGCTCATCGGTGGTATCCGAACGTCGGTGATATCAGAACTCCACCGGCGCCGGAGCGACGTCGTCGGCATCGACCACCGCGCCGATACCCAGCTTCTCCTTGATTTTCTTCTCGATCTCGTCGCGGATGTCGTCGTTCTCGATCAAGAACTTGCGCGCGTTCTCCTTGCCCTGACCGAGCTGATCGCCCTCGTAGGTGAACCACGATCCGGACTTGCGGATGAATCCCTCGGCCACACCCATGTCGATCAGCGAGCCCTCCTTGCTGATGCCGTGGCCGTAGAGGATGTCGAACTCGGCCTGTTTGAACGGCGGGGCAACCTTGTTCTTGACGATCTTCACTCGCGTCCGGTTACCCACCGCATCGGTGCCATCCTTCAGCGTCTCGATCCGTCGCACGTCGAGACGGACCGAGGAGTAGAACTTCAACGCCTTACCGCCGGTGGTGGTCTCCGGCGAGCCGAACATCACCCCGATCTTCTCGCGCAGCTGGTTGATGAAGATGGCCGTGGTCTTGGAGTTGCTCAGCGCTGAGGTCATCTTGCGTAGGGCCTGGCTCATCAATCGCGCCTGCAGACCCACGTGACTGTCACCCATCTCGCCCTCGATCTCCGCACGCGGCACCAGCGCGGCCACGGAGTCGATGACCAGGATGTCCAGCGCACCGGAGCGGATCAGCATGTCGGCGATCTCGAGAGCCTGCTCACCGGTGTCGGGCTGCGACACCAGCAGCGCGTCGGTGTCCACGCCGAGCTTGGCGGCGTAGTCGGGATCGAGCGCGTGCTCGGCGTCGATGAACGCCGCGATCCCGCCCTGCGCCTGGGCATTGGCGACCGCATGCAGCGCCACGGTCGTCTTGCCCGACGACTCCGGGCCGTAGACCTCGATGATCCGGCCACGCGGCAGACCGCCGATGCCGAGCGCCACGTCGAGCGAGATGGAGCCGGTGGGGATCACCTCGATCGGCTGGCGGGTCTCCTCGCCGAGTCGCATGACCGACCCCTTGCCGAAGCTCTTGTCGATCTGGGCGAGGGCCAGATCGAGTGCCTTCTCCCGATCCTGCGGTGCTGGTGCCATGAGATTCTCCTCCGAACTCTGACCGGTGGCCGGTCGTGGATGTGGTGGTCTGCTGAAGTTGCTGACGTGATGTGCACGCTAGCCACGGGGTCTGACAAGTTTGCTGAACAGGCCGGGGACGGCTGCTCTCGGTTCGTGGGTTGGCTCGTGTCCCGTGGTTATGACGCACCGGAGGCGAGCGCGGTTCCTTCTGGATTCAGAATGGACGAACATGTGTTCGATGGCAAGCGTGACACGCCTGCGATCACCAGCGGTGGCGCGGGACGTCGAAATCCCGGCAGATGGCCACCCATACGTCGCGCGGGTCGATCCCGTCGTCGATGGCCTGCGCCCCGGTCCGACCGCCGAAATCGATCAGCACGTGGTCGAGAAGGATCGAATCGGCCGACTGTGCGCCGAATTCCTCGGTCATCAGCTCGGTGAACTCGGTGAGACGCATCGCCGTCAGCCTACGCGAAGCCGATCACCCGTCCGATCGGGCAGCCATCCGACCCAGCAGCCACTCCACGATGCGGACCGGATCGACGACCTCCCGCGCCGAACCCGACGCCTGTGCGGCCGCGGCGGCGAATCCCGGATCGGACAGCACCTGCCGCACCGCGGCCGCCATCGACCCGACATCCAACGGCCGAACCAGCACACCACTGCCCTGCCGCCGGACACGATTGGCCAGTTCCCACTGATCCCCACCACCGGGCACCGTCACCACCGGCACGGCGGCCTTCAATGCCTTGGCCAACATCCCGTGTCCGCCACCGCAGATCGCCAAGGTCGCGTCGGTGAGCACCTCGTCCTGGCGGGCGGTGCCCACCGTCACCTGCGCTGTAGGTTCGACCCCGTCGGGGATCTGCAGCGCAGAGACCACCACCCGCACCGAAAGATCGGCGAGTTCGCCGGTCAGCGCCGCCAGAGACGTCGACACCATGTCCGCCGCACCGGTGACGGCGGTGGACGGCGCCACGAGCACCACGGGTCCGTCGCCCACGGGTCGATCGAAGACCACGTCGGTGGGTTCCCACAGCAATGGGCCGATCAGATGTGTGTCGGCGGGCCAATCCGGTCGCCACACCTCCAGGGCAGGAAGAGTGGCCACCAGACGTGCGATCGGTTCCCCGCTGGGGCCGGACAGTCCGATCGTCGCCCGCGACCGGGCTCGTTGCCGTTCACCCGACCGCACCGAACGCGCCGTGGCCGCACGCATGGCCGTGTCGCGCAGGCGACCCACCCGGCCCACGCCCGGTTCGAGACCGGCCCCGATCGGCGGGCGACCGGCCGACGCCCGGTACAGCGGGTGCGGCGACAACTCGATCCACGGAACACCCGCCAATTCGGCCGCCCACGCTCCGCCAACGGTGATCACATCGGAGATGACCAGGTCGACGCATGTGGTGGTGAGAATCGGCGCCAAGGCCGACGCTATCCGCGCTGCACGGTGGCTCAATTTGGCGCCGGCATCGGTGTCGTCGTCGGTGGGGAGTGCGGCCAGCCCGGGTAGTACCTCGACACGGACGTCCCGGGTCCCGGCGTCTGCGCACCACCGCGCACCGGTGTACACGACAGCCTCGATCCCCGCGGCGGTCAGCCGCTCGGCGAGTGCGAACGCCGGAAACGCATGCCCGGCATCAGGTCCCGCGACGATGGCGACTCGTGCCACAACCCTCCTCGGCGGGAACTCGGATTCGAACACCGACCGCACACGACGACGGCCCCCCACGTCGGTAGGAGGCCGTCGGTGCGGTCATGCTCAGATGTCCGTCTGTCAGTTGCCCGTTTGAGGGGGCTGTTCGGTGCCCGGCTGCGCGGTCGGCTGCGCCGGCGCGGCGGTTTCGGCCGATCCCGAGGACGGCAGCGCGCCGCCGGACATGCTGGCGCGGATCTGCTCGAGACGCGCATGGCCGGCCATCTGGACCCCGGCTTGTTCGACCTCGTGCATCCGCCCCTGCACCGAGTTGCGGGCGAGGTCGGCCTGGCCGAGTGCGTTGGCGTAGCGGCGTTCGATCTTGTCGCGGACCTGATCGAGGTTGGGTGTGTTACCCGGCACCGACAGTTCGCTCATCTGGTTGAGCGACGCACTGACCTGCTCCTGCATCTTCGCCTGTTCGAGCTGGCTGAGCAGCTTGGACCGCTCCGCCAGCTTCTGCTGCAGCATCATCGCATTGCGCTCGACGGCCTGTTTGGCCTGTTCAGCAGCCTGCAACGACTGATCGTGGAGCACCTTGAGATCCTCTACGCTCTGCTCCGCGGTGACGAGCTGCGCGGCGAAGGCCTCTGCGGCGTTGGTGTACTCCTGAGTCTTCTGCGTGTCACCGGCCGAGCTGGCCTGATCGGCCAGGGTCAGCGCCTGGCGCGTGTTGGCCTGCAGCTTCTCGATCTCCTCGAGCTGCCGGTTGAGTTTCATCTCCAGTTGTCGCTGGTTGCCGATCACGGAGGCGGCCTGTTGCGACAGCGCCTGATGCTGTCGTTGCGCATCCTCGATGGCCTGCTGGATCTGGACCTTCGGATCCGCGTTCTCGTCGATCTTCGCGTTGCCGAGTGCCATCAGATAGCGCCACAACTTCACGAACGGGTTCGCCATACTTGCGTCAACTCCATAGTCCGGTATTCGCCTGCGGTGTGTAACCAATCTAGCCGTTGTGGCCGACGCGGGGCGACGGGTCGGGTCGGTTCGACAACCGACCTCACGCCGCTGCCAGTGCCGCCTCGGTACGACCACCGGGGCCGGGGATGACGACCTTCGCATCGAGCACACCCATCTCGCCCGCAGCCACCGGGTCCGTGGAACCGACGAGGTGTTCGTCGCCGGCGGGCAGCATCGCGTGCCCCACGTCGAGCAGGAGTTCGGCGATCTCGACGTCGAGCGCATCACAGATGGAGGCCAGCAGTTCGCTCGACGCCTCCTTCTGACCTCGCTCGACCTCCGAGAGATACCCGAGGCTGACCCGGGCATCGGTGGACACCTCACGCAGGGTCCGGCCCTGCGCGGTGCGCACCCGGCGCAGGCTGTCTCCCAGCGCCTCACGCAGTAGCACTGCCATCGAGGTCCTCCTCACTGCTTACCGTCCGCGACTGCTCACCGGCCGTACTGCACATCGTGACGACTCTGCACATCATGACATCGGGTGGTTCGTGACGTCCGACGTGTCCATGACGTCGGATCGGTTCGACGCCCCGGGGTACATCACATCAACGCGTCGACCCCGCGGCGAGTTCCGCCGACCTCTCCGCCGTCCGTGCCACGACAGTAGTCGAAGTTCACCGCCGCTGCCGCACTGCGCACCGCGAGCCGATTGCGCCAGGGGCGAACACGCCGGGCGTGTCAGTCGGGCGTCCTCGCGCGCCCCTCATCGGTCCGACCGGCGAGCGAGCGTCGGCGCAGGACGAGCGCCTGCCACACGTAGTCACCGCCGGTGAAGACGGTGGCGATCACGGCGGTCCCCATGGTCACCGCGGCCGCCACATGCCACAGTCCGGCCAACGGCAACAGATACAGCCCGATGGCCACCGCCTGCAGCAACGTCTTGAGCTTCCCACCGCGACTGGCCGGGATGACGCCGTGGCGTAGAACCCAGAACCGCAGGGCGGTGACCCCGAGTTCACGGATGAGGATCACGATGGTGACCCACCACGACAGATCTCCGAGGATCGACAAGCCCACCAGTGCCGAACCGATGAGCGCCTTGTCCGCGATCGGGTCGGCCATCTTGCCGAAGTCGGTGACGAGACCGCGCTCGCGGGCCAGGCGGCCGTCATAACGATCGGTGATCGCGGCGATGCCGAAAATCACTGCGGCCGCGATGCGCCAACCGGTGTCGTGACCGCCGCCGAGAAACAACGCCACAATGAAGACCGGGACGAGAACGATCCGGAAGACGGTGAGCGCGTTGGCGATGTTGACGACCGGAACCGGGTCGACCGGGTCAGTGATGTGATCGGGACCGCGCCCGGCATTCGCGAGACCGCTCTCCTCGACTGCACGACGCACACGATCGGTCATGATGCCCGGATCCGTTGTGGTTGCGTCGGTTGTGGCCGCACGCTGACCCGACGATACTGCTCCCACACGATGCCAGCCTATCTGGCCGATGTCGCCGGTCCGTGCGCCCGGGTCACGTTCGCGACTACTCTGTGATGCCATGCCTCCTGTCGCCCCCGAGCCGGCGTCGTCGCCCGCGGACCCCACATCGTCGGAATCGAGTGCGGCGGGCCCGGACTCGGCCCGCGCGGTGGCCATCCGCCGGGCCCGTACCTCCGATGTCCCGCGGATCAAGGAACTCATCGATCAGTACGCCGGGCGGATCCTGCTCGAGAAGAACCTCGTCACGCTCTACGAGTCGGTCCAGGAGTTCTGGGTCGCCGACATCGACGGTGTGGTGGTCGGGTGCGGTGCACTGCATGTCCTGTGGGCCGACCTCGGCGAGGTGCGCACGGTCGCCGTCGACACCGGGTATGCCGGCCGCGGCATCGGCCACCGACTGGTCGCCCGGCTGATGGATGTCGCACGTGAACTGCAACTGTCGCGCGTGTTCGTGCTCACCTTCGAGACGTCCTTCTTCGCGCGGCACGGCTTCGCCGAGATCGACGGGACGCCGGTGACCCGGGAGGTGTTCGAGGAGATGTGCCGCTCCTACGACACCGGCGTCGCCGAGTTCCTGGACCTGAGCTATGTCAAGCCCAACACCCTGGGTAACACCCGCATGCTGGCCGCGCTCGACTGATCCGACCGCACCGATCCGACCGCACTGAACCAACAGGAGTCGACGATGACCATCTTCGCCGTGCACTACACCTACGAACCCGCCAAGGCTGCCCTCCGCGACGAACACCGGCCGCTGCACCGCGAATGGCTCGGTAAGGAGTTCCGCGCGGGCAACGTACTGGCCTGCGGCCCCTACCCGGACGGCTCCGGCGCGCTGATCCTCATCCAGGCCGCGTCGCTCGACGCCGCCGAGGCGTTCCTGGCCAACGACCCGTTCAACGCGCACCGGGCCGTCGACGGGATCCGAGTGGTGGAGTGGACCGAGGTGTTCGGTCCGTTCGGTTCCTGATACGTCAACGGCACCGGCGCCGCGTTGGGTCAGGTCTCCGAGGACTCCGACTGTTTCGGCTTCTTCGAACTCATCAGGCTTGCGACGGTGGTGATGACCAGCGTCAGCACGATGACCCCCAGCGACACCGGGGTGGTGATCTCGGGCACCGACACGTGCTCACCGCCGTTGATGAACGGCAGGGTGTTCTCGTGCAGGGCGTGCAGCACCAGCTTGACGCCGATGAACGCCAGGATGAACGAGAGTCCGTAGGACAGGTACACCAGCCGGTCGAGGAGCCCCCCGAGCAGGAAGTACAGCTGTCGCAGCCCCATCAGCGCGAATGCGTTTGCGGTGAACACCAGGTAGGGCTCCTGGGTTAGCCCATAGATAGCCGGGATGGAATCCAGGGCGAACAGGATGTCGGTGAAGCCTATGACGATGAGCACCATCAGCATCGGGGTGGCCATCCGCTTGCCGTTGACACGGGTGAACAACTTGTCGCGGTCGTAGTCGTCGGTGGTGCGCAGACGGCGCTTGACGAAGCGTTCCAGCCGGGTTTCGCGCTGCTCCTCGTGGTCGACCGGGTCGTCGCTTTCCCGGACGAGTTTGATCGCGGTGTAGATCAGGAACGCACCGAACAGGTAGAAGACCCATGCGTAGGCGTTGATGGCAGCAGCACCGACCGCGATGAACAGGCCGCGCAGGATGAGTGCCATCACGATGCCGAGCAGCAGCACCTTCTGCTGATACTCCTTGGGCACCGCGAACTTCGACATGATGATGACGAACACGAACAGGTTGTCGACCGACAACGCCTTCTCGGTCACATACCCGGCGAAATATTCGCCACCGTAGGTGCTTCCCCACTGCCACCACACGAAGAGACCGAACAGGATGGCGATGCCGATGTACACGGCCGACCACGAGCCCGATTCCTTCAGCGATGGGGCGTGTGGCACGCGGACGTGGGCGAAGAAGTCGAAGACGAAGAGTCCGGCGATCACCACACAGGTGACAATCCAGACGGTTGACGAAACATCCATGCGAGCGATCTCCTCCAGCGCGCAGCACAACGGTTGCGATGCCAGAGGTCTCTCCCGCCGGTACACCGGACGCCCACTACGTACGTGTGCGCTCCGCGAGCCGACCGACGAACCCGGGACGGTCCTGACGACGATGATCCGCATCGTCGGCGGGACGCGGCCGTATTGACGGGAACGCCGCGAGGTCGGGGATACTCCCCTCTTCGATCGTCGCCCAGCCTAGTACACCCACGCGTACGGTTGCATCCATGTCGCCTGCATCCGGGTCGGCCGGGACGCGTCCGGCGTCGGTGGCCGACATCCACACGACTGCCCGGGGCATGCCACATGTGACCGATGCCGGCACCCATGCCGACCGGCCCGTCTACCAGGTCGGCGGCAAGTCGTTCGTGTTCTTCCGCACTCCCCGCCCTGATGCGGTCGACCCGGTGACGGGCGAACGCTACGACGACGTGGTGGTCATCTGGGTCGCCTCGGAGGCCGACAAACTCGCGTTGGTGCAGCAGGATCGGTCACCGTTCTTCACCACGAACCATTTCAACGGACATCTGTCGGTGTTGTTGCGCACGTCAAGAGTTTCCGAGGTCACTCGGGACGAACTCACCGAGATCATCCAGGACGCCTGGCTGAGCCGGGCATCGGCGCGCCGGGCCGCCACGTGGCTGACCGAGCACGGTCTCGACTGACCGACGCCGAGCCCTCAGGCCTGTTCGCTGGAGTCCGCGCCGCCGGTGATCGAGGTGATCACCCCGGCCAAGTCCTCCGGCTTGACCAAGACCTCCCGTGCCTTCGAGCCCTCGCTGGGGCCGACAACGCCGCGGGTCTCCATCAGGTCCATCAACCGGCCCGCCTTGGCGAACCCGACGCGCAGTTTGCGTTGGAGCATCGAGGTGGAGCCGAACTGGCTCGACACCACCAGCTCGATCGCCTGTAGCAGATCATCGAGGTCGTTGCCGATGTCGCCGTCGATTTCCTTCTTGTCGCCGGCCTTCGCGGTGGTGACACCCTCGGTGTAGTCAGGGTCGCTCTGTTCGCGAGTGAAGTCGACGACCGCCTGAATCTCTTCGTCGGTGATGAACGCGCCCTGCATGCGGATCGGCTTGTTCGCCCCCATGGGCAGGAACAGCCCGTCACCCATGCCGATGAGTTTCTCCGCGCCCGGCTGATCGAGGATGACGCGTGAGTCGGTGAGCGACGAGGTGGCGAAGGCCAGCCGCGACGGCACGTTGGTCTTGATCAGTCCCGTCACCACGTCGACCGAAGGACGCTGGGTGGCCAGCACGAGGTGGATACCCGCGGCGCGCGCCTTCTGGGTGATGCGCACGATCGCATCCTCCACATCGCGGGGCGCGGTCATCATCAGGTCGGCGAGCTCGTCGACGATGGCCATGATGTACGGGTAGGGCTTGTAGACGCGTTCACTGCCCAGCGGAGTGGTGATCTCGCCCGAGCGCACCTTGGCGTTGAAGTCGTCGATGTGGCGCACCCGCGACGCCTTCATGTCCTGATAGCGCTGCTCCATCTCCTCCACCAGCCAGGCCAGCGCGGCGGCAGCCTTCTTCGGCTGGGTGATGATCGGCGTGATCAGGTGCGGAATCCCCTCGTACGGAGTCAATTCCACCATCTTCGGGTCGATCAGGATCATCCGCACGTCCTCGGGGGTGGCGCGGGTGAGCAACGAGACGAGCATCGAGTTGACGAAACTGGACTTACCCGAGCCGGTGGAACCGGCGACCAGCAGGTGCGGCATCTTCGCCAGGTTCGCGCTCACGAACTCACCTTCGATGTCCTTGCCGAGACCGATCACCAGCGGATGGGTGTCCTTGCGGGTCTTGGGCGCCTTGAGGACATCCGCCAGACGCACCATCTCCCGGTCGGTGTTGGGCACCTCGATACCGACCGCAGACTTGCCGGGAATCGGAGCCAGCAGACGCACGTTGTCGGTGGCGACGGCGTAGGCGATGTTGCGCTGCAGGGCGGTGATCTTCTCCACCTTGACGCCCGGCCCGAGCTCGACCTCGTAGCGGGTGACGGTGGGACCGCGGGTGTAGCCGGTGACCGCCGCGTCGATCTTGAACTGTTCGAGCACCCCACCGATCCGGTCGATCATGTCGTCGTTCGACCGGCCACCCTGTTTCGGGGGGTCACCATCGATGAGCAGCGACGACGGGGGCAGGTGGTATTCACCGTCGACGACCCGTTCGACGAGACCGCCGCCCGGCAGTTCGTCGGCTTCCGGCTCGGCCGGTACCGGAGCACTCGGGGTCGGCGCCGGCGTGCTCCGCTCGGCCTTCGCACGAGATCGTCCGCTCGTCGACACCGACGGTTCGGGACGACCGATCTGTTCGGTGACCTCGTCGTCGAGGGGAACGGTCGTCGCGGCGGCGAAGTCGGCGGCGTCGATTTCGGGATCAGCCGGTCGACGCCGTCGGCGACTGCGCGATGCCGGTTCGGCGTCGGGCGGATAGTTGTCATAGGGATCGGCGGAGTATCTTCCCCGGCCGTCGAGGACCTCGGTCGCCTCCGGGTCCCGGTTGTCCACCGGATCGGCGAACTCTGCGGCAGTGTCGACCTCGTCGTCCAGGTCATCCCACGGCGCGACATCATCCTCTAGCGCAAGGTCGCCGCCCAGACCCAGATATCCGACGACCCCGTCGGCGACCTCACGCACGGTCTTACCACTCAGGATCAGGCACCCGAACGCCACACACAGCACCAGAATCGGCACCGAGATCCACGCGGTGACGCCGTTGGTCAGCGGCGTGCCGACCGCGAAGCCCAAGAACCCACCGGCCGCCGAGCGACCCGGGAGGTCCTCGGGAGCACCTGCGACGAGGTGGATGAGTCCGAGGACGGGGAGCACGATCAGCAACCCCGCACCCAGGTAGCGCGCTCGCTCCGATGGGTTCGGCGGACGCCGCATCAGCATGATCGACACGGCGACCAGCGCCAGCGGCACCACGACCGACACCCCGCCGACGACGGCCCGGATCAACGCTTCGATGAACGCCCCGACCGGACCGGCCGCACCGAACCAGACGCTGGCGCCGACGAGCAACCCGGCGGCGAGCACCGCGAGTGCGGCGCCGTCGCGTCGGTGGGTGTGTCCGCTGAGATCACGCGCCGCGCCGGCCACCGGCCGTCGATGGGCCTGCGAGCGGCGACCGGATGTCTCGTCGACGATGGGCCCGTCGAGATCGAACCCGTCGTCGACGACGTCGTCGCCGGCATCGGAGACATCGTCATCGAGGAATCCATCGTCGGTCAGGTCGTCTTGCTCGTCACGACGTCCCGACTGCGTTCCCCCGCCGGCGCGGGCGATACTCCCCACCCCGCGCGCCATCAAAGACCACCCCGCCCCGAGACCTCGTCCCACCGCCGACGCACCGCTGGCCGCCACCGACCTCCGATGGATGTCGGCCGACGCGTCGGCCTGCCGCGACGCACCCGCGCGCTTCGATGTCCCAGTGGTGCGGGCATCAGACGGGCGCCGCGAGCTGCCGGAACGGACGGTGCCGGCGGTGGCGCGCGCCGGCGCGCGCCGTCCGCTGGTGCTACGCGCCGTGCGAGCGCCCGTCTTCGCACTTCCTGCGGTCGCCCGGGTCCTGCTCGTGGTCGACCTCGCGGTGGTCGCACCCGTCTTCGCTGCGCCCTTCTTCTGGGCACCGGCGGTTGCTTTCGAAGCCATGCGGACAGACTAGTCGCCAGACGCCTCGCCAGTCACATGGGCAACACTGGCAACGCGCTCGCGTGTCGGATTCGTAACCGATCGGTGTCGGCGGCCGGGTTCACAGCCCCCGTTTGGCCGCCTGCACCGCCGAAACCGCCTGCTCATCACCATCGAAGACCACGTTCACCGGTGCTCGACCGAAGGCGAAGAGCAGCAGTTCACCTGGGTTGCCCACGACGACGGCCTCGGGCCCGGTGCCTACGGTCACCACATCGCGGCTGTCGCGTGTTCGGAGGGTGACGCGAGCCGGGCAGCTCTTGAGGGTCATCCTGCTCATCGACTTGGCCGGTGCGATCAACGCCTCCTGCAACTCTGCGGAGATCTCGCGCGGTGTCCAGGTCTGATCGGGTCGGGCGGCACCGCGCAGGACGTCCTCGTGGTGGACGAACATCTCGGCCAGGTTGGCCCATCGGTCGACCACCTTGAGCGGCGAATAGAGCGGAGGTCCGGCGGCCAACTGGGCCAGCATGTCGTCCCACGAGCCTGCCGCTGCGGCGGCACGCACCTTCTCGGTGTGGCCCGCGAAGGCCGGGATCATGATGCCTGGTGCGGTGTCCGGGCGGCGCTCCCGGACGACCAGGTGGGCCAGCAGGTCCTTGGCCGTCCATCCGGCGCAGAGCGTGGGCGCATCGGGCCCGACCGACCGCATCGTATCGACCAGGGCAGCTCGTTCTTCTTGTGCGAAGGTCACCGGTTCACCCTAACGAACGCTCGGCGCCCGCACCCGAGCTCAGGAACCGACGGCGAGTACGGTCGGCACGATCATCGGTCGCCGGCGGTAGGTTTCGGCGACCCAGCGACCCACGGTGCGTCGAATGGTCTGGGCGATTCGATGGGCGTCGGTGATGCCTTCCGCGGCGAGCGCGTCGAGTGCCTGGTCGACGAGATCCGCGGCCGCCTTCAGGGCGTCCGGGTCGTCGGAGAAGCCACGCCCGGACACCTCCGGGGCGGACACCGCCCGGCCGGTGGTGGCATCGATCGCGATCGTGATCGAGATGAATCCGCCCTCACCCAGCACCAGACGTTCCGACAGCGTCGACTCGCCGACGTCGCCGACCGACAGGCCGTCGACATACACGTGCCCGACCGGCACGCGACCGGTGATCGCTGCGCGCCCGTCCACGAGGTCGACCACCACGCCGTCCTCGGCGAGCACCACCCGGTCCTCGGCCACACCGGTGGCGACCGCAAGCGCCGAATTGGCGCGCAGGTGCCGCCATTCACCGTGCACCGGCATGACATTCGACGGCCGGACTGCGTTGTACAGGTACAGCAACTCGCCCGCCGACGCGTGCCCGGACACATGGACCTTCGCGCTCTGCTGGGTGATCACGGTGGCGCCACGCTTGGCGAGCCCGTTGACCACGGCGAACACCGAGTTCTCGTTGCCCGGGATCAGCGACGACGCCAACACCACCAGATCGTCGGCCCGGATGTTGATCTGACGATGTTCGCCACGGGCCATCCGCGACAGCGCCGACAACGGTTCACCCTGCGAACCCGTCGAGATCAGCACCAGCCGGTGATCCGGCAGCGTGGCAGCGGTGTCGAGATCCACCAGGACGCCGTCGGGCACCGACAGGTAGCCGAGATCCTGGGCGATCTGCATGTTGCGCACCATCGATCGCCCGACGAAGCAGATCCGACGGTTGTGGGCGTGCGCGACGTCGACGATCTGCTGGATGCGGTGGACATGGCTGGCGAAGGACGCGACGATCACGCGCTGTCTGGCCCGACCGATCACCTGATCGAGGACACCGCCGATCTCGCGCTCCGGGGTGACGAATCCCGGCACCTCGGCGTTGGTCGAGTCCACGAGGAACAGGTCGACGCCTTCATCACCGAGCCTGCTGAAGCCGGCCAGATCGGTGAGGCGACCGTCGAGTGGCAACTGGTCGAGTTTGATGTCGCCGGTGTGGAGCGCAACGCCCGCGCCCGTGCGGATCGCCACGGCTATCGCGTCGGGGATGGAGTGGTTGACCGCGAAGTACTCACACTCGAAGGGACCGTGCGTGGTCCGCTCTCCCTCGGTGACCTGCACGAGCTTCGGCCGCAGGCGATGCTCACGACACTTGGCCGCCACCAGCGCCAGAGTGAACTTGGAACCGATGACGGGAATGTCACTGCGCAGCCGCAGCAGGAACGGCACGGCGCCGATGTGATCCTCGTGGCCATGGGTCAGGATGATCGCGTCGACGTCGTCCATCCGGTCTTCGATGTAGGTGAAGTCCGGCAGGATCAGGTCGACACCGGGTTGTGCGTCCTCGGGGAACAACACACCACAGTCGACGATCAACAGCCGACCGTCGTACTCGAACACCGTCATGTTGCGGCCGATCTCGCCGATCCCGCCCAGCGCGACTATCCGCAATCCGTGGCGGGGCGCCCGCGGCGGTGTGCCGAGACTGTCGACGGCCGGCACCGCAGCCGGCTGTGGTTTCTGCTGGCCGCGAGTTCGGTTGTCGGCGCGGCGATCCCGACGCTCGTGGCGGCCGCCACCACTCCGCGACGCTCCGGTCTGTGGTCGTTGTGTCTGCCCAGCAGCGTGTTTCGGCTCGGTGCCGGTGGTTTCTGGGCTGGTGGCCTCTGGGCTGGGCGTCGGCGGATCGACGGGCGCGGCCGGGGGCCCGGCCTGGCGACGTGCGGATCGTCGACGACGGGTGGGTTCGGTCATCGGTCGAGAACACCTGCCGCCCGCAGGTCCGCGATCAACGCTTCGATCTGTGGGCCACCGGCCGGAACCTGCGGCAGTCGTGGCGCCCCGACATCGAGTCCCAAGAGCTGTAGTGATGCCTTGACCATCGTCACCCCACCGAGCCGGCCCATGGCGTTGACCAGCGGCAGCATCGAGGTGTTGATTTCGCGTGCGGTGCGCACGTCGCCCTTGTCGAAGGCGATCTGCATCTCGCGCAGACGATCAGCCACGAGGTGGCCGATAACACTGACGAAACCGGTGGCCCCGACCGACAACCACGGCAGATTGAGCGCATCCTCTCCCGACAGGTACTCGAGATCTGTGGAGGCGATGATGCCGGCCGCCGAGTGCAGGTCACCCTTCGCGTCCTTGACGGCTTTGATCCGCGGGTGCTCGGCGAGGGCGAGCATCGTCTCGTTGGCTATGGGCACCACCGACCGCGGCGGGATGTCGTAGAGCAACACCGGCAGGTCCGTGGAATCGGCGATGGTCCGGAAGTGCGCCAGCAACCCGGCCTGCGGAGGCTTCGAGTAGTAGGGCGTCACGACGAGCAACCCATGCGCGCCCACCTTCTCCGCCTCGACGGAGAAGCGGACACTCTCGGCGGTGTCGTAGCTTCCGGCTCCCTGGGTGATCCGAGCGCGGTCACCAACCGCATCGAGCACCACACGCAGCAGTTCGAGCTTCTCGGGCACCGTGGTGGTGGGCGACTCACCGGTCGTGCCGGAGACAATCAGTCCGTCACACCCCTTGGAGACCAGGTGATCCGCGAGTTCCGCAGCCTTGTCCAGATCCAGCGCACCGTCGGGGGTGAACGGGGTCACCATCGCCACGGCGATGGTCCCGAACGGGTGGTCCTGCGGCTGGTCTGCGCCTGCGTTCATGGTGCTCAAGGCTACCTTCTCTCCAGGGCGCATTCGCGTGTGGGCGCACTGTGTCGCGACGGGTCGACCCGCGGATGCCAACGGCGAGGTCACGCCCCTCCATCACCCGCGGGTCGGGCGCTGTCACCAGGTGCTCTGGGTCGCGGTTCAGGTCGCCGGGCGGGGCGTCGGGACCGCGTCCGGGATCTCGAGGATTCGGCCACCGTGGGTCAGTACGAACAGGCTGTGCGGCGCGAACCGGGTGCCGTTCTTTCCGACGACGAGTCCGGCCGGCAATAGTTCATCGGCCATCAGCACGCAGGCCGATTCGCCGTCGGCCGAGATCCGCCACACCTGCCCCGCACCCCATGCGGCCACATACAGGTTCCCGGCGCCATCGCGCTTGACGTCGTCGAGGTGTGCCAGTGCCAGACTCGCCGGTGGACGCCAGTAGACCCGCCCGCGACCGGTCGTCGTGTCGATGGCGATGACCTTGGCGTCGAGGGTGAAGGTCTCGGTGACATACAGCGTCTTTCCGTCGGCGCTCACGGTCCCGCCATTGGTACCGCTGCTCTGATAGAAGCCCTTGATGACGTGTCCGTTGGGCAGGATCTTGTCGAGCGATGCCGCGAGGTCGTTCGAGGCGTAGATGCTCCCGTCCGGTCCCCTGGTCAGTCCGTTGCCCTGCGAGACCAGCTGCCGCGCGTAGGCGTGGAAACTCCCGTCGTCTGGGTTCATGCTCAGCAACTGTCCGCTGGGAATGAACTGGCTCAACGGTGCAAGTGTGGTGACGCCGTTGCCGACCACCATCAGGCCGTCGTCGTTGTTCACCACCCCGAGCGGGAACAGCAGAAACGGATTGATCACGTGGGTGCGCCCAGGCGTGTCCATCCGATGCACGTTGGAACCGAGCCAGTTCGAAACGACAGGGCGACCCTCGTCGTCGAAATCACCGCCCTCGAAGGTCGCCAGATCGGTGGTCAGGACCTGTGGTGGTCCCGCGTTCGGGCACGACGGCATCGAGGCGGCCTGATGCGTCGCCGCAGTCGGTGCCGTGGTGGCGTTTGCCGCGACACCTGTCGCGGCGACCGCCGCCACGCATCCGGCTGTGAGCGAAACCGCCAGGCGATGTATCGCCTGGCGGACGCGCCGCGTGCCGGTCGAATGAATTCGTGCGGTCGAATGGATCCCTGACGTGAACACGGCTGAGTTCCTCCCCCTGGGTACTGCCGCATGAGCGATGAATGCGCCGCTCTCCGGCGGCGCCCACCGATTTGATGCCCGGGATCGGTCTCTCACTCGAACTCGACGGCACATCCGGACGACAGTCGAGTGAACGATCCGTCACCGGAATGTGGCCGGCCACACAATGGCCCCGCGATGTGGTAGGCGGTCAACCCTCGAGCACGAACGGAGAGGTGGCGACCTCGGTGCCATCGCGGAGGGTGCTGATCTCGAAGTCACCGAAAACTGTCGGCGCCACCCGCATCAGGTGGCGCAGGCACTCCACGGCGAGCTGCCGGATCTCGACATCGGCGTGCTCGGTGGCGCGCATACCGACGAAATGCCGCCATGCCCGATAATTGCCGGTCACCACGATCTTGGTCTCGGTGGCGTTCGGCAACACCGACCGCGCTGCTTGTCGTGCCTGTTTGCGGCGCAGGATCGCATTGGGCACATCGGCGAATTTGGCTTCCAATGCGTCGAGCAATTCGCTGTAGGCCTTGCGCGAGGCGTCGGTGGCCTCGGTGAAGAGCGCCTCGAGTTCGGTGTCACCACGAATTGCCGGGGGCGCCACCACGTTGGCGTCGTGTTCGGGCACGAACCGCTGCGACAGCTGCGAGTAGGAGAAATGCCGATGGCGGATCAGTTCGTGGGTGCACGAGCGGGAGATCCCGGTGATGTAGAAGGTGACCGACGCGTGTTCGAGCAGCGAAGTGTGGCCGACTTCGAGGATGTGGCGCAGATATCCCGCGTTGGTGGCGGTCCGGGGGTTCGGTTTGTCCCAACTCTGGTAGCACGCGCGGCCGGAGAACTCGACCAGCGCTTCCCCACCCTCGGCGTCGGTGGTCCAGTCGACGTCCGGCGGCGGGGTGAACTCGGTCGCAGCCACCATCTGAACCTTCAGCGGCACCAACTCGGACACGTCTGCTCCTCACCACGTCTGCACGATCCGCACCCTGAGGGGACGGGGCGTCGATTGTCCCCCAGTATCGGGCGTCGGGCAGCGCAGTTCGCCACCGGGTCCGGACGAGATCGTCGCCGGGCGGAGTTCACCACGTCACATTCCACCGAACGGCCAGGTGAACGTTCGGCGACGAGGTGGCAAAACACCCAGCAGGTCAGATGACCCGTTGTCCCGATCGCTCGCTACCGCCGAGCAACATGGCGCATGATGTTCGGCGATGTGTCAGTAGCGCCTGATCCGGCCCCGCCGGAAGTGGCGCCCGATGTGGGGGAATCATGTCCGTTCAGTCATCCAGTCAGAATCATGAGCGGGCCGCCACCTCGCGCCGGGCCCTCCTCCGGACCAGTGCCGTGGTCACCGGGGCTGCGGCACTTCCGGTCGTGGCCGGCAGAGCGACTGCGGCCCCGGCATCTACTGCGGTCTTCGCACATGGGGTCGCTTCCGGGGACCCGCTGCCCGATGGGGTCATCCTCTGGACCAGGGTGACCCCGACCCCCGCAGCGCGACCGGGTTCGGGCCTCGGTCCGGCCACCGGGGTCACGTGGGAGGTCGCGCGCGACGACTCGTTCGCCACGGTCGTCGCCTCTGGCACCGTCACCACGGCGGCGGGCACCGACCACACCGTGAAGGTCGACGTCGCCGGCTTGGCCGCGAACACCCGATACACCTACCGATTCCGAGTGACGTCCGGCCCGGCAACCGGAGCGATGTCCCCCGTGGGATACACCCGGACCGCGCCCGCGCCCAACGCCGACGTGAGCCGCGTCCGGTTCGGCGTGGTCTCGTGTTCCAACTGGGAAGCAGGCTATTTCGGGGCGTACCGTCATCTCCGCGCTCATCGCGACCTCACCGCGGTCGTGCACCTCGGCGACTACTTCTACGAATACGAGAGCGACGGATACACCGGCAAGTCCGGAGTGGTGCGCGCCACCTCCCCCACCAACGAGACCGTGACCCTACGCGATTATCGGATGCGGCACGCGCAGTACAAGACCGACCCGGATCTCGCCGAGCTACATCGCCGTGTGCCGTGGATCTGCACCTGGGACGATCACGAGTCCGCCAACGACTCTTGGAAGGGTGGCGCCGAGAACCACGACGCGAGCGAGGGCCCCTGGGGGACACGGAAAGCGGCGTCGGAGAAGGCGTACTACGAGTGGATGCCGGTGCGCCCCGCCGCCGGACCGAACGGCCGGCACCTTTACCGGCGCCTCGGCTTCGGTCGCCTGTTGGAACTGTCGATGCTCGACCTGCGCACCTACCGCGATGAGCAGGTCTCTGCCACGTCGCGGCGTGTCGACGACCCGTCCCGCAGCATCACCGGGGCCGCCCAGATGGGTTGGCTGACGGAGGGTTTGACCTCGTCGACGACGCGATGGCGAATCGTCGGCAACCCGGTGATGATCTCGCCGGTGCTGGTTCCGCCGCTCGACGAACGAAACGCCGCCGCCCTCACTGAGGTGCTCGGGCTGCCCAGGCAGGGCGTCCCCTACAACGCCGATCAATGGGACGGCTACACCGCCGACCGCACCCGGCTGCTCGACGCCATCCGGACCAACAACGTAGACAACGTGGTGTTCATCACCGGTGACATCCATTCATCCTGGGCCTGCGACATCCCGGCCGACCCCGCTCGCTATCCGGCCGCCGGTACCGTCGCCACCGAATTGGTGGTGCCGTCGGTGACCTCGTCGAACGTCGACGACATTCTCGGGGTCCCCGAGCACACCGTGGGCAATGCGGTCCCCGCCGCGATCATGACCGCCAACCGACATGTGCGCTGGAACGACTTCGACGCGCACGGCTACGCGGTGCTCACCGTCACGCCGGCCGCCGCCCAGATGGACTGGTATTTCGTCAACGACAAGACCGATCCGCAGACGGGCCGGTACCACGCGCGGTCGTTTCGGGTGGCCCCGGGAAGCCAACGCGTCCAGTCGGTTTCGCAGCCACAGGACTGACCGACAGCACGTCGCCCTGCTCCTGCTCGACCTCAGCGAACAACGCTGTCGATACTGCTGTCGAGTAGCTCCGCAATCCTCGAGAATGCCGCAGCCGACGGGTGCATCTCGTCCTGCCAGTCAGAACGGTAGTCGTCCGCGCTGTTCGCAAGCACCGGGCGCACATCGACGTAGTGCAACACCGGGACGCTCCGCGCCAGCTGCGCGAGCACCGCGTTGTAGTGACCGATGACCTGGGAGACGATTAGTGTCATCGCTTCGATGTCCCGGTCGCGATCGAGCCCCTTCCGCTCGAATGCGGGCGCCAGCCACGGGCCGGGAAGCAGCCCGATACCCTTGAACGCCCTTCCTGTCGGCCGCGCATTGCCATAACCATGAATGAAGATCGGGATGTCGTCCCGTCTGAAGTAGCGCTGCGAGAACTCCTGAATGCTGCCTGTCAACGAGAGCACGGCGTTCCGAATGCGCACCCCCAGCACATGATCCATGACCTCGGTCGCGGCGCGGGCACCGCCGGGGGAACGCGCATGCTCCAACAGCATTGCGAACTCCGGGCCAGCGATATCGTTTCCGCCGCCCGAGATCAGGAACGCTGTCGGCCCCGGCCTCACATCCGAATCCCCGGGACCGTCGATACCAAGTCCTGAACTCCGCGCCAGCCGCTCACACTCTCGCCGTAACCCCTCGAGTTGCCAGGCTTCGAATGCCATGGCCTCGACATCGTGCCCGAAGCGGGCCACTGACCTGACGTCCCAGTTCATCTCACGCAGGCAGCGCACTACATCCGCACCGGGGTAGTCGAACCACGAATCCCCCTCCGCGATCAGGGTGCCCTTCGGTTCCTCGTGAAGAGCCGCCTTCACGTTGAGTTCCGGCGGATGGAGCAAATCCTGAGCCAACCGTCGCCCGTGTGCCAGGTAGGGTTCGATCGCCTCAGGCGGCAACGCATCCGACTGTGACATGGCGCTCCCATCGTCTTTCGATGGATTCTCGCCCGGGCGGCAGCCTGCGATTCGTGGAATTCAGGGTTATTAGATCGTTCAGCCGACGATCGCCGACAGCTTTTCATGGGTGTCGCGCCACCCGTCCACGGCGATCGAGGTGATACCGAGATCCTGGACCGGCCGATCGTTGCCGCCCTCGTCCAGGCGATCGCCGAAGAAGAGGATGTCGTCGATGCCCAGCTCCAGGATGTCCATGAGTTTGCGAGCGCCGTAGGCCTTGTCGATGCCTTTCTTGGTGACATCGACCGATGTTGAACCGCCGCTACGCACCTCGAGGTCGGGCAGCCGCTGCGCTGCGTAGGCGCGCAGCGACTCCTTCTTCGCACCGTCGGGATCCCAGGCGGCCTTCGCGTCGACCGGCGCGGTCTGTCCGAGTGCGCTGAAAGTTATCTGGCTACCGCGGTCCTCCAGGATCGGGCCCCAGGTCTCGGTCTCCCACAGACCGAGTTCTTGCGCCCCGGTTTCGAGGACATTGAGGGTGCGCTGCTTCTCGTCGTCGGTGAGGTACTCCGCGTAGACCGTCTCCCACCCGGCGCCCGACCAGCGGACGTACTGGGTTCCGCAGGTGGGCATCAGGTGTAGGTTGCCGGCTCCCGCAAACTCCCCGAGCCGCGCGATCACCTGCTTTTCGAACTGCGTGAACCGCCCACCGGAGATGACACAGCCCATGGTGTCGTCGAGCATCCGGGCCAGCACGGCGGCCATCTCATCTGGCAGCGGACTCTTGGACGGCGCCAGGGTGTCGTCGAGGTCGAACATGACCAGCGAATAGTCCTTGCCCTGGTACGAAACCGTCATCGTCTGCCTTTCCGGTCGCCGACGCCAGTCGGCACGAACGTGTCGACAGCAGCATGTCATTGTCCGGCCGGCCACGCACGAACGGGTGGACCGAGATCACCTCACATCGGCCGCATCCGGCGCCACCACTGCCGACCTCGCAGTCGCTTCGAGCAGCGCGAGTGCCGACTCGGTGTCCACTCGCGCGAGCACGTTCGCCGCGATCACCGCCCCCGCCACCGATCGAGCGCGTGCCTCGACAACACGCTCAGGCGCCGACGAATCCGCTGCGCGGGCCCCGGCCAACACCGCATCGAGCAGTTCACGGTGGTACGCGGCGATCACTTCGCGCACGGCCGAGTCGTCACCCAGCGACGTCGCCGCCGTCCCCAATAGCAGGCATCCGGTCGGTTCGTCGGAGTCGGCGCGCTGTTCGATCGCCACACCGAGGTCGCGGAGGTAGTCCTGGAGCGCATGCGGCGACACCCGGTCGCCGGTGAGACCACGCAGGCGCGGCCGGACGACGGTATCGAGGTAATCGAGAACTGCGGCGTCGAACAAGCCCCGCATGCTGCCGAACGCATGGTAGACGCTCGACCGCGACAGCCCCGTCGCGCGTTCGACATCGGTCACCGAGACCTTGTCGAAACCGTTTCGCCAGAACAGATTCCGCGCTCGGGAGATCACGTTTGCGGCGTCATAGCCCGGGTGGCGACCCATACCCACTCCCTCGCTCGGTTGTCGTTTCGGCGACTCGATCTCTATTCTGGACCGAGCAGTTCACAATTGCCAACTCAGCGGGAGGTTCCGATGACCGTGACCAGCACCCAGATCCAACTCGTCAACCGACCGACCGGCTGGCCCGAACCCAAGGACTTCAGCACTGTCACCGTCGAGTACGGCGACCTCGCGGCAGGCCAGGTCCGGGTCGCCAACGAGTTCATCTCGGTCGACCCGTACATGCGTGGGCGGATGATCGACACCCGCAGCTACATCCCGCCGTTCCAGCTCGACGAGACGATGACGGGCGGCGCGGTGGGTCGCGTCGTCGCCACGACGGTCGACGACCTGCCCGTCGGCACACTCGTCAGCCACATGCTCGGCTGGCGCGACGTCACTCAGGCGGATGCGGGTGAGTTCCGCGCGCTACCCGAACCCCCCACGGGTGCAGCGTCGTCGATCTATCTCGGTGTGTTGGGCATGACGGGGCTGACCGCCTACGTGGGTCTGTTGACGATCGCATCGATGCAGCCCGGCGACACCGTGTTCATCTCGGGCGCAGCGGGCGCGGTGGGCACCGCCGCCGCACAGATCGCCCGCCTCAAAGGCGCACACCGCGTCATCGGCTCGGCCGGGTCGGCAGAGAAGGTGGCACTGCTGACCGACCGATACGGGTATGACGCCGCGTTCAACTACAAGGACGGTCCGGTGCGTCGACAGCTGCGCGATGCTGCGCCCGACGGGATCGACGTGTACTTCGACAACGTCGGCGGCGACCACCTCGAGGCGGCGCTCGACTCGTTCAACGACGGTGGCCGCGCCGCCCTCTGTGGCGCGATCGCACAGTACAACGCCACCAGCCGCACGCCGGGGCCATCGAACATGGCCAACATCATCACCCGCGGATTGACGTTGCGTGGCTTCACCATCGGCAACCACTTCGACCAGGCCGGCGAGTTCAACCGGGAGATGAGCGGCTGGTTCGCCGACGGCAAGATCGTGCATGACGAGACAGTGGTGACGGGCATCGACAACGCGGTGGACGCCTTCCTCGGTCTCATGCGCGGGGAGAACACCGGAAAGATGGTCGTGCGCACGTCCTGACCGTCAGGCGCGAGCGATCTCGGCGCGCAACGCGCCGGCGAGATCGCCGCGTCCGCCGACGACCACGTCGTCGAGGCCCAGCCACCCGGCCATGTTTCGAAGGTCATCCGCGAGACGTTCGGCGACAACGGTTCTGGGGCGTTCGTCCTCGAGGAATGCGCCGAGCACGCGCAGCGTCCGCTCTCGACGGTCCGCCTTGAGATCGACACGCGCGACGATGTCGTCATCCATCAGGTACGGCAGCACGTAATAGCCGTGGACACGTTTGTGCTCGGGCACGTAGATCTCGATGCGATAGTGGAAGTCGAAAAGCCGCTCGGTGCGCGGCCGGTAGAAGATGAGCGGATCGAAGGGTGACAGGATCGCCGAGCGTTCGACGCGGCGCGGGATGCGGGCGTCGGCGTGAAGGTAGGCGGTGTCGCGCCAGCCTGCCACCGCCACCGGCGTCAGCACACCCGAGTCCACCAGGTCATCCACGGCGGGCCGGACGTCGGCGGTCTTGGTCCGGTAGTAGTCGGCGAGATCGGCGATGGTCGCGACACCGAGTGCACGCCCGGCCTGTGCGGTGAGTTCACGGTGTGCGTCGGCACGGTCGACACGTGCGGTGACCCCGGCACCGATGACCCGTTCGGCGAGATCGTAATGGCGCGCGAAGTTCTCGTTGCGCACCGCAGACAGGTCTCCGGCGGCGAACATGGCCTCGCAGACGTGTTTCACGTCGCCGCGATGCCACCAACCGCCGGGCTGACCCGGGACACGCTCGATTCCGAGATGATCCTCGATCTGTTTCGGGGTACTGGGCCCGCATTCGGCGATGACATCGTGCACATCGCAGGCGAGTTCGCGGTTGTTGCGCATCACCTCGCGGGTGTACCGATATCGTCCGTCACGGAATTCATCTCTGCGCCAACCGAACAACGGCCAGTCCTCGATCGGTATCAGTGCCGCCTCATGCGCCCAGTACTCCGCCAGCACGCGCGATCGGTGACGCGGACGCCACGCTGCCCGATCCAACAACTGCATGTCGTAGACACCCAAGCGACTGAACAGCGGCATGTAGTGCGCGCGGACCGCGATGTTGACCGAGTCCATCTGGAGCAAACGAGTGCGCCCCACGACGCGTCGCAGATGTGCCAGGGTCGGCGCGACCGTCGGCAACCGATCGGTGAAACCCTGCGCTGCCAGCGCGATCCGACGTGCCTGATGGATTGAGAGTGCGCGAGTCATCCGCGCACGAGCGCATGTCTGACGTAATCGACGAATCGATACCGGGTTCCGGTCGACGACGTCTGCCACTCCCCTGTGTCCGATGTGTCCCACACGTACGGGTCGATTTCGGGCGCGAAGGTGTCCGCCGACTCCACCAGCATGTCGATCTCGGTGACCCGCAGATGTGTCGCGCTGGTCATCGCGACCTCATAGATCTGACCGCCACCGATGACCGTGACAGGCCCTGTGATGAGTTCGAGGGCGTCGTCGAGGGTGTGCACGATCTCTGCGCCGGCGGCGTCCAACGCGGCCGATCGGGTGATGACCACGTTGCGACGATTGGGCAATGGTCGAAAACGGTCCGGCAGCGACTCCCAGGTCTTGCGTCCCATCACCACCGGATGGGTACCGGTCAGCTCGCGGAACCGCCGCATGTCCTCCGGCACATGCCAGGGAATGGTGTTGGCCCGGCCGATAGCGCCGCTGCGGTCCTGCGCCCACAACAGGGTGATGGTGGTGGCCATCTCAGACCGCCACCGGCGCTTTGATTCCCGGGTGGGACTCATAGCCGACGACCGCGATGTCGTCGAAGTCGTAGTCGGAGATCGTCGCGGCTCGTCGAAGTTCGAGCCTCGGATAGGGATAGGGGTCCCGGGACAGCTGCAACTGCACCTGTTCGACGTGATTGTCGTAGATGTGGCAGTCGCCGCCGGTCCACACGAAGTCGCCGACCTCGAGATCGGCCTGCTGGGCCATCATGTGGGTGAGCAGCGCATACGACGCGATGTTGAACGGTACGCCGAGGAAGAGGTCGGCACTGCGCTGGTAGAGCTGACAGGACAACTTGCCGTCGGCGACGTAGAACTGGAAGAACGCGTGACACGGCGGCAACGCCATCTGCGGGATCTCCCCGACATTCCAGGCGGACACGATGTTGCGCCGCGAATCGGGGTTCGTCTTGAGGAGTTCCAGCGCCGCCCCGATCTGATCGATGTGCTCACCCGACGGGGTGGGCCAGCTACGCCACTGGACGCCGTAGACCGGCCCGAGATCGCCGTCCGCGTCGGCCCACTCATCCCAGATGCTCACGCCACGCTCCTGCAACCACCGGGCGTTGGAATCTCCGCGCAGAAACCACAGCAACTCGTAGATGATGGACTTCAGGTGCACCTTCTTGGTGGTGATCAGCGGGAAGCCCTCGGTGAGGTCATAGCGCAGCTGATGCCCGAACAGGCTGCGCGTCCCGGTTCCGGTGCGATCGGCCTTCGGCGTCCCCGTCTCGAGGACCAGGCGCAACAGATCCTCGTAGGGGGTCGGGACGCCCCCCGCCGGCGTGATGTCTCGGATGGCCGTACTCACGCCGTCCAGTCTAGGACGGTCGGTACGGCAACCGGACGATCGGCTCGCGCACGAAGTCGGCCGGCTCGACCGACCTGGTCATACGCCAGTAGTCGATGATCCGCCACGGCAACACGGCCACCACCCGACCGTCGTCATTGCGGTACCAGTTGGTCATCGCCGGGTGGGTCCACACCATCCGGGCATGCGCCTCATCGACGGCCCTGTTGTAGTCGGCGGTCACGTCATGGCGCACTTCCAGGGCACCGAGTCGTTCACGGGCCATCAGCGCGATCGCGTCGGCCACGTAGCGGACCTGATATTCGAGGATGCTGATGAAGCTTCCGCCATGACCGAGTGCCGTGTTGGGTCCGGTCAGCACGAACAGGTTGGGGAAGTCGGGCGCCGTGATGCCGAGGTAGGCGAAGGCGTCATTCTCGCCCCACACCTCGACCGTGGAGCGACCACTGCGGCCCCGCACATCCATCGGGTACAGGAACCGATCGCTGTGGAAACCGGTGGCCAATACGATGATGTCGAAATCCCGGGCACTGCCGTCGGCGTCGATGACTCCGGTCCGCGTCACCTTCTCAACCGCGCGCGGTATGAGGTCGACATTGTCGCGGCGCAACATCGAGTACCAGCCGTTGTCGAGCAGCATGCGTTTGCCGAAGGGCGGGTAATCCGGCGTCGAGAGCTCAATGAGATCCTCCCGGTCACCGAGCTGCTCACGCAGATAACGAAGGTAGAAGCCGCGATGCCCGTGGTTGGCCGCGTTGATCGACGCAGTCGCCTCCGGCCAGTCCGGGTCCACCTGCAGCGTTGGGTGCACCTTGTCGTTGAAGATCCATGACAACCGTGCCCGATACCATTCCCGATATCCCGGAACGTGATCCATCAACCAGTGCACGTCGTCACCCACCGGGGCGAAGTAGTCGTCGTTGGGGGCGATCCACTGCGGTGAACGTTGGAACACCGTCAACGACTCCACGTCGTCGACGATTGCCGGTCCGATCTGCATGGCACTGGCACCGGAGCCGACAATTGCCACCCGCTTGCCGGTCAACGCGCCGGGTTCGTCGAGCTCGGTCGGCCACTGCGCCGAGTGGAAGATCCGGCCCGCGAAGTCGTCCATCCCCGGCAGTGCGGGGATCTTGGGACGGTTGAGCAAACCCACAGCGCTGATCACCAGCCGTGCCTCCAGTGTTTCGCACACGCCGTCGCGATCACGGGTTCGCACCGCCCACTGCTGGGCGGCGGGGTCGTAGGCGGCCGATTCGACCTCCACTCCGAAGCGGATTCGGCTGCGCAGGCGATGCTCATCCGCGTAGGCGGCCAGGTAGCCCTGCACCTCGTCACGCTTACCGAAGTGCGTCGACCAGTGATGTTCGAATGACGAGATCGAGTAGAGGTAGCTCGGCGTGTCCACACCGGCGCCCGGGTAGCGGTTCTCCCACCACGAGCCACCCACTTCGTCGTTCTTCTCCAGCACGATGTGCTCGACCCCGGCCGCCGCCAGTTGTACCGACATCAGCATTCCGGCGACACCCGCCCCGATCACGATGGCCGTCAGCTGACTCGTATCAAGCGGCTCCGCCGAGACTCGAGGTTCCGTTGTCCCGCCGACGATCTCCGCCATCATCGGACTGAACTCATGCGGGACCGATTCGCCGGCGGTGAAATCCAAGACGGCAGCGATCTCGTCCCCACTCATCTGCCGACGCGGCGGGCTCCCGGCTGTGTGCCACCGACACACTGCCTCGACCACGGCATCGCAGATCTCGTCACGCACCTCCGGTGCCAGTCCACCTGTCCGATTGTCGTCCATCCCGCGTGGCCTGCTGGGTCGGTATCTCTCGGTCAGCCACCGGCTGTCCCCGGTCAGCTCGACCAACGTGGCGATCAGGGTGGGGATATTGCCGGCGCGGGTCGCGTCGCGCAGACGGGCGACGTCGACAGGAGCAAGACTGCGTTCGGTGACACTCGACATAAGCAATACTAACCATGGTTAGTTTAATCCCGTCAAGCATGAGGATTTGCGCAAACAGACACCTTGACACCACCAGTATCGCCGTGTCAGTGTGATCCGCATCATGCTAACTGCGGTTAGTGCAATCAAGACAAGGAGAGCTGCGGATGGAACTCAGTGACGCAATGCGGTCGACCGGGACGTGCCGCTACTTCAGCGACGAGTACGTCTCCGACGAGGTGCTGTACCAGGCGTTCGACAACGCCAGGTTCGGCCCGCAGGGTGGCAACCGACAGCCGGTGCGGTGGGTGGCCGTGCGTGACGCGGAGACCAAGAAGCGGCTCGCGGAGCTCTATCTCCCCTACTGGGAGGGTTACTACGCGGCGGTGATCGAGGGCAGCAAGGCGGTGGGCGCAGTGCCCGCGACGGTGCAGTCGGCCAACAATTTCGCACACAATCTGGCCGATGTGCCGGTGATGATCGTCGTGTGCGCGGAGGCCGAAGGTCTGCATCCGACCGATCATGAGCTCGGACGCCTCTCCGTGGTCGGCGGGGCGTCGATTTATCCGACAGTCCAGAACCTGACTCTCGCCCTGCGTGAGCAGGGCGTCGCATCGGCACTGACCACCCTTCTGTGCGCCGAGGAACCGGCCGTCAAGGAACTGCTCAACATCCCGGACGGCTACATCACCGCCGCGCACATCGCCGTGGGATATCCACGGGATGGTTTCCCGCGCAAGCTCACTCGGACGCCAGTCGAGGAAATCGCCTTCCTGGACCGGTTCGACACCCCGATGTTCGCATGAGCGCGCCCACGCGGGAACCGGTGCGCGGGCTATCGAAGGTACAGACGTCCCCGCTCGGTCGGGCGACGATCGGTGACCAACTTCGCCGACTCGCGCAGACGCAGGGAAGAAAGCCGGCAATCATCGCCTACTCCGCCGACGGTTCCCGGCATGTCACGACCTACGGCGAGCTGAACAGGCGGGCCAACCGCTTCGCGAACGCACTCACGAACCTGGGCGTCGGGCGCGGCGACGGGGTCGCGGTGATGAGCCGTAACCGTGTGGAGTCGGTGATCGCCTACTACGGGGCACTCAAGATCGGCGCGTACTACTCGGGCATCAGCGCGCTGTTCGGTGAACGTGAGATCGCGCAGCAGGTCAATCACCTCAGACCTGCCGTACTCGTGGTCGCCGCCGAGCACGCGACGGTGGCCGGACCTGTCGCCGAACACGCCGATTCACGGGTGATCGTCGTGGGCGATGCACCCGCGACGACCTGGCCGACCTTTGACGCCGTGCTGGCCGACTCCCCTGATGACGAGCCGGTCGCCGACGTCGACGAGCACGATCTCGCCATGATCGTCTACACATCCGGCACCGAATCCACACCGAAGGGTGTGGAGATCGCGCATCGTAACTACCTCATCTCCACCGCGCCGGCCTACACATGGGGGCTGCGTTGCCTTCCCGACGACGTGTGGCTCTACGTGATGCCGTTCCACACGATCGCAGGGATCGGTTCGCTGACTTCGCTGACGCTACTCGGCGCCACCCTGGTACTGCCCGCATCGGTGGATCCCGGAACGTCACTGAGACTGATTCGCGACGAGTCCATCTCGGTGCTCGCGCAGACACCGACGTTCTTCATCGCACTGGCGAACCACGAGGAATTCGGTCCGCATACCGTCGGGACCGTGCGTCGCTGCCTCACCTACGGCGGTCAGGTGTCGCCGTTCGCCATCGACGCGTGGGCAGATGCGACACCCGAATCGGTGTGGGGCACCTACTGGGGTCAGTCCGAACTCACCCAGTTGGGTTCGGTTGGCTGGTTCAAGCGGCTCGAAGATGTGCCCGACAACGACCCGACCTGGATCGGGAAGCCGGTGGGCCACCTGGAGATCCGCGTGGTGGACGCCAACGGCGACGACTCCGTGGAGGGCGAACTGCTGTGCCGGACGCCATCGGTGATGCTCGGCTACCACAAGGACCCCGAACGCACCGCCGACGCGCTGGCCGACGGTTGGGTGCACACCGGCGACATTGTCCGGGTCGATGACGATGGCAACCTCTTCTTCCGCGATCGTCGCAAGGACATGATCAAGACAGGCGGATTCAACGTGTCGTCGCAGGAGGTCGAGCGAACACTGCAGGGCCATCCTGACGTTCTGCGTGCGGCTGTCGTCGGTCTGCCCGACGACTACTGGTCTGAGGCAGTCACCGCGTTCATTGTGTTGCAGGACGGGGCGAGCACCACCGCTGACGATCTTCGGCAGTACTGTCGAAACGATCTGGCTTCCTACAAGATCCCCAAGACAGTGCACCTCGTGTCTGAGTTGCCCACCGATCCGCAGGGGAAATTGCTCAAGCGGGAGCTGCGCAGACAGTTCGGAAAGGGTTGATGGGCATGGATTCGGGTGCCGATCCGGCGCCGTCGCTCGACGAGGCCGACGCACCGGTACCCGCGCGTGGCACACGCACCCGGGTGCGTCGGGACGAGATCGTCACGGCCGCCGCCGAGTATTTCGCCGAACACGGCTACAGCAACGCCGGAATGCGCGACATCGCGCAGGCGGTCGGGATCAAGGGTGCGAGTCTGTACAACCACTTTCATTCGAAAGAGGAGATCCTGTACGCCATCGCGTTGCAGATGACCAAGGACCCGCAGGAGCATCTGCTGGTCCTCGACGCGGAGGGCTCACCCGCACAACGTCTGACCGCGTTGATCGAGGTCCATGTGCGTCATCTCGCCACACATCGTGTGGAGCATCTGGTGAGTCTGCGGGAACTGTCGGCATTGTCACCCGAACACCGGGTGGTGGTCACCGACTACCGCAAGTACTACCAGCGCCGGGTGCGCGACGTGATCGCTGCCGGCGCCCGCGCCGGCCAATTCGAGGTTCGTGATGCCGGACAGTCGGCGATCGCGGTGCTCGATCTGATGAACGGCATCAGCTGGTGGCTGCGCGACGACCAGGACGTCGACCAGCTCGTCGCCGACTATGTTGATTTCGCGATCCGGGGCATCTTGCATCACGACGGATCCGTGCGATGAGCGGACCGTTGAGTGGTGTGCGCGTCGTTGAGATGATGGGACTCGGACCGACCCCACACTCATGCATGATGCTGGCCGATCTCGGCGCCGACGTCGTTCAGATCCGACGGCCCGGCGGGTCGACCGCCCCGGATGGTGTCGCCGATGCCGACGCGGGAATGTGGCGGGGCCGGCGGGTCGTCGAGGCCGACCTCAAGAACGCCGATGACATTTCACTGGTGCGGGAGTTGATCGGCGCAGCGGATGTGCTTGTCGAAGGGTATCGGCCGGGTGTGATGGAACGGCTGGGTCTGGGTCCCGACGATTTGTTGGCGGTTGCGCCGCAGTTGATCTATGCGCGGATGACCGGCTGGGGGCAGTCCGGCTCATATGCGGCGGCCGCTGGCCACGACATCAACTACCTGGCCGTCACCGGGCTCCTGGATGCGATGGGGCCGGCCGACCGCCCACCGCTTCCGCCGCTGTCGCTGGTGGCCGACTTCGGCGGCGGTTCGATGTTCCTGGTTGTCGGAGTACTTGCGGCACTGCATGAGCGGCAGACTTCCAGTCGAGGTCAGGTCATCGATGTGGCCATGACCGACGGCGCGGGTGTCCTCGGTGCATTGCAGTGGTCGTGGAAAGCCGCGGGCCGCTGGGTGGATCGGGCCGAGGGCAATCTGCTCGACGGGTCCGCACCGTTCTACACCACGTACGCCTGCGCGGACGGCGGATACATGGCAGTCGGCGCTCTGGAAGACGTCTTCTGGCAGCGCCTGATCGATACCCTCGAGGTGCACGATCCGCCGGACCGGTGGGATCGTGCGCGGTGGTCGGAACTCACGCAGACACTGGCCGCGCGCTTCGCCTCCCGAACCCGCGCCGAATGGGAAACGGTATTCGGCAGCGTCGACGCCTGTGTCACACCGGTTCTCGACTTCGACGAGGCCGCGAAGCATCCGTATGCGGTGCAGCGCGAGAGTTACGTCGAGGTCGAGGGCATGACGCAGCCGGCGCCGGCACCGCGGTTCTCTCGCTCTGTGTCGGGGACGCCGCAGGCCGCGACAAACACGGATGTGACAGCGGTGCTGGACGAGTGGCAGCCGCCTGCGGGAGGTCGGCGCTAGAACGGCGGCGGGCCGGCGTCGGTGACGCGTTTGCGGTTTCGGGCGCGTTCGGCGCGTCTGCGGGCGTGTTTGTTCGCCACCCGTGTGTTGACGCGGGTGCTGCGTTCGATCGTGGAGCCGGTGTGTGGGGGTGGAGCCTGCGCGGGTGCGGTGAACCGGATACGGCGCAGCCCAGGGAACAGATCTTCCTGGGTTTCGGCTTCGCCGGGCAACACCAGGCCTTCGGGGGTGATGTATTCGGTGACCAGCCGCCCGTCGGCATCACGCCACTGATCATCGACCCAGTCGCCGAAGGTCTTCAACAAGTGCCCGGGACGACATTTCGCGTTCAACCCGACCTCAGTGGTCTGCCCACCGTTGTGCGGACAGGCGTGGTCGTACTCATCGACATGGTCGAGGTCGCCACGCCACGCCGAGGTCAGGCATCCCGGTTCGGTGCAATAGCCATCGCGCAGCCGGATGAAGGTGTCCAACGCCGCCGACGGCCGATACGGATCCGACGGCAGATGCGCCGGCAACGTGAACGTGCCATCGGGCTCCGGTTCGATCGTGGGCGGCACCAGATAGGAGACCCTGGTGTCCGCACGCGCGGCGATGTCGCGCACATGCTCGCCCGAGATCACACCATGGCCATCCATGAAACCGGCATGGTTCGCCATCCCTTTCACGGTGGCCTCGTCGGCGACGACGTGGAGGACGGCCTTGCAGTCCACCGGCGGCACCACCCCGGGCTCCGGGATGACCGCGGTGCAGTCGTCACTACCGCAGTCGCATTCGAACGCGGTGCCCGACAGCAGGCAGAACATCGCATCGGATTGTCGTTGCGGCTTGGTGCGCGGATCGTGTTCACACACACTGTCGGCCAATGCGGCGACCGCGGCGGCGGCGATGCGTACGTTCTCCGCCGACATCACCCCGGTGATCTCGGCGGTGCCGTCCTCGCGCGGGTGGGTCCACATCCGGCGGTCATCAAGGGCCTGCTGTCGACGTTCACGCACCGCGTCGGGGTCATGACGAAACACGATGCGGTCTATCATGTCGCGGAACCTGGCTTTGCTCCACGTCCCGCGTTTGGTGCGTAGTGTTCGGGCGATGTCGGCATCCACGAGCGGTGCCGCTGATGATTCGGCCAGCAGGTCGGTACGGCTGACCGCCTTCTGCGCGTGCCACGGCCCGATCACGCCGTCACGCAAACATTCCGACACCTCCGGCAACCGGTCCCGCAACGCGACCGCATCATTGAGCAGTGTTTCCGCGGCGCCACGAGACGTTCCGCGTAGCTTGGCGATACGTGCCGCAGCGCCCGCGAAGCCATCCACCACGAAACCGTCGGTGTCTTCACGCGCAGCGACCATCCGGTCGTAAAGCACGGCCACCGAACGATATTCGGCGTACGCGAGATAGGCACGGCCGCGGTCAAGCTCGGCCATCCCCAACAGCAAGTCGTTGGTCGGGTCCTCATCCGGGTAGGCCGCATCCACACCACCGAGAAAGTCACGCGGCAACTGCGGCCACGGCGACGGCGAGGACAACACGGACGACACGAAAGACCCCTCACGGACTCGACAACTACCCGATGCAGGATCTTCTTCGATATGCCACCCACCGTGATCAACCCGGCCCCGAGACCGGATTCAGCGAGTTCGCGCCCACCCGTTTCGCATCAACTCATCCTGCTGCAACCAAGCTACGACACAGCACCGACAAGATTTGGTCACCACAGGTCAGGAACACTTTCAAGCCCTGTTTCCGACTGGCGATATCACGACATCACACCATCAGCTGCGCTGCGATCGTGCCACCCAGCTCCCAGCACGCCTCACGGTCATCCTTGGTGGGCTTCTCCGACACCACGACGGTCTCGGCTGACTTCACCCAGCCAAGTCCGGTGGTGATCGACTCGATAGCCTTCTCGGCGCCCTCGGTCCCCTGGTTGCCATGCAGGTAGCACCCGAACGGTCGCCCCTTGGTGGAGTCGAGGATCTGGTAGTAGCAGGTGTCGAAAGCGTGCTTGAGCGCACCACTCATATAGCCGAGATTCGCCGGGGTACCGAGAATGTATCCGTCAGCTGCCAGCATGTCGGCCGCAGTAACCGAGAGTGCCGCTCGCCGAATGACTTCCACACCTTCGATCCCAGGATCGGTGGCACCGGAGACGACGGCCTCGAACATCTCCTGGCAATGCGGCGACGGGGTGTGATGGACGATCAGCAGCGTGGTCACTCTTCCCCCTTATATTGCGCGACAGCACGTTTCATCATCTCGCGCGCCCGGCCGCGGTCGCCGGCGTAGTCGTAGGCGCGGGCGATCCGATACGTGCTGTGCCAGTCGGTGGGATCGGCCTCCCATTCCTGTTTGATCTGCGCGAACAGGTCGTCGGCGGCGTCCCGTTCGATTCGACCGGACGGACGCCGTGGGAGATCGCTGACGTCGAGTTCACGGCCCTCCGCGGCCATGATCCGCGCCAACTTCTGGTGTTCGATACCGGCACGCAAGGTGGCGAAGATCAGCCATGCACCGATGAACGGCAGGATCAGCACACCGATACCCACGCCGATGCCGGCGACGGTGCCCGACGAGATGAGGTCGAATCCACGCTGACCGAGGATCACGAAGTACACGACAAGTGCGATGACGAGGAACCCGATCATCCAGACAATGGGTCGCGCGTCGCGGCGGGCGGGGTCGGCTGCCATGACTATTCGCCCTAGAGATCCATCAGTTCTTCCAGCCCCACGGTGAGCCCTGGACGCTTACCGACCTCCCGCACGCCGAGCAAGACTCCGGGTGCGAAGGACGACCGGTCCATCGAGTCGTGTCGGATGGTGAGCGTCTCCCCCTCGGTGCCGAGCAGCACCTCCTGATGGGCGACGAGACCGGCCAGGCGGACCGCATGTACATGCACATCGTCGACTACTCCGCCACGGGCACCCTCGAGTTCCTCGGTGGTGGCGTCGGGGCTCGGCCCCAGACCGGCCTTCTGCCGGGCCTCACCGATCAGCTTCGCTGTGCGATACGCAGTCCCCGACGGCGCGTCGGCCTTGTGCGGGTGGTGTAGTTCGATGACCTCGACCGAGTCGTAGAACCGTGCCGCTTGAGCCGCGAAGCGCATCGACAGCACGGCACCGATCGCGAAGTTCGGTGCGATGAGCACGCCGACTCCCGGATTGTCGCCGAGCCAGCCGCGCACCTGATCGAGGCGTTCTTCGGTGAATCCGGTGGTGCCCACCACTGCGTGAATCCCGTTGTTGATCAGGAACTCCAGGTTTCCCATCACTGCGCTCGGGTGCGTGAAATCGACGACCACGGACGTGTCAGCCGCGGTGAAGGCATCCAAGGACTCACCCTTGTCCACGCCGACGGTATACGTCAGATCATCGGCGGACTCGACCGCCGCGACGATCGCCTGCCCCACCTTGCCGGCACTACCAAGGACCCCGACCCGGATTCCGCTCGCCATCTCTTCCCTCTCATCGTCCGTCGACCTGTCAGTGTAGTTGTCGCCGCCTGCCCGACCGGCGTCCGTCACCGTCCCCGCCTGGTGGAGCGTCAGAAGATCGGAGCTCCGCCACGACGGTGTTCGAACACCAGCGATGTCGTGGTGCCGGCGACCTCCCGGCGCGAGTTGAGCATCTCGACGAACTGCCGCAGCGCCTCGGTGTCCGCGGTGGCCACATGGAGCAGGTAGTCGTCGGTACCCGCGAGGAAGAAGACGTCGATCACCTCGTCATGGCGCTCGATCTCACCGACGAAGTGACGGATCTCGCCGCGTGCGTCGGATTGCAGACTGACCGCCACCATCGCGCGTAGGGGCCGTCCGACCGCGGCGGGATCCACATCGGCGAAGAACCCGCGAATCACACCGAGATCGACGAGCCGCCGCAGTCGACCGTGGCAGGTGGACGCCGCGATACCCGCGCGCACCGCGAGTTCGCTGTTGGGCATCCGGGCGTCGGTCTGCAACAGACGCAGCAGGGTGCGGTCGATGTCGTCGAGCTGCGGATCACCGGATCGAACATCCTTCGGCTGGGCCACCATCACCTGACCTCATTTCGGAGAATTGACGATATTAACCCACCATAGAGAATTATCTGCACAGATGTTGTGTCATTTCCGACGTTCCTTCACTCTGATGACACACCAGATCGCGCCCCACCACTGACCAGGAGATCCCCATGCGCGTCGGCATCCCCACCGAAATCAAGAACAACGAGTACCGCGTCGCCATCACCCCGGCAGGCGTGGCCGAGCTGCACAATCGCGGTCACGACGTGGTGATCCAGGCCGGCGCGGGCGAAGGCTCGTCCATCCACGACAACGACTTCAAAGAAGCCGGAGCCCAGATCCTGTCGACCGCCGAACAGGTGTGGGAACAGGCCGACCTGCTGCTCAAGGTCAAGGAACCGATCGCTGCCGAGTACCCTCTGCTCCGCGAGGGCCAGACACTGTTCACCTACCTGCACCTCGCCGCCAGCCGTCCGTGCACCGAAGCACTGCTGGAGTCGAAGACGACGTCAATCGCCTATGAGACCGTGCGCGCCGCCGACGGTTCGTTGCCGCTGCTCGCCCCGATGAGTGAGGTCGCCGGGCGACTGGCACCGCAGGTGGGTGCCTACCATCTGATGCGCTCGGAAGGTGGCCGAGGTGTCCTGATGGGCGGCGTGCCCGGCACCGAGCCGGCGAATGTCGTCGTGATCGGCGGTGGCGTCAGCGGTGTCAATGCCGCGACCATCGCCGTGGGTATGGGTGCTCAGGTCACTGTGTTCGACGTGGACATCGCCAAGCTCCGCGCGATCGACGCGCGCTTCGCCGGTCGGGTGCACACCCGGTACAGCACCGCGCTGGCACTGGCCGAGGCGGTCCGTGAGGCCGACCTCGTCATCGGTGCCGTGCTCGTGCCCGGCGCGAAGGCCCCCGTGCTGGTCTCCAACAGCCTGGTCGCCGAGATGAAGGCAGGTGCCGTGCTCGTCGACATCGCGATCGATCAGGGCGGGTGCTTCGAAGACTCACGACCCACCACGCACGACGACCCGACCTTCACCGTCCACGACGCCGTCTTCTACTGCGTCGCGAACATGCCGGGCACAGTCGCGCGCACCTCCACCCTGGCGCTTACCGGCGCAACGCTGCCGCACGTGCTGCGTCTGGCCGACAAAGGGTGGGAACAGGCATGCTCCGACGACCCCGCGTTGGCATCGGGACTCAGCACCCACAACGGCAAGCTGTTCACGCCCGAGGTGGGCGCAGCGCTGGACCTGCCGGTTGCCGCATCGCCGTTCTGACATCCGGCGGTGGCCGGCGATCGCGTCGGCCACCCCGCCGTTGGCCAACGGACCCACCCGTCGGCGGTCGCCTCGGCCACCCCGCCGTCAGCCAACAGACCCGCCCGTCGATGGTCGAGTAGTCACGAGCCGCTAGGCGAGGGACGTATCGAGACCACTTGTCCCGCAAGTAACCTGGTCTCGATACGCGGGCTCGCCTAGCGGCTCGCCCGCTACTCGACCAGCGAATCGGCGCCGCCGACGTTTAACACTCGACCAGCGAATCGGCGCCGCCGACGTTTAACACCCGACCAGCGAATCGGCGCCACCGACGTTCAACACCCGACCAGCGAATTGTGCACCGACGTTCAACACCCGACCAGCGAATTGTGCACCGACGTTCGACACTCGACCAGCGATTTGTTGCAGCGACCTCGGGCAGCAGTAATCGGATGGCGCCGAATCGGGATGCCTCAGAAGCGGATCGTCGTGGTCCCGCGTCGGCGTGCACGGTAGGTGAACCGCCGCTCGGTGATGTCGCCGTGGCCATCGGCGCCCACTCGCAACACGGTCGACGCGCGCGTGCCGTAGCCGCGCACGTCGATGAACATCGGCGAGAGGTCACGTTCGCGCTCGATTGGCACTCCTGTGCTGGGCAGAGCGTCGTCGGCCGGGCGATGGCGGTCGGCAAGCAACTCGAGATACGGATCGACGGACTCCGGATCATCGAGCAGTAACTCCGACAACGCATCCCGCCCACGGTCGACCTTGGGCCAGTGACTGTCGAGCAAACCGTTGGACAATCCGTGAACGCCGTCGGGAACCTGCTGTAGCCGGGGCCGCGGCCAGTTCGTCGCCCACCAGAACTCCTCGGAATCGCCGATCAACACGTTCACCGGCGCATAATCCTGTGCACGGGTGAGGAGTTCGCCGGCGAACTCTCCCGGGCTCATCGCACCAAGCAGGAACTGCACCGGCAGTTCCCCACGCGATCTCGGACCGGTAGCGGGTATCCCGTCGCGAACATTGGTGACCATGGCCACGCGGGAAGGGGTCTCGGCGTTGACGCCCATCCAGGTGCCGCCCGCCTCCCCGTCACGACCTCCGATGATCGGTGCGTCCGGCCATCGCGACAACGCCCGGGTGCGTCGCGCGTGGAACTCGTCCCGGTTGGCCGCGACCACCAGTGGCGTGTCGGGCAGGACGTTCCAGCCGAACAGGATCAGGCACATGACAGCTCAGTCGGCGACCGGTAGATAGTGGCTCATGTTGGTCATCTTGCGCTGTACACCGGCGATCTCGCGAACCGCCTGCGCAACGAGGCTGCGATCGAGCGGCGAGAGTCGTTTCATGTCCAGGGTGTCGCCCACCGGCTCGCCACGATCGAACTGCGCCACCTGGTAGGTGAGGCGCACCCGTTGCAGCACGTCGAACACCTCGACGAGTTCGGACGCCTGCGCTTCGCTGAGCATCGTGCTGCCTGCCGCCGCACGCAGCCGCGCACGGGTGTCGAGTTCGGTGGCTCCCACGCTGAGCGCCGCCCAACGCGCAATGTTCACCAGCGGGGTGAGAGCGTGCTCCTTGATCTCGAAGGTATCTGCCCGACGGGTCAACACATCGCGCATAGACCGCAACCGGGCCTTGTACGACAATGCTTCGGCCAGCAGCAATCCCACTGTGCCGGGATGGTTGCGGAGCTCGGCGAACAACCCACCGAGCGCGTCTGCGCCCAACTCTCCCCAGATCGGCCGACTGTCCAGCAGCAAGGAGGTGAAGATCATGCCCTTGTTCTCCAGCGGCGCCTGCACCCAGCCCTGCGCAGCAGATCGCCACTGCGACCGGGTGCGAGCAAACAAGGGCTTGGATGCGATGGCACCGTTCTCGTCGATCCGGCGCCCTGCACCCAGGAGTACCTCGTTGACCTCACCGAATGCGAGTCGGTAGGAATCGATCTGCTCATCGGGGACGGCGTCGTCGAGTGCCACGGCGGAGTCGATGTCGGAGGTGAGAACCGGCTCACGCCGGGCGTTGCTGCCCAAGGACAGCCAGGTGAGCGCGCCGGGGTCGAGTTCCGGGTGCCGCTCGAGTACCAGGTCCAGCGCCCGCCGGACCACGGCGTCGTGGATCAGCGCGCCGATCGCGGTCACCTCGTGAACGGGTTGTTCCCGTCGCACCATGTCGGCCATCAGATACGGGATACGACGTGCACGGGCCGTCAGATCGCCGATATTGCCTGCCCGGGACACCTGCGCACGCAGTGACATTCCCGGTCCTGCCGGGGCCGCGATGAAGTCGACCGCGGCCACCACCCCGACCACTGCGCCGGCGGGATCCACCACCGGCATGGCCGTCAGATCGCGGTCGAACAACACGGTGAGCGCGTCCACCGCAGCGGTGCCCTGAGGCACCACCGGAACCGGCCCGGCGACCAGTTCACCGACTGGCGTGTCGATGTCTCGACCGACCGCGACGACCCCGGCCCGAATGTCGGCGTCGGTGAGCAATCCGTACGTGCCTCCGGTCAGCGGGATCACAAGATGATCCTGGCCTCGCTCGGTCATCAACGCCGCTGCCTCACGAACGGGCATGTCTGCTGAACCGATGACCGGCCGGGTGACCAGCAGATCGTCGACGATTCCCGGGCCGGAACCACTTCGATCGCGTCGACGTGCGACGGTGAGCTTGTTGCCCGATGCGCGATCCGGATCGGACACGGCGTATTCCCTCCCTGACTCGACGAATCTCATTGCTCAGATTAGCCGTGAGACGCGCGTGACCCGCCACCCGCAATCGGGTGACGGGTCACGCTGTGTGTCCGATGATCAGGCGTCGGCGGTGGCGTCTGCCTTCTCGTCGCTCGTGGCGGCGTCAGACTTGGCCTCGTCGTCGACCGGCACCAGGCTGATCTTGCCGCGGTCGTCGATGTCGGCGATCTCCACACGGAGCTTGGAGCCAACGTTGACGACGTCCTCGACCTTGTTGATCCGCTTGCCCTTGCCGAGCTTCGAGATGTGCACCAGGCCGTCGCGACCCGGCAGCAGCGACACGAACGCACCGAAGGCGGTGGTCTTGACGACCGTGCCCAGGAACCGCTCGCCCACCTTGGGCAGCTGCGGGTTGGCGATGGAGTTGACCTTGTCGATCGCGGCCTGCGCGGACTCGCCGTCGGAGGCACCGATGAACACGGTGCCGTCATCCTCGATGGAGATGTTGGCGCCGGTGTCCTCGGTGATGCCGTTGATCGTCTTGCCCTTCGGGCCGATCAGCTCACCGATCTTGTCCATCGGGATCTTGATGGTCGTGATGCGCGGTGCGTACGGGCTCATCTCGTCCGGCTCGTCGATGGCCTCGGCCATCACGTCGAGGATGGTCAGCCGGGCGTCCTTGGCCTGGCCGAGGGCACCCGCAAGCACCTTCGACGGGATCCCGTCGAGCTTGGTGTCGAGCTGCAGCGCGGTCACGAAATCCTTCGTGCCGGCCACCTTGAAGTCCATGTCGCCGAAGGCATCCTCGGCACCGAGGATGTCGGTCAGCGCCACATAGCGGGTTTCGCCGTCGACGGTGTCGGACACCAGACCCATCGCGATACCGGCGACCGGAGCCTTCAGCGGCACGCCGGCGTTCAGCAGCGCCATGGTCGACGCACAAACCGAACCCATCGAGGTGGAACCGTTGGAGCCCAACGCCTCCGAGACCTGACGGATGGCGTAGGGGAACTCCTCGACGCTCGGGATCACCGGCACCAGGGCACGCTCGGCGAGGGCACCGTGGCCGATCTCGCGACGCTTCGGCGAACCGACACGACCGGTCTCACCGGTCGAATACGGCGGGAAGTTGTAGTGGTGCATGTAACGCTTGGACGTCTCGGGTCCGAGCGAGTCGATCTGCTGCGCCATCTTGACCATGTCGAGGGTGGTCACGCCCAGGATCTGGGTCTCACCGCGCTCGAACAGGGCACTACCGTGTGCGCGCGGGATCACCGCGACCTCGGCCGACAGCGACCGGATGTCGGTGATGCCACGGCCGTCGATCCGGAAGTGGTCGGTCAGGATGCGCTGACGCACCAGCTTCTTGGTGAGCGAGCGGTAGGCCGCACCGATCTCCTTTTCGCGGCCCTCGAACTGCTCGCCGAGCTGGGCGAGGATGTCCGCCTTGAGCTCGTCGGTCTTGTCGTCGCGCTCCTGCTTGCCCGCGATGGTGAGGATTTCCGAGAGACGATCCGAACCGGCGGCGGCGACGGCGTCGTAGGCGTCCTGCGCATACGGCGGGAACAGCGGGAACTCGCCGGTCTCCTTGGCCGCCTCGGCTGCGAGCGACTTCTGTGCCTCGCAGAGGCGTGCGATGAACGGCTTGGCGGCCTCGAGTCCCTCGGCGACAATCGCCTCGGTCGGTGCCTGCGCACCACCGGCGATGATGTCGATGACGTTCTCGGTGGCCTCCGCCTCGACCATCATGATCGCGACGTCGGCGCTGTCTCCTTCACCGGAGACGATCCGCCCCGCGACGACCATGTCGAACACGGCACCCTCGAGCTGTTCGACGGTCGGGAACGCAACCCACTGACCGGCCTTGTTCTCCTCGGTCGGGATCAACGCAACGCGCACGCCGCCGACCGGCCCCGAGAACGGCAGTCCGGCGAGCTGGGTGGACGCCGATGCCGCGTTGATCGCGACGACATCGTAGAGGTCCTTGGGATCGAGCGACATGACCGTCACGACGACCTGGATCTCGTTGCGCAGGCCGTCGACGAACGACGGACGCAGCGGACGGTCGATGAGGCGGCAGGTCAGGATGGCGTCGGTGGAGGGGCGTCCCTCGCGACGGAAGAACGAGCCGGGGATGCGGCCCGCGGCGTACATGCGCTCCTCGACGTCGACGGTCAGCGGGAAGAAGTCGAAGTGTTCCTTCGGCTGCTTGGATGCCGCGGTCGTCGAGAGCAGCATGGTCTCGTCGTCGAGGTAGGCGGTGACGGAGCCGGCGGCCTGCAAGGCAAGGCGGCCGGTCTCGAAACGGATGGTGCGGGTGCCGAAGCTCCCGTTGTCGATGACGGCGGTCGCTTCGGTGATCGAGTCGTCATAGTCGGCGTCGGTGTCGACGCCGGGGGTGGTCACATCTGACATGTGGTCGGAAGAATCCCTTCGTGTAGCCACCGGTGACCGGCGGCCGGTTGGTCGGATGCGGATCAGCTCTTCGCCGAACCCACCACACGCTGCGGTGCGCGTGCACCACAGAGGTGGCGACGTCTGCGACAGCAGAGTCGACCCGGAACGGAGCCATGAGAGAAGTGCCGGTCGTGCGGATGCGCATCCGAAGCGCATCCTGAAGTAGCGCAGACGGCCTTCGATCGAAGCGGCCGGAATCAGGTCGGAACAGGTTCCGGCGGCCACTACCGAGGACCGATCTGCTCGAGTGTCACGTCCAGCAGGACTTCACGGCAACGATCAGTGGTCAGCCTATCATTACGGGCTGGCCTGCAGAAACGACTCGGCCGCCCCCGGGGATGCGGAGGCGGCCGATCATCGGAGAATCGTCGATCAGCGACGCAGACCCAGACGCTCGATCAGCGAACGGTAGCGGTTGATGTCGACCTTCGCGACGTACTTCAACAGACGGCGACGGCGACCCACCAGCAGCAGCAGACCACGACGGCTGTGGTGATCGTGCTTGTGCGTCTTGAGGTGCTCGGTCAGATCGGTGATGCGCTTGGTGAGCAACGCGACCTGCGCCTCGGGCGAACCGGTGTCGGTCTCGTGCAGCCCGTACTCGGCGAGGACGTCCTTCTTTTCGGCGGCAGTCAGTGCCATGGAGATACTCCTGGATTCTCAGTCCCGCGTTCTTCGGTTACCGCCGGACACCTACCCAGGTACCACGACAGTCGGCGCGCCACCGCGGACCGCAGCAACGCCGACCGATGACTTTACCAGCGCAAACGAACGCGGCCAAAATCGCCGACGGTCAACCCCGCTCGGCCAGCACCCGACGGGTGTCCTCGACGTCGGTGGCGATGGCGGTGATCAGGTCTGCCACGTCGGGGTAGTTCTCCATCCCGCGCAGTCGGCCCACGAAGTCGATCGCGACGTGCTGCCCGTAGAGGTCGGCGCTCTTGTCGAGGACGAACGCCTCGACCGTCCGGGTCCGACCCGAGAAGGTCGGGTTGGTCCCCACCGACACCGCGGCCTGATACCGCTGTCCCGGCTCGACCTGTCCGACGACGGGTCCGACCCCCAACACCGAGAACCACGCGGCATACACCCCATCGGCGGGAATGGCCGCGTACATCGGCGGGGCGACGTTGGCGGTCGGAAATCCGAGCTCTCGACCGCGTCCGTCGCCGCGCACCACAACGCCTTCCACTCGGTGCGGACGTCCGAGCGCCTCGGCAGCGGCCTCGACGTCGCCGGCCGCGACACACGAACGGATGTAGGTCGACGAGAAGGTCACCGCATGCTCACCGAACAACGAGATGGCCTGCACCTCGAACCCGAACATCTGCCCGAGCTCGGCGAGTTTGGTGACGTCGCCGGCCGCCTTCTTACCGAAGGTGAAATTGTCGCCGACCACGACATCAGCCGCGTGCAGGGTCTCGACCAGGATGTCGTGGGCGAAGTCCTTGGGGGAACGCGACGCCAGTTCCGGCGTGAACGGCATGACGCAGAAGACGTCGATGCCGAGCTGTTCGGCCAGCTCCGCCCGCCGGGTCAGCGTGGTGAGCTGCGGCGGATGCGTGCCGGGCCGCACCACCTCGGCCGGGTGCGGGTCGAAGGTCATCAGCACGGCGGGCACGCCGCGTTCTTTCGCCGCTGTGGTCGCGGCATGGATCAACTGGGCATGGCCGCGGTGCACTCCGTCGAACACACCGATCGTGACCACGCATCTACCCCAGTCCGCGGGGATGTCCTCGAGACCTCGCCAACGCAACACGCGCACCAGCCTACGGCCCGCCGCGACGACAAACCACATCCGGCCGTCGGTGGTGAACAGCGTGTTTCACCGGACCTCGGATGGTTGAACGCAGCGGGAACTGCCGACGACGCGACGGCTGCTGTCGCCGGCCGGGCGGGCACACCCTAAGCTCGAAGAATGCCCCAGTCCCGCGCGGCCCGAGCCGACATGCCCGCATCGGGCGGAGATGTCGACGCCCGAATCACGTCGGCCGAGCGACCGGTGACCGAACTGTCCAATGTCACCCAGGACTACCTGAAAGTCATCTGGACGCTTCAGGAGTGGGCAGACGTGAAGGTCACCACCAAGATGCTCGCCGAACGTCTCGGGGTGTCGGCATCGACTGCATCGGAGGCCATTCGCAAACTCGCCGATCAGGGTCTGGTGTCGCACGAACGGTACGGGTCGGTCACCCTCACCGACGAGGGGCAGTCCGCGGCGGTGCTGATGGTCCGCCGACATCGACTCATCGAGACCTTCCTGGTGCGCGAACTCGGCTACGGCTGGGATGAGGTGCACGACGAAGCCGAGGTGCTCGAGCACGCGGTATCGGACCGGCTGATGTCCCGGTTGGACGCGAAACTCGGCTTCCCCAGTCGGGATCCGCACGGCGATCCGATCCCGGCCCTCGACGGTTCGGTGCCCAGCCCGGACGCCAGGCTGCTCTCCGAGCTCGAGGTCGACGAATCGGGCACGGTGGCACGGATCTCCGACGACGACCCGGAGATGCTGCGCTACTTCGACGAGGTCGGGGTCGCCCTGGACCGCGTGGTCACGGTCGTGGAGAAACGACCGTTCGCCGGCACGATTTCGATCTCGGTGGACGGCAGCGAGCAGATCGACCTCGGTGACATCGCCGCCCGGGCGATCTTTTTGGTGACGCCGCCGTGATCGTGGGGCGGTCGCTGACCCCGGGGTCAGCGTAGCGTCGCCGGCCGCACCACCATCACCGAACTGGCGCGGCGCCCCTTCTCCTGTACGAGTGCGATAGCCCGACCGTCCGGGTCGATCACCACGTAGGTCTCCTTGCGGCCGATCGGGGTCAACCATCGCCCCTGACTGATCGACTCCGCTTCGTCGGCATCGATGTCGCGGTGCGGGAAGGACAGTTTCGCAGCCTCATCGATCGTCAGCGACAGACCGGGGCCTTCGCTCAGCATCTCCAGCGTGCGAGCGTTCTCGAGAGTGAACGGCCCGACGGCCGTGCGGCGCAGCGCCGTCAGGTGGCCGCCGACCTCCAGTGCGGAACCGAGATCGCGGGCCAGCGAGCGGATGTAGGTGCCGGCCGAACAATCGACCTCGACATCCACATCGACGAAGCCGTCGTCGGTTCGCCGGATGCCGACGATGTCGAACCTGCTGACCGTCACCGGCCGGGCCGCGAGATCGAACTCCGCGCCGGTACGCACCAGGCTGTGTGCGCGTCTGCCGTCGACCTTGATCGCACTGACCCGGGCCGGAATCTGTTCGATGTCACCGGTCAGAGCCGCGATGCCGGCGGCGATCTCGTTGTCGGTCAGATGTGCCGCATCAACACGCGAGATCGTCTCGCCCTCACGATCGTCGGTGTCGGTGGCCGCACCGAGCCGCATGGTCGCCACGTAGGACTTGGTGGTCAGCGAAAGCAGTCCCAGCAGCTTGGTGGCCCGTTCGATACCCACCACCAGCACGCCGGTGGCCATCGGGTCGAGCGTGCCGGCGTGTCCGACCCGCCTGGTGTTGAACAGCTTTCGGCATCTCGACACGACATCGTGGCTGGTCATGCCGGGGTCTTTGTCGACGACGATCAGGCCGGCGTTCTCAATCGATGCATCGGCCATGTCAGAGGTGCGCAATCGTCGTCGTGATGAGTCCCTGGTCGATCAACCATCGTCCGCGCAGTTCCACCAGCGGCGCCCCACCATCGACCGCGGCTGGGTCGATGAGGATTGCCGAAGTGAACGTGCCGGCCCGTTCGGACGTCTGGTCAAACGTGATGTGGGCGTCCTCGAAACCGAGCCACCGCTGCGTCAGCGGGAACCACGCCTTGTAGGTGGCCTCCTTGGCGCAGAACAGCAACCGATCCCAGTGCACTCCGGCCGGGCGGGTGGCGAGCACCGCACGTTCGGCCTCCAGGCTGGTGTGCTCGAGAACTCCGGCGGGCAGGCGATCGTGTGGTTCGGCGTCGATACCGAGAGACCGGACCTGCAGCGCGTAGGCGACCACGGCCGCCCGATATCCGTCGCAGTGGGTCAGACTTCCCACGACCCGGTCGGGCCAGACCGGCATCCCGCGCTCACCGCGCATGATGGGAGCGGGTTCGATTCCCAACTGCCCCATGGCCTGTCGCGCACAGTACCGCGCGGTGGTGAACTCGCGCCGCCGCTTCTCCACGGCCCGTTCGATCAGGGACCGTTCGGCGGGCAGCGGTTCGATGCCCGGTGGGTCCTCGAACGCCTCGGCCGCGGCGACACCGCTCGGCACGAGCTGTTCGATCATCTGTCGCCCTCCTGGGGACGTGTGGTGGGTCGTGCGGCCCGACGCTCGCGCCGCTCGGCGATGCGGCGCGCGAACTCGGCGGCGCGTTGCTCGTAGTCCGGCGGCAGTTCGAACCGTGCGCCGTGACCGGGCAGGTCGTCCTCGGTGAGCCCTGGGTCCGGAATGATCGGCCGCAGCAAGGGATCCGGTAGCCCGCGGCGCTTCCATTCGCGCGGATACCCGACCGACACCTCTTCGAAGCGTACGCCGTCGTACCAGGTGGTCCGCGGGATGTGCAGATGGCCGTACACGCAGCACGCGGCGTTGTACCGGGTGTGCCAGTCGGCAGTGAGTTCGCTTCCGCACCAGAGCGCGAACTCCGGGTACATCAGGGCGTCGGTGGGTTCCCGACGCAACGGCCAATGGTTGATCAGCACAGTGGGTTCGGCGGTATCCAGTGCATCGAGGCGCCGGCGCGTCGACTCGATGCGCGCCCGACCCCACGCATCGCGGGTGGGGAACGGCTCCGGCGAGAGCAAGAACTCGTCAGTGGCGACGACGTTTCGTTCGCGGGCCAACGCCAGCGCGGTCAGCGTGGTGGTGGTGCCCTCGGGACGGAAGGTGTAGTCGTAGAGCAGGAACATCGGCACCACCCGAACGCCCGGCGATCCGTCGCCGGGGTCGAACAACGGGTAGATGTCCTCCGGCGTCACGACACCGATGTCTCGGCAGGCCTGCACCAGATAGTCGTAGCGCGCGACGCCGAAGATCTGCAGCGGGTCCTTCGCGGTGGTGTAGAGCTCGTGGTTGCCCGGCACCCACACTACGGTGTGAAACCTCGTTCGCAGCCGCCGCAACGTGTCGATGATGTCATCGGTGCGTTCGGCGACATCGCCCGCGACGATCAGCCAGTCATCACTGCTCTGCGGCCGGATCTGGTCGACGATGTGCTCGTTGCCCCGATGCGCGACATGGAGGTCACTGATCGCCCACAACGTCGCCATCCGTTCAGCCTAACGATGTGGCCGCGGTCACCTCGGAGCAGCCCGACCGCCGCGCCTCGGTCAGCGGACCGGCGCCCCGGGGAGTGCGGACTTCTCGTAGGTGAGCACACCGTCGGGCTCGGTGACGTACTCGCCGACGCAGCGTCCCGTGATGGCCGCGACCGTGACGTCCCAGATCTTGGGGTCGAACGGTTCGAAGGTGTGCTCGAGCCCGAGCGCCGGCAGCGACTCGTTGGCCGGGATCGGAGTGACCCGGCACTGACCTCCGTCGAGGTGGCCGTCGACCCACTCGCGGGCGCTGCGGACGCCGTAGTACTGCGTGGAGCCCGGGGTGTCGTCGCCTTCGTTCAAAGCTGTCAAGAATGGGGTTCCAGGGCACACCTCGGGGGCGGCCGGTTGGCCACAGGCGCCCGGCGAGCCGTACTGCGGGCTGCCGAACGCGAGGTAGGTGGACACCTTCTGGTGTCCACCCATCTCCTTGAGATACAGGCGGGAGCTGACACCGCCGATGCTGTGACCGACCAAGGCGACCTGGACCCCGGGATGCTCGCGGTGAAGTCTGTCCACCGCGGCGCCGATCTGCTTCGCCTCGGCGGTCATGTCGGCGCCCGGGAGGTCGAGGACCGTGGTGGGATATCCGCGCGCCGTCAGGTTCTGGGCCATCGGCTGATACGGCAGGGCCCCGAGGTACTGCCCCGGGACGATCAGGACGTGCGTCGTCGCAGCCGGCGCGGCGCCGGCCGGAACGGCGCCGGCCGGAACGGCGCCGGCCGGAACGGCGCCGGTGGACAGACACATCGCGAACACGCCGCACACGACGGCGACGAGGAATCGGATCGACATGAGGTAAGGGTAACCGAAGCCGCGGCACGAACTTACCCTTTGGTCAGGTCTGCATGCCCGTGCGGCGCCAATCACCCGATCGCACACGATGGGCGACGGCGACCAACCGGAGAACCATGAACACCACCAGGCCGCTCCAGATGCCGGCGAGACCCCAATCGAACACCAGCGACAACCAGATCAGTGGCAGGAATCCGCCGAGCGCAGCGGCCAGCGTGGCAGTGCGCAGGAATCGGGCGTCACCCGCCCCGAGGAGCACCCCGTCGAGCGCGAACACGACGCCCGCGATGGGCAACATCGCGACGAAGAACCACCACGGCGTCTCGATCGCGTCGAGGATCGCCGGGTCCGAGGTGAACAGCCGCGGGATCAGTGCCGCGCCGAGCGCGAAGACCGCCGCCGCTGCGCCGGCCGCGGCCACCGACACCACGGTCACGCGACGCGCCGTACCCACCGCGGAGCCGACGGCTCCCGCACCCAGCGCAGCCCCCACCAGCGACTGCGCGGCGATGGCGAGCGAGTCGAGAAACAGCGACATGAACTCCCACAGTTGCAGCACCACCTGGTGGGCCGCGACGGCGTGAACGCCGAACCGTGCTGCCACCGCGGCAGCGGAGAGGAAACACACCTGGAAGGACAGACTGCGCAGCACCAGATCCCGCGCCATCACCAGTTGCGCCCCGATCACCCGTCGATCCGGGGCGATCCGTGGCGTGTCCGACCGACGGACCGCACGAACCACCCGGATGGCGAACAGCAGCCCCGTCAGGCCCTGTCCCACCAGGTTCGCCACGGCGCTCCCAGGCAGGCCCATCCGGGGAAACGGGCCGACACCGTGGGTCAGACCGACCACCAACACCGCCGCCACCGACAGCCCGACCACGACGTAGACAACCGGTCGCCGGGTGTCCTGCACCCCACGCATCCAGCCGTTGCCGGCCATCGACAACAGGATCAGCGGAACGCCGAACATGGCGATCCGCAGCCAGCCGGCCCCGTCGGCGACGACCTGTTGCGAATCCGCCGAGCCGGTACCGACGAGCACCCGCATCACCACCGGCGCCAGTGGGTACATCACCGCCACCAGCGCAACACCGACTCCGAGCGCGATCCAGCTCGCCTGTACCCCTTCGGATATCGCACCCGATCGGTCGCCTGCGCCGAATCGACGGGCCGACCGCGCGGTGGTTCCGTAGGAGAGAAAGGTGAGCTGGGTGCTGATCACCGACAGCACCAACGTTCCCACACCGAGCGCAGCCAGTTCGTTGCCGCCGAGGCGACCGACCACGGCGAGGTCGAGAAGCAGATACAGCGGCGGCGCGATGAGTACCGCCAGCGCCGACACGGTGAGCACCGCGATGCGCCGACCGCTCGGCGTCGACGGCGGCACGCTCGTGACGTCCGACTCTCTCAGAGGGACTCCACCAGTCGCGCGACGACGGCGTCGGCGGTGCCGGTGTCGCTGTATCCCGATGCGTGCCGATGGCCACCACCACCGCGTGCCGCGACGATAGGAACGAGGTCCACGGCGCGTTTGGATCGCAGCGACACGGCCCATTCTCCGGGCGCGGTCTCTTTGAAGACTGCGGCGACCTCGGCCTCGACGGCCGTGCGCACGATGTCGATGACGCTCTCGGATTCCTCCCAGCTCATCGCGGAGAGGACGTCGTGACCCACCACCGCATAGACGATCCCCTCGCCGTTGCAGGCGTGCGGGTCGAGACGCGCGGTCGCGAGCACCTGCGACACCAGGGAGAACCAGGCGAACGGGTGACTGTCGATCAGTGCGCGGCTCCACGCCCGTCCGTCGACTCCGGCGTCGAGCAGCCGTGCGGCCACCCGGAACGACTCGGGTCGGGCCCAGCGGAACGAGCCGGTGTCGGTGACGATGCCCGCGTAGAGGCAGGTGGCGATGTCGACGTCGAGTTCGACACCGAGTTCGTCGAGCACCGCCAACACCAACACAGCGGTACAGTCTGCCGCCGGATCGATCAGGTCGTGGTCGCCGAACCCGTTGTTGGAGGCATGGTGATCGATTGTCACCGAGCACTCCGCAGCCGAGAACACCGGCGCCAGCCCATCGAGCCGCCCCAGGCTGGCTGCGTCCACCGACACCACCACCGGATGCCCCACCACCTCGGCCGCCGGCACGAGCAGCTTGCTACCGGGAAGCTCGCCCAATACCGCCGGCAATGCCACGGTGTCGGGAAACGCGACCTCCACCTCGGTGCCGAGGTGGGTCAGTGCCAACCCCAGCGCCAGCCCGCTGCCGATGGTGTCCGCGTCCGGGCGCACGTGGCAGAGGATTGTCACGGCGGATACCCCGGTGAGAGCACCGGCGACCGCCGTGCTGGTCGCGGCCGTCACTCCGGCGAACCGTCCTCGTCGCCGGGCTCGTCGTCGCGGCTGCGGTAGGGGTCGGCCTCACCCGCGGGGGTCGCGGTCGCCGCCTGACGCGCCACCAGCTCATCGTTGGCGCGGGCGCGCGCCACCAGTTCCTCCATTTGACGCGCCGCATCGGGCACGGTGTCGAGCGCGAAGGTCAGCGTCGGGGTGAACCGAACGCCGGTGCCCGCACCGACTTTGGATCGCAGAATGCCGGTGGCCTTGGCCAAGCCGGCTGCAGCGGCGTCGTAGTCCGGTTCGGCGTCTATGGATTCGCCCATCACGGTGTAGAAGATCGTCGCGTCGTGCAGATCGTTGGTGACACGTGCGTCGGTGATGGTCACGTGTGCGAGCCGCGGATCCTTGATCTCGGTGCCGATCGCCGAGGCGACGATCGACGAGATGCGCTTCGCCAAGCGGGCGGCTCGTGCCGAATCAACCATGATGGTCCTTTCCACTGGGAAACTACTCCCCTTCGGTCCGCGCGCGCAGCGGCACGCGGACCGAAGGGGAGGTGGGTTGTCGCGGCGGACTCAGTCGCGCGGCTTCTCCTGCAATTCGTAACTCTCGATGACGTCGTCGACCTTGATGTCGCTGTAGGTGAGCGTGAGACCACATTCGTAGCCTTCGCGGACCTCGGTCGCGTCATCCTTCTCGCGCCGCAGAGAGGCGATCGACAGGTTCTCGGCGATCACCACGTTGTCGCGGAGCAGGCGGGCCTTGGCATTACGCCGCATGATGCCCGACTGGACCAGACAGCCGGCGATGTTGCCGACCTTCGACGACTTGAAGATGGCCCGGATCTCGGCGCGGCCGAGCTCCACCTCTTCGTAGATCGGCTTGAGCATGCCCTTGAGCGCGCTCTCGATCTCGTCGATGGCCTGGTAGATGACCGAGTAGTACCGGATGTCGACGCCCTCGCGGTTGGCCAGCTCGGTGGCCTTGCCCTCCGCACGCACGTTGAACCCGATGATGATCGCGTCCGACGCCGCCGCGAGGTTGACGTTGGTCTCGGTGACACCACCGACACCGCGGTCGATGACCCGCAGCGAGACCTCATCGCCCATGTCGATCCCCAGCAACGCCTCTTCGAGCGCCTCGACGGTACCCGAGTTGTCGCCCTTGAGGATGAGGTTGAGCTGGCTGGTCTCCTTGAGCGCCGAATCCAGGTCTTCCAGACTGATCCGCTTACGGCTGCGCGCGGCCAGCGCATTGCGCTTGCGCGCGTTGCGCCGGTCGGCGATCTGCCGGGCGGTGCGGTCCTCTTCGACGACGAGCAGGTTGTCGCCCGCGCCGGGCACCGAGGTGAATCCGATGACCTGGACCGGACGCGACGGTAGCGCCTCGGCGACGTCGTCGCCGTGCTCGTCGACCATGCGGCGGACACGTCCGTAGGCGTCACCCGCGACGATCGAGTCGCCGACCTTGAGGGTGCCGCGCTGCACGAGCACGGTCGCCACCGGTCCGCGACCACGGTCGAGGTGTGCCTCGATCGCGACACCCTGGGCGTCCATGTCCGGGTTGGCCCGCAGATCCAGCGAGGCATCCGCGGTCAGCAGGACCGCTTCGAGCAGCGCGTCGATGTTGTCGCCCTGCTTGGCCGAGATGTCGACGAACATGGTCTCGCCGCCGTACTCCTCGGGGATCAGGCCGTACTCGGTCAGCTGACCGCGGATCTTGGCCGGGTCGGCGCCTTCCTTGTCGATCTTGTTGACCGCGACCACGATCGGCACGTCGGCCGCCTGGGCGTGGTTGACCGCCTCCACCGTCTGCGGCATGACGCCGTCGTCGGCCGCGACCACGAGGATCGCAATGTCGGTGGCCTTCGCGCCACGGGCACGCATGGCGGTGAACGCCTCGTGACCCGGGGTGTCGATGAACGTGATCAGACGATCGTCCCCGTTGAGGTGGGTGTTCACCTGGTAAGCGCCGATGTGCTGGGTGATGCCACCGGCCTCCGCCTCACGGACATTGGCCTTGCGCACGGTGTCGAGCAGTCGGGTCTTGCCGTGGTCGACGTGACCCATGACGGTGACCACCGGCGGACGCTGCTCGAGATCCTCTTCGCCGCCCTCGTCCTCGCCGTAGGACAGATCGAAGCTCTCCAGGAGCTCGCGATCCTCGTCTTCGGGGCTGACGACCTGGACGGTGTAGTTCATCTCCGAGCCGAGCAGCTCCAGCGTCTCGTCGTTGACCGACTCGGTCGCCGTGACCATCTCGCCGAGGTTGAACAACGCCTGGACCAGCGATGCCGGGTTGGCATCGATTTTGTCGGCGAAGTCCGACAGCGAGGCACCACGAGCGAGACGGATGGTCTCGCCGTTGCCGCGCGGCAGCCGAACGCCACCGACGGCCGGAGCCTGCATGTTCTCGTACTCGGCGCGTTTTGCCCGCTTCGACTTGCGTCCTCTGCGCGGGGCACCGCCGGGACGACCGAACGCACCCGCGGCACCGCCGCGACCGCGACCGCCGCCGCCACCTGGGCGTCCGCGGAAACCGCCGGGCGCGCCGCCGCCACCGCCGGGGCCGCCACGGAAGCCGCCGCCTCCGCCGCCGCCACCACGGCCGCCACCACCGCCGGGTCCGCCGCGACCGGGACGTCCGGCGTCCGGACGCGCCGCACGGCTCGGCATCGCGCCCGGGCTCGGGCGTGGGGGCATGCTACCGGGGCTGGGACGGGGTCCGCCCTGACCGGGAGCGGGACGACCGCCACCCTGACCTGGGCGTCCACCGGCCCCGGGCCGACCGCCGCCGGGACGCGGGCCACCCTGCCCCGGACCGGGACGAGGACCCTGCGGCCGTGGAGCGGGCGCCGGCGCGGATGAGTACGGGTTGTTGCCGACACGCGGTGCGCGCGGGCCGGGCTTGGGACCGGGACGCGGGCCGGGTCGGGCCGCGGGAGCGCTGCCGGCGTCTTTCGCGGCCGGAGCTTCCGGCTTGGGAGCCGGGGCGGGCTTCGGCTTCGCCGGGGACGGCGTGGGGGCCGGGGCCGGAGACGGAGTCGACGACGGGGCCGGGGTGGCGTCGGCCGCCGCGGCCGGGGACGGGCCCGGGGTCGGTGCGCCGGGCTTGGGGCCGGGCCGTGCCGGTCCGGGTTTGGCGCCGGAGCCGTTGGCGCCGGGCTTGGGTGCACCGCCGGGCTTGGGCGCCGACTTGGCGCCTTCCTTGGACCCGGAGGACTTGGGGAATGATTCGCGGAGTCGACGGGCCACTGGGGCCTCCACCGTCGACGACGCAGATTTGACGAACTCGCCTTGCTCCTTCAGTCGCTCGAGCACCTGCTTGCTCGTCACGCCGAGTTCTTTGGCCAGTTCATGCACGCGGGCCTTGCCTGCCACTGCTCTCCTCACTTGTGAGGTCGAGCGGGCTGCCCGCTACGACCTCGGTTTACGTCCGATACGCGCTCATCGTGGGTACTTCACGGTGTGCTCATAGTCTTCTGCTACCTGTTCCGGCCGCGACGGCCATCTTCTTCGGTGATCTCGCCGATCGCTTCGGCGAGGTCGTCGGGGTCCACGGTCAGACCGGGGACCCGTAGCGCCGAGGGAAACGCCTTGCGTCGCACCGCGGCGGTCACACAGTCCCTCCGCGGGTGCAACCAGGCACCTCGTCCCGGCATGGTTCGCGCGAGGTCCACAACCAGTTGTGACGTGTTGTCGTCCTGTCGGACGGCAACCCGGACCAGATCGGCTGCTTCGGCGCGCTTGCGACAGCCGACACACATCCGGACCGGCCCGAGGTGGGCGAAACCGTCCTGCTCGCTTCGATCCGGGGGTGGCGTCAACAGTCTTCGCTGAACCATCGATCAGTCTAGCGCGCCGTAGGTGTTCTCGGACAACCGGCTGCTCAGTCGGCGTGCGACAGGCCCGGACGGCCGCTGTGCGCGGTCGGCGGCGCCGGATCGGCGTCAGAGCGGATGTCGATCCGCCAGCCGGTGAGCCGGGCGGCGAGTCGAGCGTTCTGGCCTTCCTTGCCGATCGCCAGAGACAACTGATAGTCGGGTACGACGACTCGTGCGGCCTTGGCGGCGAGGTCGACGACCTCGACCGAGACAACCTTCGCCGGCGACAATGCATTCCCGACGAACACCCCCGGGTCGCTGTCGTAGTCGATGATGTCGATCTTCTCGCCGGCCAGTTCGCTCATCACGTTGCGGACCCGCTGCCCCATCGGTCCGATGCACGCGCCCTTGGCGTTGAGTCCGCTCACGCCGGTGTGCACCGCGATCTTCGAGCGATGTCCGGCCTCCCGGGCGACAGCGACGATCTCCACCGATCCGTCCTCGATTTCCGGGACCTCGAGCGAGAACAACTTGCGCACCAGATTCGGGTGCGTGCGCGACAACGTGATCTGCGGCCCACGCGGTCCACGAGAAACGCCCACGACGTAGCACTTGATGCGGTCGCCGTGCTCGTACGTCTCGCCCGGCACCTGCTCGGCGGTCGGGATGACCCCCTCGGCGCTGTTCGCGTCGCTGCCGATCTGCACCACGATCATCCCGCGGGCGTTGGCGCGGGCGTCCGCCTGCACGACGCCACCGACGATCTCACCCTCGTGGGTGGCGAAGTCGCCGAAGTTCTTCTCGTTCTCCGCGTCGCGGAGGCGCTGCAGGATCACCTGACGTGCGGTGGTGGCGGCGATCCGGCCGAAACCCTCCGGGGTGTCGTCCCACTCGTGGACCACATCGCCGTTGTCGTCGAGCTCCTGCGCGAGCACCCGCACCGCACCGGTCTTGCGATTCACGTCGATGCGGGCGTGCGGCGCGAAGCCGTCGGTGTGCCGGTAGGCCGTCAGCAGGGCGGTCTCGATCGCGGTGATCACCGTCTCGATGGAGATGCCCTTGTCGGCCTCGATCATGCGCAGCGCATTGATGTCGATGTTCATCTGGCAGTTCTCCTATTCATTTGTGGCTCCTATTCACTTGTCTGGGCTGTTCACTTGTCTGGGCTGTTCACTTGTCTGGGCCGTCCGCTTGCGTTCGGGCGTTCTGTTGTCCGATTTGATTGTGCGCAGTTACACGCGATTTGTGAATGCGTCGGTGGTGGTGTGTCCGCTCAGGGCGCCTGGCGACGCCGCGCGATTTCGTCGGCCTCGAGGCCACACAGCTCTAGTTCGGCGGAACTCGGGCGGGAGAAGTCCACGCCCACCACGGCGTTGGTCACCGACTCCAGCATCACCCGCAGGGCACTCAGGCGACCACGGTTGTTGACGACGATCTCCACCGCGTCCTCATCGACCGATCCGACCCGACCATCGAGGTGCGCCGGGGCACCGGCGGCGTCGACGTAGTCAACCGACACCTTGCGGCCGGTGGCGCGCCGCCAATGCCGGGGCAGGGTGAGGGGGCGGTCCACACCGGGCGAGGTGACCTCGAGCACGTAGGCGGCGTCAGCGGTCTCGGGCGCCGCGTCGAGAACGTCGGAGATCTGTCGACTGAGGTCGGCGAGGACGTCGAGTTCGCCGCCACCATCGCGGTCGACGACGATGCTGACGTCGGTCCGGCCGGTGGAGCCGGTGACATGTACATCCTCGAGGTCGAAGCCCTCGGCGGTGACGACCGATTCGACGAGTCGGTGCACCTGTTCGGCGGTGAGCGGCACAAGCGCCTCCTCGTCTTCAGTTGTCGCGACGATGCTGTGGACTGATGGTCACGGCGGTGATGGACCGCTCGTGTGCAGTGGCCCATCGTAGACCATCGTGATGGCACCGACGACCAGCCGACCGGCTCGTGCTCGAAAGCGGGAAGTCTGCTGGCATCATGTCTCGCGTGACCACACCCCTCCCCCGCCGTTCGGTCCTGCGCGGCAGTCTGGTCGTCGTAGCCGGAGGTGTCGCGACATCCATGGTGGCGGCCTGCGACCGAGGCCCGACTGCCGATCAGATCACCGCCGCCGCCCTGGCACCGCTCGCCGATGCTGCGCTGGCCGATCAGGCTGCCGCGCAGGCATTGGCTCCGCAGGTGCCGGAGTACAGCAATGCCCTCGGGGTGGTCGCGAACCAACGCGGTGAGCACGCCCAGGCCCTGCGCGAGGAGATCACCCGTCTCGACGAACGCACCGCCGCACGCCTCGGCACGGCGGGAGCTGCAGGATCGGGGTCGACGCCGGGGACTCCGACGTCGGGGACGGCCCCGGCTCCGTCGGCGCCTGTTCCGACCGTCTCCACGGTTGCCGGGATGCGCGGGCTGCTACAGCAATCGGCACGCACCTCCGCGGACGCGACGGTGTCATTGAACGGTTACCCGGCCGGTCTTGCCGGCGCGATCAGCGCCTCTGTGACAAGCATGGTGGAGGTGCAGCTCGCATGACCGCCACGACTGACGCACTCGCTGCCGCCGTCGATGCCGAGGACGCCGCGATCTTCACCTACGGAGTGTCGACCGCCTACGTTTCCACCGCGCGGCGTTCGATGGTGGCGGAATACGTTGCTGCGCATCGTGTTCGACGGAATGAACTGGTAGCCGCGCTGACGGCCGCGGGCGTGGCCGCACCACAAGCGGCCGCCGGCTACACACTGCCGGTGGATGTCGATGATTCGGTGACGGCGGTCCAGGCGCTCCTCGCCGCCGAAGTCGACTGCACGGTCGCCTATCGCGCGCTCATCGAGCAGAGCGAGGATGCCACGGCGCGCCGCACGGGACTCGACGGACTCACCGAATCATCGGTGCGCGCGGCCAATTGGCGTGTAGCACTGCGTGAATCACCGGTCACCGTCCCCTTCCCCGGACGCGCCGGCTGATCCGGATGAAGGCTCGGGCCACCCACGACGCGCACCCGCTGCGCATCCGCGCATGTCGCGACGTGCGCGGATGCCGATCGCGTGCGCGGATCGATCCGTTGTCGGCGATCACCTGACCCGGCGACCGCGCCCCCGGCCTACCGGGCAGCCTCGGTCACCCGTGTCACGGCGTCGTCGACCGGCACCTCGGTGGCCTCCCCGGTGAAGCGGTCGCGGATCTCGATGGTGCCGTTGGCATATCCGCGGCCAACCACGACGACCACGGGCATCCCGAGCAGTTCGGCGTCCTTGAACTTCACGCCCGGCGAGGCCTTGCGATCGTCGAGCAGCACCGACAACCCTGCCGCGTCGAGATCCTCGGCCAACTGGTGGGCGCCGGCGATGGCGGCCTCGTCCTTGTTTGCGATCACGAGGTGGACCGCGAAGGGTGCCACCGACCGAGGCCACCGCAGGCCCTTTTCGTCGTGGCACTGTTCGGCGATCACGGCGACCAGGCGCGAGACCCCGACGCCGTAAGAGCCCATGGTGAGGCGCACCGGTTTTCCGCTCTCGCCCAGCACATCCACCTCGAAGGCATCGGTGTACTTCTGACCGAGCTGGAAGATGTGGCCGATCTCGATGCCCTTGGCCGAGACCAGCGGCCCCTTGCCGTCCGGAGACGGGTCCCCGTCGCGGACCTCGGCTGCCTCGATCGTGCCGTCCGGGGTGAAGTCGCGTCCGGCGACGAGGTTCACGAAGTGCTTGCCAGGCTGGTCGGCGCCGGTGATCCAGGAGGTGCCGTCCACCACCCGCGGGTCAACCAGGAAACGGACGCCGTTGGCCGCCAGTGCCTTCGGTCCTATGTATCCCTTCACGAGAAACGGGTTCGCGGCGAAATCCTCGTCGGAGAGGATCTCCACCTCGGCCGGTTCGAGCGCCGCCTCGAGACGCTTCATGTCGACCTCACGGTCGCCGGGCACACCGATACCGGTGATCTCCCAGTCGCCGCCCGGTTGGCGCACCTTGACCAACACGTTCTTCAAAGTGTCGTGTCCGCCGAACGTGCCGTCCAGAGTGGCGTTGGCCCACCGCACGAGTGAGTCGATGGTCGGGGTGTCCGGGGTGTTGTGGACCTCGGCCTCCGGCAGACCCTCGAACGGGATCGGTTCGGGAGCCGGGGTGACCACCGCTTCCACATTGGCGGCGTACCCGGATTCCACACACCGGACGAAGGTGTCCTCGCCCACCTCGCTCTCGGCGAGGAACTCCTCGGACGCGCTGCCGCCCATCGCCCCGGAGGTGGCCGCGACGATGACGTAGTCGACCTCCAGGCGCCGGAAGATTTTCTGATACGCCTCCCGGTGGGCGGTGTAGGCCTTCTTCAACCCGTCGTCGTCGAGGTCGAACGAATAGGCGTCCTTCATGACGAACTCGCGCCCACGCAGGATGCCGGCACGGGGCCGCTCCTCGTCGCGGTACTTCGTCTGCACCTGATACAGGATCACCGGCAGATCTTTGTAGGAGGAGTACTCCCCCTTGACCAACTGCGCGAACAGCTCCTCGTGGGTGGGTCCGAGAAGCATGTCGGCGCCCTTGCGGTCCTTGAGCCGGAACAGGTTGTCGCCGTATTCGGTCCATCGCCCGGTGGATTCGTAAGGGTCGCGCGGCAGCAGCGCCGGCAGCAGGATCTCCTGCGCCCCGATGGCGTCCATCTCCTCGCGCACCACCTGCTCGACAGCGCGCAGCACCCGCAGACCCAGCGGCAGCCAGCTGTACACCCCGGGCGCCGCTCGGCGGACATAGCCGGCCCGGACGAGGAGTTTGTGGCTGGGGACCTCCGCGTCGGCCGGGTCATCACGGAGTGTGCGCAGGAACAGCGTCGACATGCGAGTGATCACAGGTGACCAGCTTAGACGTGCCGATCTGCGGCTCGTTATGGTGTTGCGGTGCTCGTCATCCTCCCTCCCTCCGAGACCAAATCCGACGGTGGGCGTGGTGCGCCGCTCGACCTGGACACCCTGGTGTTTCCGGAGCTCAATCCCATCCGCAAACGCATCGCCGAGTCGCTCGTCGAGTTGTCGGCAGATCTCGACGCCAGCCGAGCCGCCCTCGGGTTGGGCCGTACCCAGCTGGCGGAGGTGGACCGCAACGCGGATCTGTGGCTCGCCCCCACCCGACCGGCGATCGAGCGCTACACGGGGGTGCTCTACGACGCACTCGACCACGGTGCCATGACCCGCGCACAGAAGACCAAAGCCGGCGAACGCCTCGCCATCGGTTCGGCATTGTTCGGCGTGGTCCGTGCCAGCGACATGATTCCGGCGTACCGGCTGTCGGGCGGCTCCAAGTTGCCCGGCATGTCGACGCTGGCGTCGGTCTGGAAGCCGGAGTTGTCGAACAGTCTCGCCGCTGTGGACGACTTCATCGTCGACCTACGGTCCGGGGTGTATCAGCAACTCGGCCCGGTTCGCGACGCCGTCACCGCCACCGTGGTGACCGAGGCCGCCGACGGCAGCCGGAAAGTGGTCAGCCACTTCAACAAGCACTACAAAGGGCTGATGGCCCGCGCCCTGGTGCACACTCGCCGAAACGTGCGAGACGTCGACGGTCTCGCCGCCGTGTTGTCCGACGCGGGCCAGCGGGTCGAGATCGAGGGCTCCGAGCAGATCGTGGTTATCACCGACTGACCGCAGCACTCCGCCGCCGGGCCAGCGGCCTCAGTGCTGGGTGCGCTCGTCGACGTCGAGGTTGGCGTTGGCGGCTTCCTGCGCCGCCTGACCTTCGGCCACTTCCTCCGGGGTGAACCGCATGAACAGCACCACCACGGCGGCGAGCACTGCGATCCCGGCGCAGCAGGCGAAGGCGAGACCGTAGCCGCTGGCCTGCGCGGCGAGTTCGGTCGGGTTCATCTCCTCGACGGGCCGGGTGGTGCCACCCTCCGACAGCGCCCGCGAGGTGACTGCGGCGCCCACGGCCACCAGACCGATCGCACCACCGAGGTTCTGCGCCACCTGGGCGAGCGCGGTCAGCGGGCCGATCTCGGTGGGGCCCACTCCGGCGACGACCGACAGGGTCAGCGGGATGACGGCGAAGCCGACACCGAAACCGATCACCACCACGGGCAGGCCGATGCTCGGGAAGTATCCGGGACTGCCGGTGGCGATCGACGATGCGTACAGGCAGCCGGCCAGGATGATCGCGCCACCGAGCAACACCAGCCACCGAGGCTGGATGATCAGCGCCAGCTTCGAGGCGATGGCGGCCGCGATGCCGAGGCCGAACGCGAAGGGCACCACGGCCATCCCGCTCTGGATCGGCGAGTACTTGAGAATGCCCTGCAGATACAGCGAGATGAACACCGCCATGCACATCATGATCATGCTGGCGAAGAAGATCGCGACGAGCGCGGCGACACGGCTGCGATTGTCGAACAACACAAACGGCAGGATCGGATTGGCGGCCTGTCGTTCGACGATGACGAAGGCGGTCAGGGCGAGGCCACCGAGAATGAACGATCCCACCACCAGCGGGCGCGCCCACCCGTCGGGTCCCTCGTTGACCGCCAGCACCAGCAAGGTGCAGCCGAGTGTGCCGAGGATCGCGCCGGGAATGTCGAGCGACAACCGCTCACCCTGCGACTCGCGCAGTACCGCGACCGCACCGACGGCGACGAGCACCCCGATGGGCACGTTGATGAGGAACACCAGCCGCCACGACACCTGGGTGAGGACGCCACCGAGAATGAGTCCGGCGACCGAGCCGACGCCGGTCATCGCCGCATAGATGGCGAACGCCTGACTGCGCGCCTTTCCGGGTGCGAAGGTGGTCGCGACCAGCGCCATCGCCGTCGGCGCGGCGATCGCCGCCGAGGCCCCCTGCAAGGCGCGCCCGACGATGAGACTGGCCTCGTTCCATGCGACACCGCACAGCAGCGAGGTGACGGTGAAGGCCACCACACCGATGACGAACATCCGCTTTCGCCCGAACGCGTCGCCGAGACGGCCGCCGAGCAACATCAGCCCGCCGAATGCGAGGACGTAACTACTGATGATCCAGTTGGCACCGGACTCCGAGAGCGACAGCGCATCGCGGATCTTGGGCAACGCGAGGGCGGCCACGGTGCCGTCGAGCACCATGAGCAGCTGCATTCCGCTCAGCACCAGGATCGCGGGCCCGAAGACGTTGCGGTAGGCCGGCACGCCGGCGTGCACGGGGCTCGACGTTTCGGGGGCTGACATAAAGTTCGACGGTACCGTCCGGCGCCCCGAATATGCCAATCGCCGTTGGCCCGTTTCGGTCGGTTGTGCCCGCGCTACGTCGCCAGGTCGGTGAATCCGGCCACGTCGCCGATCACGACGATCGCCGGCGGCCGCAATCCGTGCTCGTCGGCGGTGGCCGCGGCATGCTCCAGGTCGGTACGCAGGACACGCTGCGTGGGCAGCGACCCGTTCTCGATCATCGCGACCGGGGTGGCAGGCGGCTTGCCGCCGGCCAGGAGCGCATCGGCGAACACGTCGACGCGTTCGACCGCCATCATCAGCACCAGCGTCCCGCGCAGTTTACTGATCGCCGGCCAGTCGATCAGCGAATCGGGATGATCCGGGGCGACATGACCGGAGGCGATGACGACCTCGTGGGTCACGCCCCGATGGGTGACCGGGATGCCGGCCGACGCCGGGGCGGCGATCGGGCTGCTGATGCCGGGGACCACCGTCACCGGCACGCCTGCCTCGACACACGCCTGCACCTCTTCGAAGCCGCGTCCGTAGACATAGGGGTCGCCGCCTTTGAGTCGCACCACGAACTTGCCCGCCTGCGCGCGCTCCACCAGCACCGAGTTGATGGCGTCCTGTTTCATGGAGCGGCCGTAGGGCACCTTCGCGGCGTCGATGATCTCCACCTGCGGGCCGAGTTCGGCGAGCAATTGCGCGGGCGCCAACCGATCGGCGACAACGACGTCGGCCTGAGCCAGCAGTTTCTGGCCGCGCACGGTGATCAGGTCGGGATCGCCGGGACCACCGCCGACGAGCGCCACCCCCGCGGCATGCGGTGCGTCGTCCTCGACACGCAGCGACCCGTCGGCCAGCGCCCGGCCGATCGCGGCCCGCAACGCCGCCGACATCCGGTGGTCGCCACCGGCGAGCACACCGAACTGCAGATCCCGATGTCGGCCGGACGCCGGGGTGACCGCGGTGCCGAAGCGCGCGTCGTCGGCGCGGACACAGAAGGTGTGGCGGGCCTCGGCGTCGGCCACCACCTGCGCGTTGACCGCCGGGTCGTCGGTGCAGGCCATCACGTACCACGCCCCGTCGAGGTCGCCGTTCTCATAGGCTCGGTGCGACACCGAGATCCCGACGGTGGACTCGACCGCGGGTGTCGGGTCGATGGCGATCACGTGGACGTCGGCGCCGGCAGCGATCAGATTGGGCAGTCGGCGCTGGGCCACCGACCCACCGCCCACCACGACCACCCGGCGACCGACCAGGTCGAGACCGACCAGGTAGTGACCGCCGGAGCTGTCGTTCGGCGACCCGGGGGTCGGGGACGTTTCGGTTGCGGGACGGGCACCATCGGCACCGTCGGACACGCCTGAGGACATGACCCACGAGCCTACCGACCCTCCATCGGTCGGGCCGACCAGTGCCGGTCTCCCTTCCTCGCCGCCCGCTCAGGCCACCCGGTCAGCCCGGCAGCCGGCCGCTCCGCCGGGCGAGTTCCCACACGTCGGCGACCGGAACTCCGAGACGGTGAGCCGATGACCGCAGCAGCTCCGCGAGCAGCACCGATGTCGCGTACTCGCCGAGCGCCGGATCCTCGGGTTGCATACGGATCGAGTTCCACCAGCTCACGTTGCCGCAGCTGGCCGCCTCGGCCATGGCGATGGCGGTGTCGAAGCCGGCGATCGGGGCCTCGGCGATCGGGGCCGCGGTGTCGGTGTCGGTCACAGCAGCGCGTCCGAATCGACCCCGCGTGCCCGCTGTCGCTGCAAGGCCCGCTCACGCGACTCCTCGAACCTGCGGACCTTGACGTCCATCTCGTCGAGGAACCGGCCCAGCAGGTCGCGGTAGTGCTCGCCGAGCGGTCCGAAGTCGTCGCGCTCGAAGATCCGCCACTTGCGCAACACCGGCATCACTACCTCGGACAGGTGTTGCGGGAGGTCGTAGATGCCACCCTTCGCGATGAGCACGGCGTTGCGTCGGAAGTTCGGCATCGTGGCACCGGGCATCTGGAAGTTGGCGACGATCCCGTAGATCGCGGCCATCGTCTGATCGGGCAGCAGGTCGAGCGCACCGGCGACGATGTTGCGGTAGAAGAGCATGTGCAGGTTCTCGTCGGCGGCCACCCGCGCCAGCATGCGGTCGGCGACCGGGTCACCGCACGCCTTGCCGGTGTTGCGATGTGACACCCGCGTCGCGAGTTCCTGGAAGCTGACGTAGCTGACCGCATAGAGCATGTCGTAGCTGTGGTCGCGTTGCCCGTCGTCAGCGGGCAGCGGGTTGAACCCGTGGGTCATGTGGGCCATCCGGGTGTTCTCCAGCTCCACCGGATCCACCCCGCGGGTCACCACCAGGTAGTCGCGCATGACGACCGAATGCCGCATCTCCTCGGCGGTCCAGCGTCCCACCCAGAATCCCCACGCGTCGTCGAGGCTGAAGTTCTCGGCGATGACGCGGTGATACGAGGGCAGATTGTCCTCGGTGAGCAAGTTGGTGATCATCGCGGCCTTGGCGGTCTCCGACAGCTGCGATTGCGACGGGTCCCAGTCCACCCCGCCCAGCGCGGCGAAGTTGCGCCCGTCGTCCCATGGCACGTAGTCGTGCGGATGCCAGTCCTTGGTCATCTTCATGTGCCGGTCGACCTCGGTCTCGCACACCGGCAACAACTCTCGGAGCAGATCCGACCCGGACATCCGGTTGTCGGTCACCGCGGGTGGATCGATCAGACTGGTCATCGCTCTCCTCGGGGTCACACGGATATGACGCGATCAACTCTGCTCGCGGGTGGCCGTGCGTCTCGTGGGCCGAAAGTCCCGACTGCGCTGGGTCGCAGGTCGCCGGATCGGGCGACTGCCCCGGCCGGGGCGCTGCGGTACCGTCAGACCATGCCTCCCGAGGTTCCGACAGAGGGCGCCACCCGGCCGACGCCGACCCGCGTCTATCTGGTCGACGACCACGAATTGGTGCGACGCGGACTTCGCGATCTGTTGAGCACCGCCGACGATCTCGAAGTGATCGGTGAGGCGGCGACGGTGGGTGAGGCGAGGGTCGGGATCCTCGCTGCCGTGCCCGACGTCGCGGTCCTCGACGTCCGCCTCCCCGACGGCTCCGGCGTCGAACTCTGCCGCGACGTCCGGGCCGCGCAACCGTCGATCGGGTGCCTGATGCTGACCAGCTACGCTGACGACGACGCGCTGCTCGCGGCGGTGCTCGCCGGGGCGTCGGGGTTTGTGCTCAAGCAGATCCTCGGCCACAACCTGATCGAAGCGGTCCGCGCCGTCGGTGCGGGTGGATCGCTGCTCGACGACCGCAGCACATCGGCGCTGCTGGCCAAACTCCGCAACCGCAGTGCCCCCGCCCACGATCCCCTCGCCGAACTCACCCATCAGGAGCGCGAGGTGTTCAATCTGATCGGTGAGGGGCTGACCAATCGACAGATCGCCGAGCGAATGTTCTTGGCGGAGAAGACGATCAAGAACTATGTGTCGCGCATCCTGACCAAACTGGACATGCAACGCCGCACCCAGGTGGCGGTCATGGCGACCAAACTGCGTGACGGCCGGGCGCCCTGAGGCTCACCCGGTGAGCGGCACTGTCCAAGTAAGTGTGGTGCCACCGGCACCGCCGGGCGCCGTCGCGACCTCGAACACGCCATCACAGTCCTCGGCTCGGCGGGTGAGGTTGTCCAGACCGCGGTAGACCACGTCGGTTCCGATCCCGACGCCGTCGTCGCTGATCGCGACGGTGAGCACGCCGTCGTCGGCGGTCACCGACACGTCGATGTGGTCAGCGTCCGCATGTCGCAACGCATTCGACAACCCCTCCCGGAGCACCGCATCGATGTGTGGGGCCAGCCGTTCGGGGACGACGGTGTCGACCGGACCGGCAAATGCCACGCTCGGCGCGATCGGCGCCTGGGCGGCGAGTTCGGACACGATGTCGAGCACGCGCCGACGCAGCGTCGCGGTGTCGTGGTGGCCAGAAATGGTCTGCAGATCGAAGATGGACGTGCGGATCTGGGCGATGGTGCGGTCGAGGTCGGCCACCACCTGCTCCAGCCGTGCACGGGCGGCGTCGTCGGTAGCGGCCCCGGCCAACATCGTCTGCACCGACATCCCGATCGCGAACAGTCGCTGGATGACGTGATCGTGCAGATCCCGCGCGATCCGATGCCGGTCCTCGAGCACCTCGAGATCGCGAGCCACCTGCTGCTGTTCGGCGTAGGCCACCGCGAGCGAGGTCACCTCGGCGACACCGGCGAGGCCTGCCGCGTCCTCGTCATCCCATCGTGGCCGGTCGGCGTGGGTGATGACGAGGCGGCCGAAGGTTCCGGCCGCGCGTTGCAGTGGCTGCACCGTCACCCAACGGGCAGCGCGCCGGATCAGCGACGAACCGATCTCGTCTGCGGGCACCACGGTCCGCGTCGGGAAGGCGGTCACCCCGAGGTCGCCGCCGGCGATCGCTGCCCCGGTGTGTCCGACCACCTCCACCCCACCGGGTGCTCCGGTCAGCACGAAGACGTCGACGGCGGCGGTGAGGTCGGCGACGTCATCGCACAGGCGTGCCAGGGTGTCCTCCAACGCGATACCCGCCATCGGTTCCGAACCGCGCCGGGCGATGACCTGCATCCAGCGATGCCGGGTCCGGGCCTGCTCGAACAGTCGGGCGTTGTCCACCGCGACCCCTGCGGCCACGGCCAACACCGCCACCAAGGTTTCGTCGACCTCGGTGAATTCCGGGGCCGTCCGTTTCTCGGTGAGGTAGATGCTGCCGAACACGGATCTGCGGATGATGATCGGCGCACCGAGGAACGTCGACATCGGCGGATGGCCGGGCGGGAATCCCACCGATGCCGGGTGGTCGCCGAGCGCGGGAATCCGCAACACCTGCGGTTCGTCGATGAGCAGGCCGAGCACGCCGCGACCCACCGGTAGGTGATCCATCTGTGATCGCTGGGCCGGGGTGATGCCGGTGTAGACGAAGGCGCTGAGTCCGCCGTCGGGTCCCCGCACGCCGAGCGCGCCGTAGCGGGCGCCGACGACCTGCGACGCGACATCCACGATGCGCTGCAAAGCGCGGTCGAGTTCGAGACCCCGGCCGACGACGAGCACGGCCTCGAGGAGGTCACTCAGCACGCGGGGGTCGTCGACGCCGTGGCGCGCCAGCGCGTCGAGCGCCTCGCTCAACCCACGATTCATCCCGCGCGCCCCGTACGTTCCGTGCGTTCGGCGTGCGCTCGGGCGTGCTCCACGAACCGCACGACCGCCGCCGGCGAACCCGCCGGGTGCACATGTAGATAGGACGCATGGACCGCACCGGAGGCGAATCCGTGGCTGCCCGGGTGACCTCGGTGATCGCGCCACGCCCACGCCGGATCGGGCGCGTGCACCCCTGCGTGGACCGTCGAGCGGTGGAATTCGTGACCGGTCACCCGTTCACCGGCGGCGAAGGCAACTGAATCGGTGACCGCCACCGCATCGCGGTATCCGAGCGTCAACGTCGGACCGAACCGGCCCGCCACATCCAGCACCCCGGCCATCGGATGGCCGTCGAGTTCGCTTGCGAGGTAAAGCAATCCGGCACATTCGGCGACGATCGGACGACCCGACCTCGCGTGCGCCGCGAGCCCGCTGCGCAACGGTTCGTTGGCCGACAGCGCCTCAGCGTGCTCTTCCGGGAATCCCCCGCCGATCACCACCGCGTCGGTGTCCGCCGGCAGGGGGTCGACGAGCGGATCGAAACCCACCACATCGGCACCGGCGGCGGTCAGCAGTTCTCGGTGCTCGGCGTAACCGAAGGTGAACGCCGCGCCGCCGGCGACGGCCACGCGCGGTCGTGCCCCGACGTCGGCGACCCGACAGTGAGCGGCCACCGCGTCATCGGCCGACCACGGCGTCACCGCAGGCCGCAGACTGCTCTGTGCGGCCGCCACGATCGCCGGGAGATCCAGGGCCGCACCCAGGGTGGCGGTCATCGCGGCCACCGCGCGCACTGCGTCGTCGCGCCGTTCGGCCGCCGGGATGAGTCCGAGGTGACGCGACGGCACCTGCAGCCCGGGGTCTCGGCGCAGCACGCCGACCACCGGCAGCCCGACCCGACTGCACGCCTGTCGCAACACGGTCTCGTGGCGGTCGGAGCCGACCCGGTTGAGGATCACACCGACGATGCGGATCGACGGGTCATACCCGATGAACCCGTGCAACACTGCGGCCAGCGACTGACTGTGACCGGCGGCGTCGACGACGAGCACGACCGGCGCGCCGATGAGCCGGGCGACATGTGCCGTCGACCCGAAAGCCGCGGGGTCCTCGGCACCGGTCTCTTCGGGCAGGATGCGGCCGTCGAACAGGCCCATCACCCCCTCGACCACCGCGATGTCGGCACCGGCCGCCCCCGCGGCGAACAACGGTCCCACCAGCTCCGGACCGACCAGGTTCGGGTCCAGGTTGCGTCCCACCGTGCCGGCGGCGACAGCGTGATATCCGGGATCGATGTAATCGGGCCCCACCTTGAACGGCGCCACCCGATGACCCGCAGCCCGCAGGGCGCCGATCAGACCGGTGGACACCGTCGTCTTGCCGCTGCCCGAGGCAGGCGCGGCGATCACGACAGCCGGGACTGCACTCATCCGACGTTCCCGCGGCGGTGTGTCACCTGGTCACCATTCGATGCCCTTCTGTCCCTTGCGGCCGGCGTCCATCGGGTGCGCGATCTTGTGCATCTCGGTGACGAGGTCGGCGGCGTCGATCAGGGTGGCCGGCGCTCGGCGGCCGGTGATCACCACATGTTGGCGTCCGGGCCGTGCTCGCAAGGTCGCCACCACCGCGTCGGTGTCCACCCACCCCCAATGCAGCGGATAGGTGAACTCGTCGAGGACGTAGAAATCGTGCTCGTGCGCCGCCAGTCGCCGGGCTATCTCGTCCCAACCGGCGCGTGCCGCTTCGGCGTGATCGTCGTCGTGATCGGCGTTGGCTCGCAACCACGACCAGCCCTGGCCCATCTTGTGCCACTCCACCGGACCTCCGCGCCCGGTCTGTTCGTGTACCTCGCCGAGCGCGGTGAGGGCGCTCTCCTCGCCGACCCGCCATTTGGCACTCTTCACGAACTGGAAGACCGCCACCCGCATGCCGGCGTTCCAGGCCCGCATCGCCATGCCGAACGCCGCGGTCGACTTGCCCTTGCCCTCGCCGGTGTGCACCGCGAGCACCGGCTGGTTACGCCGCTGCCGGGTGGTCAGCCCATCGTCGGGGATGGTGTCGGGTACTCCTTGCGGCACGCTGCCTCCTGGCGGTCGCGGTCTGGTGCGAACAGTGTCTCAGGCGGCCCGGTCGTCGCTGCGCAGCACACCCGCCGTCAGCTCGTCCATCGGCAGGCACCGCGCACCCATCGTCGCTGCCAGTTCGGCGGCCAGGCCGAGCCGGATCATCCCCTGTTCGCAATCCACGACGACGGAATCGATCCCACGTCGGCCGATTGCGCCGGCGACCGCGCGGGCTCGTGCCGAGGCGTCGGGCCCCGCGGTGGCCCGGCCATCGGTGAGCACCACCACCAATGGTCGCCGGTGCGGCTCGCGGCGAGCGGCTCGGTCGATCAGTTCGGTGGCCGCGATCAGCCCCTCGGCGAGTGGCGTGCGTCCGCCGGTCCGGATCTCGGCGAGCCGACGGACCGCGATGTCCACCGATCTCGTCGGCGGCACCGCCACCTCGGCCGACGAACCGCGCGCCACCACCACCGCCACCCGATCACGTCGGGTGTAGGAGTCGCGCAGCAGATCGACACAGATACCGGTCACCGCCGACAGTCGACGGCGAGCAGTCATCGAACCGGAGAGGTCGACGACGAATACGACGAGGTTGCCTTCCTGACCGATGCGCTCGGCGCCGCGCAGATCGTCGGGTGCCACCCGCACCGTGCCACCGGCCGCCCGATCGGCGGCCGAGAGCACGGTCCCGAACAGGTGCACCGGTTGGCCGTGCGTGAAATCGATTGCGCGCGTGGTCTGCCCGCGACGCGACCGGGCACGCGACCGGCGCCCTGGGTCGCCTTCACCGATCCCGCGCACATCCAGGCGCGTCATGCGCGGTGCCGTCGACGTGGAGGGTACGGAACCGAAGCGCGGACCTGGGGCCGGTTCGGAGGGCTGCTCACTCTCGGACGTCGTCTCGCCCTCGGACGTCGTCTCGCCGGAGGATTGATCGACATCGGACGCCGTGGTGTCGCCCGGCTCGTCGCCACCGTCGCCGTCGTGGCCACCACCACCGCCCGGGTCGGTCGGGTCGGGGTCGGTCGGGTCGGGCGTATCGCTGCCGGCGGCGTCGGCACCGGCATCCATCGCGTCGTCGAGTTGTTGGTCGGTGAGCCCGGACTCGTCGAACGGATTACGCCGGCGCCGATGCGGCAGCGCGAGTTCGACTGCGACGCGGACGTCGTCGGCGGTGACCTCGGCGGCGAGCCGCCACGCGGCGTGCGCCGCCGCGGTCCGGGCCACCACGATGTCGCCGCGCAGACCGTCGACCTCCAGATGAGCACAGACCCCGGCGATCCGGCGCAGCTCCACCGGCGGGATGGTCACCTCGGTCAGCTGTGCACGAGCGTCGGCGATCCGTTGCGTCAGTTCGGCTTCGGCAGCCGCATGGTCGGCCACGAACGCCTCCGGATCGGCGTCGAAGGCCATCCGGCGCGAGACGATGGCCACCCGCTCGTCGATGTCGCGGCCGGCGGCGACGTCGACGGCCAGACCGAAGCGGTCCAGCAACTGCGGGCGCAGTTCGCCCTCTTCCGGATTCATCGTGCCGACGAGGACGAAGTCGGCGGCCTGTGTGTGCGACACCCCGTCGCGTTCGATGGTGACCCGGCCGCTGGCGGCGGCGTCGAGGAGGACGTCGACGAGGTGGTCGGCCAGCAGGTTGACCTCGTCGATGTAGAGGACGCCACCGTCGGCCGAGGCCAGCAGCCCGGGGGTGAACCGGGTGCGGCCCTCACTGAGCACCGCGGTCAGGTCGAGCGATCCGATGACCCGGTCCTCGGTCGCGCCGATCGGCAGCTCGACGACCCGGCCACGCACGCCGTCTCCGCCACCGGGGCGCGAGCGATCCGACTCGTCGCCGGTGTGCAATAGCGGGCCGAGTCCACGCACGATGGTCGACTTGGCGGTACCCTTCTCGCCCCGGATCAGCACCCCGCCGATACCCGGTGCGATCGCCGACAAGATCAGCGCGAGCTTGAGCCGTTCCTGCCCGACGACCGCGCTGAACGGGTAGCGGACAGGTCCGTCGATCTCGGCGCCGCGATGGTGCCGGCCGCTCATCGCGGCCCGTCGACGGTCGCCGCGGGCACGGCCGGGTCGCGACGCATGGTCACGTGCGGGATGCCGTCCTCCAGGTACTCGTCGCCCTGCACCACGAACCCGAATTTGGCATACATCTCCACAAGGTAGGCCTGCGCTTCGATGAGGCAGACATGATCGCCGATCTCGGAGAGCGCAGCGCTGATCAGCCGCGCGGTCATGCCCTGACCCCGGTGGCCGCGTTCGGTACACACGCGGCCGATCCGGAAACTCGGCTGCTCGTCGGCCGACGCAGGTTCGGTGAGCAGACGCAATGTCGAGACCACCACGTCGTCGTCGACGATCCAGAACTGACGGGTGCCCGCCTCCAGGTCGCGGCCGTCGAGTTCGGGGTACGGACAAGCCTGCTCGACCACGAAGACGTCCACCCGCAACCGCAGGATCTGGTAGAGGGTGGACGCATCCATCCGGTCGGCCGGACTCTGGTGCAACTGCCCTGCCGAAGTCATGGTCTCGTGAGTATCACACCGGTGTGGGCCTGCACCAGATGGCCGCTCAGAGGGCCGGCGCGGTCGCGCGCTCGGCGTCGACCTGTGGGGCGGCGGCCCCACGCTTGAGCTGCAGGCTCGCGCTGGTCCAGTCCCACACCTGCCGGAACAGGTCGCGGTTGTCGGAGAGCTTCTGCCCGAACGACGGGATCATCTCGGTGAGTGCCGGCTTCCACCCGGCGTACTCCTTCGGGAAGCACTTCTCCAGCACGTTGAGCATCGCGGGCACCGCGGTCGACGCACCGGGCGAGGCGCCCAACAGGCCGGCGATGGTGCCGTCATCGGCGGTCACCACCGCTGTACCGAACTCCAGCGAGCCGCCGACGCCGGTCTTGCGGATCACCTGGACACGCTGTCCGGCGGTGATGATCTCCCAGTCCGCGCCGTCGGCACGTGGGACGAACTCGCCGAGGGTGTTCACGCGGTCGGCACGGCTGGCGGCCAGCTCGCTGATGAGGTACTTGAGGAGACCGAACTCCTGGGGCGCGATGGACAGCATCGGCAGCAGGTTGTTCGGCTTGACCGAGAACGGGAGGTCGGTGATCTTGCCGCTCTTGAGGAACTTCGGCGACCACCCGGCGTAGGGCCCGAACAGCAGTCCCGGCTGATGGTTGATGACGCGGGTGTCGAGGTGCGGCACCGACATGGGCGGAGCGCCGACCGCGGCCTGGCCGTACACCTTCGCCTGGTGGTCGGCGACGAGGTCGGGGTTGGTGCAGCGGAAGAACTCCCCGGACACCGGGAAACCGCCGAAACCCTTCGCCTCGGCGATACCGGACTTCTGCAGCAGATGCAGCGCTCCGCCGCCGGCGCCGACGAAGACGAACTTCGCGTGCACGGTCACTTTCTGCTTGGTCCGCAGGTTGCTGACCTTCATGATCCAACTGCCGTCGGACTGCTTGGACAGGTTGGTGACCGAGTGACCGAAGTACACATCGGCACCGGTTTCGCCGATGTGGTTGAGCAGCTGCTGGGTCAATGCGCCGAAGTCGACGTCGGTGCCGTCGGTGAACCAGTTCAGCGCCACCGGGTCGGAGAAGTCGCGTCCGGCCGACATCAGCGGCAGACGCTCGCTGAAGGTCGCCTCGTCGTCGATGAACTCCATGCCCTCGAACAACACCTGGCCGGCGAGACGGTCATAGCGCTTACGCAGGTAGTCGACGCCGTCGCTGCCGTGGGTGAAACTCACATGCGGGATCGGATTGATGAACTCGCTGGGATCACCGAGGATGCCGTTGTCCACGGAGTAGGCCCAGAACTGACGCGACACCTGGAACTGCTCGTTGATGTTGATCGCCTTGTCGATGTTGACATCGCCGTCGGCGGTCTTCGGGGTGTAGTTCAGCTCGCACAGCGCCGAGTGCCCGGTGCCGGCGTTGTTCCACGGATCGCTGCTCTCCGCGGCCGCGGCGTCGAGCCGTTCGAAAACACTGATCGACCAGGTCGGCTCGAGTCGACGGATCAGGGCGCCGAGAGTGGCGCTCATGATTCCGGCACCGACCAGCGCGACGTCCGTCTTGATCACCGAGTGAGACACGAGGAGCTCTCCTTCGCACGGGTTGGACGATCGAGGCTGTCGCGGTGTGCCGCGAGGGTGTGCCACCATCGGTCGTCCCTGTCAACCGCCATTGTTCCCCATTCCGGCGCAAACAACGGAATCGCCTGGGCCAAAGTGTGGGCTGGGCGACAGTCACCGCCGCGCCCGGCCCCCCGCACGATATCTAGAGTGGACCGTGTGACCGCATCCTCGAGCGCCGCCCGTGATGGCGGCCGATCCGCTGCGACCTGGCAACCCGACCATCTGTTGGATCGCTACGAAGTCCTCGCCCTGCCCCTGGGTCCCGACCCGGACGGCGAGGACCCGATCACCGCGACCCTGGTGCGTAAGGCCGGCCCCGAACCGGCCGTACACGGCGCGGTGCTCTACATCCACGGATTCACCGACTATTTCTTCCACGAACCTCTCGCCGACTTCTTTCACGAACGCGGCTACGCCTTCTATGCGCTCGACCTGCGCAAATGTGGACGCTCACTGCAGCCGCAGCACACCGCGCACTTCACCACCGACCTGCGCCAGTACGACGAGGAACTCGGCCACGCACTGGAGGTGGTCATCGACGAGACGCGAGCCGCCGGTGGCCCGCAACGGGTGATCGTGGCCGCCCACTCCACCGGGGGCCTCATCACCTCGCTGTGGTTGGACCGGCTTCGGTCCGGATCGCCGGATCTGCATGCCGCGGTCTGCGGTCTGCTGCTCAACAGCCCCTGGTTCGATCTGCAGGGCAGTCCGATCCTGCGGACCCTGCCGGTCTCGCTGCTGTTGCGTGGCCTCGCCGCCGTCGGCCCGAAGGCGGTACTCCCCCAAGAACTCTCCGATGGCTACGGCCGAAGCATCCACGAGACCACCGGCGGCGAGTGGGCCTTCGACCTGGCCCTGAAACCGATGGGCGGATTTCCGGTCACCTTCGGCTTCCTCAATGCCGTGCGGCGCGGGCATGCGCGACTGCATCGGGGTGTCGACGTCGGGGTGCCGTCGTTGGTGCTGCGCTCGGACAAGACCCTGTTCAACCGGGCGCAACCGGGTTCGGTGGACGACGCCGATGTGGTTCTCGATGTGCGTCACATGTCGCGGTGGAGCGGATGTCTGGGTGACCGGGTGGCCGTCGTCCCCATCGCCGACGCCCGCCACGATGTGGTGCTGTCGGTACCACACGTCCGTGAGCACGCCTACCGTGAGATCGACAACTGGCTGCAGGGCACGCTCGGCGTGCTGGCCGCGGCACAGTCGGATTCGACCGCGGGGCCGGCATGACCGCCACCCAGATCGTCGACCTGGCGATCATCGGCACCGGCAGCGGCAACTCCATCCCCAACGAGCGTTTCGACGACAGATCGATCGCGATCTTCGAGGAGGGCGTCTACGGCGGGACCTGCCTCAACGTCGGCTGCATCCCCACGAAGATGTTCGTCTACGCCGCAGAGGTCGCCGACAACGCGGCGCGCGGAGACCGGCTCGGCGTGCACAGCCGTGTCGACTCGGTGGACTGGCCCGCCATCGTGAACCGGGTGTTCGGTCGCATCGATCCGATCTCGGCCGGCGGCCGGGAGTATCGCGAACAACGGTGCGACAACATCACCGTGTACTCCACGCACGTCGAATTCGACGGACGCGACGACGACGGCCGCTACCGCCTGGTCACCGCCAACTCGCTGGTCCTCGCCGACGAGGTGGTGATCGCCGCGGGATCACGAGCGACCGTCCCGCCCGCGATCAGCCAGTGCGGCGCACCGTATTACACGAACAACGACGTCATGCGTCTGGACCATGTCCCCGATCGGCTCATCATCGTGGGCGGCGGCTACATCGCAGCCGAGTTCGCGCATGTGTTCGGCGCGCTGGGCAGCGCGGTGTCGGTCATCGCACGTGGGCCCGCGCTGCTGCGCAAACTCGACACCGACATCTCGACACGGTTCACGACGGTGGCCGCGGAGAAATGGGATGTACGACTGAATACCGACGTGACGAACGTGGTCGAGCTCGACGGTGGCGGCGTCCGGGTCAGCCTCGGCGACGGCACGCATCTCGACGGTGACGCGCTGCTGGTTGCGACCGGACGTCGCCCCAACGGCGACCGGCTCAATCTGGCCTCGATCGGGGTCGATCTCGACGATCACGGTCGGGTGGTGTGCGACCCGCACGGCCGGACCGCGGCCGCACACGTGTGGGCGCTCGGAGATGTGAGTTCGCCGTATCAGCTCAAGCATGTCGCCAATCACGAGCAACGGGTGGTGCAGGCGAATCTGCTCAAGGGCTGGGATGCCGACGACCTGGTCTGGTTCGACCACCGGTACGTGCCGGCCGCGGTGTTCACCCATCCGCAGATCGCCACCGTCGGACTCACCGAGGACGAGGCGCGGGACATGGACCTCAACATCACCGTCAAGGTGCAGGCCTACGGCGATGTGGCCTACGGGTGGGCCATGGAGGACACCACCGGTTTCTGCAAGGTGATCGCCGAGCGGGGTACCGGTCGGCTACTCGGCTGCCACATCCTCGGACCACAGGCACCCACGGTGATCCAGCCGATCATCCAGGCCATGTCCTTCGGGCAGACCGCGCACGAAATCGCGCGCGGCCAGTACTGGATACATCCGGCGATGCCCGAGGTGCTCGAAAACGCGCTGTTGGGGCTCGAGATCTGATCGGCCGGTAGGATTTCCGCCATGGCGATCGTCAACCGCGGCTTTGTCGGCAGACGTGATCGAGATGCCGACCGGCTGCCACCCGGGCAATACCGGACGTTCGACTTTCCGGTGCTGTCGGCCGAACCGACGCCGACGGTGTCCCTCGACACGTGGTCGCTGGCCGTTCAGTCCACGCGACATCGAATCCACAAGTGGAACTGGGCCGAGTTCCAGGAGCTGCCGCACGAGGACATCGTCACCGACATCCATTGTGTGACCCGCTGGTCGAAGTTCGAAACCCGCTGGCGGGGCGTGTCCTTCGACACGATCCTGGCCGAACTGCCGTGGGACGCCGGCGACTTCGTGATGGCGCATTGCCATGGCGGCTACACCACCAACGTCGCTCTGGCCGATCTGGTCGATGGTCGCGGCTGGATCGCCGACTCCTACGACGGTGAACCACTGGCCGCCGAACACGGCGGTCCGGCCCGATTGCTCGTGCCGCACCTGTACTTCTGGAAGAGCGCGAAATGGGTGTGCCGCCTACGGTTCATGTCGAGCGACACCCCTGGATTCTGGGAGAGCAACGGCTATCACATGCACGGCGACCCCTGGACCGAACAGCGCTACTCATGACCGCGCGGACCTGGTCATGAACGACTGGCAGGTGAGCACCGTCGTCTCGCAGACGCGGCACAGCGACAGCGCACGATCACTCCGGCTCGCCCTGTCCGAACCGTTCCGCGCGGTGCCCGGCCAGCATCTCGACATCCGCCTCACCGCCGAGGACGGCTATTCGACCGCACGCACGTACTCGGTGTCGGATGCCCGCGAGTCACGCACTATCGAGGTCACCGTCGAACGGGCAGACGACGGCGAGGTGTCACCGTATCTCGTCGACGTCGTGGAGGTGGGTGAACCGCTCGAGGTGACCAGGCCGCATGGCGGGTGGTTCACCTGGGACGGCAGCCGATCGGATCCGGTGCAGCTGATCGCCGGCGGTTCGGGGCTCGGCCCCCTAATGTCGATGCTCCGACACCGCGAAATCGCTTCCCCCACATCGGTTTTCAATCTCGTGTACTCTCTGCGCTCACCGGATCGCATGCTTTTCGCCGATGACCTCCGCCAGCTCACCCAGCATCGACGGTTGCCGGTCCATCTGGTCTACACCCGACGTGGCCCCGAAACGGACCCCCGTCCGACCGGTCGACTCGGGGCCGCCGAGATCGCCGAACTCACCATCGGGCCGGAGGAGGCACCGACCGTGTTCATCTGCGGTCCCACCGCTTTCGTGGAGCATTGTGCCGCCGCGATGATCGACGCCGGCCATGCGCGCGAGCGGATTCGGACCGAACGGTTCGGCTAGCCCGACCCCGGTCGCGGGGCCCCGGTCCGATCAGAACACCGTGGAGCGCAGCGCGATCTCCGAGGCCAGTGCGGCAGCGGCGTGCTGCGGAACCCAGTGGTCAACCCCGGGCAGCTCGCAGAAACGGAAGTCGGAGTACGCGTAGCGTCCGCTGAGTTGCGCCTGTTCACGGCCGAGCGCATCGTCGGCGTCACCCCAGACCATGGTCGTAGGGATCTCGACCGGCGGGCACGCCAGAGTGGCCGCGATGTCGCCGGTGAAATTGGCGCGGTACCAATTCAGCGGTCCGGTCAGAGCGCCCGGTTCGGTGAGCGGAGCGAGTTCCTCGGCAGTCACCCCGGCGGCGCGCAGTGCGGCCCCGTCGTCGGCGAGCAGCTTGCCCTCGGCGTCGTCTGCGATGAAATCCTTGATGTAGCGCGAACGTTCACGCTGGTCCGAGGACTCCAGGGCGTCGCGCATCGCAGACGGGTGTCCGGTGCTCGCAGCCACCAGGCCGGTGAATCGGTCCGGGTGCTTGGCCGCCAGGTGCCAGGCGACGATGCCGCCCCAGTCGTGGCCGACCAGCATCGAGTACTGGACACCGAGCGCGTCGAGCAGGCCGATCGCGTCACCGACGAGCAGTTCCAGTCGGTAGGCGTCCACCCCGTCCGGGCGAGCGCCGGGACTGTACCCGCGCTGATCGAAAACGATTGTGCGCAGACCACTCTCGTGCAGGCGGGGAACGACGGTGTCGTAGCAGGAACTGTTGACCGGGAATCCGTGCAGCAGCAGCACCCATTTTCCGTCTTCGGGGCCACTGATCCGGGTGTCGAAAGTGTGCTCGCCGACCTGAACGGCGCGGTGTTGCGTGTCCACGCGCTCAGGATAGGCGACGACTCGTGGGCGTGGTCGGCCGCCGCACACACCGTCCACCGCTGAGCCGACACCCGAGGGCCGACGACGCGCGGCTCAGTGCTCGGGCAGCGTGAGGATCTCTGCGCCGTCCTCGGTCACCACCAGGGTGTGTTCGAACTGGGCCGTCCACCTCTTGTCGGTGGTCACGACGGTCCAGCCATCGTCCCAGATCTCATAGCCGAGCCCACCGAGGTTGATCATCGGTTCGATGGTGAACACCATGCCCGGCTCGATGACCGTGTCGACGTTGGGCTGGTCGTAGTGCAGGATCACCAGACCATTGTGAAATGTCTCACCGATGCCGTGGCCGGTGAAGTCGCGGACCACGGTGTACCCGAAGCGGTTGGCATAGGCCTCGATCACACGCCCGATGACGTTCAGTTCGCGTCCCGGTTTCACCGCCTTGATGGCCCGTTCGGTGGCGATCCGGGTCCGGTCGACCAGATCGGCGGCCTCGGCGGACACGTCACCGGCCAGAAAGGTGGCGTTGGTGTCGCCGTGCACCCCGTCGATGTAGGCGGTGACGTCGATGTTGACGATGTCCCCATCGGCGATCACGGTCGAGTCCGGGATGCCGTGACAGATGACCTCGTTCAGCGAGGTGCAGCACGACTTGGGAAACCCTTTGTAGCCCAGGGTCGACGGATACGCGCCGTGATCGACCATGTACTCGTGCGCGATCCGATCGAGTTCATCGGTGGTGACCCCGGGCGCCACCGCCCTGCCCGCCTCGGCGAGCGCGTTGGCTGCGATCCGGCCGGCCACCCGCATCTTCTCGATGGTCTCCGGGGTCTGCACCCACGGTTCGTGTCCTTCATTGACGGTGTCCCGCCACGCGTACTCCGGCCGTTCGATGGAATCGGGGACGGGACGCGTCGGCGAGAGGGTGCCGGGACGCAGGGCGGCGCGAACGGTCATGGTGCCAGCTTATCGAGTCCGGTTTCACGCCGGAGGCGGCGTGGGTCGCGGGTGCGAGGCGAACTAAGGTGAGACTAAGGGCAGATGAAGCGCCGACCAGGTCGGGCGGTGGGAGGAATCGTGGCGCAGGTGAGCGGGTGAGCAGGATCGGTACGGTGCGTCCGGCGCTCGCGGTGCTCGTCGTGCTCATCATCGGAACCCTGTCCGCATGTTTCGTGGAACCCATCGAGCAGCCGGCCGCGTCGGTGGCGCCCACCGCGCACTTGGCCGACGGGCCGCAGACCGCGGAGCTACCCGCCACCGACGTGACGCCGATCGCGACCGATCCGACCCCGACGCTGCCGGTCACCGTCGACTCCACGGGGCACGGGCCGGTCACGGTCACCGATGTCGACCGGATCATCGCCGTCGACATCAACGGCACTCTCGGCAACATCGTGTTCTCGCTCGGTTTGGGTCCGAACGTGGTCGGGCGCGACACGTCGACGGCGTTTCCGAGCGCGGTGGACCTACCGGTGGTCACCAACCGCGGGCACAGCCTCAACGCCGAGGCGGTCCTGGCGCTGTCGCCCACCGTCGTACTCGTCGACGAGAACACCGTCCCCGCGGCGGCCGTCGATCAGATCCGCGACTCCGGCATCCCGGTCGTCGTGTTCCCCGGTACCCGAAGCCTCGACGCCAACGACTCCCTGATGCGTTCGGTCGCCGACGCGCTCGGTGTGCCCGTGCAGGGTGAACAGCTGGTGGCCCGCACCGACCGCGAGGTCGCAGCGGCACGTGATCTCGTCCCGTCCCCGTCCGGGGACCCGGTGATGGCCTTCGTCTACATCCGAGGCCGCAATCTGATCCTGCTGGCGGGACCGGGATCCGGTGCCGACGACCTGATCGAGAACCTCGGCGGGCGCGATGCCGGCCGCGAGGCCGACCTCAGCGGGGCATTCACCGCGATCAGCGCCGAGGCGATGATCGAGGCGGACCCGAACGTGTTGCTGGTGATGACGCAGGGCGCCGACACCGTCGGTGGGCTCGATGGAGTTCTGGAGTTGCCCGGTATCGCCGAGACAGATGCGGGGCGCAACCGGCGCATCGTACAGATGGACGAAACCGAGATCCTGGCGTTCGGCCCCGACGCCGGCAAGGTACTCGGCGCCCTGGCTGAGGCGATCTACGCATGAGTGCCCCCACGTCCGAACGGGTGACGCCGGTCGCGGCCGACCACCGCAACCGCCATCGCACCCGAAACATCGTCGTCCTCGCGGTCCTGCTCGTGTCGACCGCGGCACTCGTCGTGCTCTCGGCCGGTATGGGCCGGGTGGGTGTCCCACCGATCGAGGTGCTCGGCAGCCTCGCCCACCATTTCCACCTCGAGATCGGTCCCCTGCCGTCGCACCCCAACGGTGAGGCCGCACTATGGAACGTCCGGTTCCCGCGGATCGTGTTGGGCCTGTTGGTGGGCGCCGCGCTCGGTGCCGGCGGCTGCCTGCTGCAGGGTGTGCTGGCCAACCCGCTCGCCGAACCGGGCATCATCGGGGTGTCGTCGGGCGCGGCCGTCGGCGCATGTCTGATGATCGTGCTCGGCGGCGGGGCCACCAACGACTGGGCGTTGGCGGGTGCGGCCTTCGTGTTCGCCCTGTTCACCGCCGCGTCGGTGTACGTACTGTCCCTGCGCGACGGCTCCACGTCTGCGATCATGTTGGTGCTCACCGGGATCGCGGTGAACGCCTTCACCCTCGGCATCATCGCCTATCTGACCTTCGTGGCGTCCACGGCCGCACGCGAACAGATCGTGTTCTGGCAACTGGGTTCGCTGGCCGGCACCACCTGGGATGAGGTGTGGGTGGCCGCTCCGCTGATCATCGCGGCGCTTGCTGCGTCACTGGTCCTGGTGCACAAGCTCGACCTGCTGGCCCTCGGCGAGATCCAGGCCGCGTCGTTGGGGGTCAACGTCGAGGTCGTCCGCCGTCAGGTGATCGTGCTCGTCTCCATCCTGACCGGCGCTGCGGTCGCCTTCTCCGGGATCATCATGTTCGTCGGCTTGGTGGTGCCGCACGTGCTGCGGCTCATCGTGGGTCCACGCCATGCGATCCTGCTACCTGCCAGCGTGGTCGGGGGCGCGCTGGTGATCACGGCCGCCGACCTGGCGGCCCGCACAATGCTCGGCGACGCCGACCTCCCGTTGGGGATGTTCACCTCACTCATCGGTGGACCGGTGTTCTTCCTGCTGCTGCGGCGTAGCCGACGGGCGGGGGCGGGCTGGTGACCGGGTCGGGCGGTGTCGTAGCCGAGCACATCACCGTCACCCTGGGGGATCGCGATGTGGTGCGCGACGTCTCACTACGAGTCGAACCCGGCTCGCTGCACGCGCTCGTCGGGCCCAACGGCTGCGGCAAGTCGACATTGTTGTCGGTGCTGGCCGGTCTACGCACCCCCGACCGCGGCACCGTCCACATCGACGACCGGCCGATCGCGAAGGTCTCTGCTCGGGAACTTGCCCGCATGCGGTCGTTCGTTACCCAGCACAATCGCACCGACACCCCCTTCTCGGTGATCGAGGTCATCGAAATGGGTCGCTTCCCCTGGCTGCGTACCGACGCCGCACGCCGGTCACCTGAGATCATCGACGACGCGATCCGCGCGTGCGATCTGCACGACATCACCTATCGCCCGTTCGCGCAGTTGTCCGGCGGCCAGCAGGCACGGGTGTCGATCGCGCGGGCGCTGGCCCAGCAGACACCGGTGATGCTGCTCGACGAACCGACCGCCGCGCTCGACATCCACCACCAGGAGACCGTCCTCGACATCCTGCGGGCCGCCCGCGACGACGGCTGCGCCGTCCTGCTGGTGGTGCACGACCTCTCGCTGGCGGCCGCCTACGCCGATCGCGTCGCCTTGATGAAGGACGGCCATCTGTTGGCCGATGGACCGACCCGCGAGGTGATGACCGCGCAGTTGCTGTCGGACACCTACGACCATCCGGTGGAGATCTGGGATCATCCCGAGTCGGGACAGCCGATCATCGTGCCGCGCCGGACCTGACCGGCCTGCCCGCTTGGCCGGTCAGGACCGCGCGCCGACCGCGTATCCCGGTGGCAGTCCGGCGAAGAAGTCGCGCGTCACGCCCACGGCGTTGTTGGAGTCGCCACCGCGCACCACGAGGGTGGCGAACGCCAGATCTCCGCGGTAGCCGGCGAACCAGGCATGCGAACCGCCGGCGAACTCGGCCTCACCGGTCTTGCCGAGCACTTCGCCCTCGCCGTCGATGACCGTCGCCGTGCCCTGGGTGACCACAGCGCGCATCATCGGGCGTAGTTCTTCGACCACTTTCGGGTCGAGCGTCGGTTGCGGACCTTCCACCGTGGTCTGTTTGCCCAGGATGAGCTGTGGGACCGGCGCGGTGCCGTTGTTGGCCACGGTCGCTGCGACCGTGGCCAACCCGAACGGACTGACCAGCACCTTGCCCTGACCGAAGCCATCCTCGGTACGCGCGACCAGTTCCGGAGCGATCGGCACCGACCCGGACACCACGTCGAGACCGGCGATGTCGTAGTGCTGGCCGATTCCCATCGCCGCCGCGGTGTGCGCGAGATCTGATGGGCCCATCTTGCTGGCCAGGAAGGCGAAAGTGGTGTTGCAGGAACTGGCGAAGGCTTTCAGCATCGAGACGGTGCCCAGCGAGAAGCCGTTGTAGTTCGGGATTCGGCGCGGACCGATCTCGATCTCACCCGGACACGGCACCATCGAACCGGGATGTGCGAGATCGCGGCTGATGGCCGAGGCCGCGGTGACCATCTTGAAGGTCGATCCGGGCGGGTACAGACCGGTGGTGGCGATCGGCCCGTCCCGGTCGGCCGCCTTGTTCTGCGCGACGGCCAGAACCCGGCCGGTGGACGGCTGGAGAACCACCATGGCGACCTGGAAGCGGTTGGTGGCGTCCACCGCCCGCTGCGCGGCGTTCTGCACGCGCCGCGACAGGCTGAGCGAGATCGCCGGCGCGGGTTCCGGGGCGTGATCGGCGAGGACGTCGGCGTCGAGGCCGTTGGGGTTGACGGTGACGACACGCCATCCGACCCGACCTTCGACCTCACTGTCGACGACCTTCTTCACCTCGGTGAGCAGTGCCGGGGCGAAATCCGGGTTCTTCGCGACCAGTTCGGCCTGTTCGTTGTGAACGACGCCGGGGATGGCGAGTTGATCGCGCAGGCGATCGAAATCGCGTTCCGACAGCCGGGTGATCGGGTACGGCTCGCCACTGGCCGTGGACTCCTCGGCGATCTTCTGCGCCGACAGCGACGGCGCATAGGGTCGCAGTGCCGACACCAGGCTGGTCACCGAATCGGCGACCGACCCGTGCGCCGCCGCCTCGGCGGCGTCGAAGTTGATCCCGATGACCGTGCCGTTGACCATCACCTCCGACCCATCGGACCCGTTGACGGTCGCCCGCGGGGCCTGCAACAGTCGCAACGAAAGCCGTTGGTTGGCACCGAGGTCCGGGTGGATGTCGGTGGAGGTCCAGCGCACCGACCACCCAGCATCGCTGCGGGCGAGTTTGACCCGGGCGGGATAACTCCACTCGCGGTCGCTCGGCAGATCCCAGTGGTAGGTGACGTCGATGTCGGCGATGTCGCCGGTCACTCGCGCTTTGCCGGTGCTCGCGGTGAGTTTCTCCGCGGCCAGACCGTCCCACGCGGCGTCGAGGTCGTCGCGTGCGGCCTGCGGGTTGTCGGTGAGGGCGGCGGCTGCGGCGATGTCGCGGGCGCCGTATGCAGCGAGGAAACGCTCGACCGCCTGCCGCGGACCGTCGTCGGCGGTGGCGCAACCGGCCACCCCGAGCGTCAGCGCAGCACTCAGCGACACACACGCCACACTGACTACTCGTCGTCTCATCCGCAACATCGGTGTCGATCATATGGGCGGACGAGTCGAAATCCGGTGCGCCACGCGGTGGATTCGCCGACTGCCGTCGGCGGATTCAGTCGACGAGGATGGTCGCGAAGGTCCCGACTTCGCGGAAACCGATCTGCCGGTACACCTCGCGCGCGGGAAGGTTGAAGCTGTTGACGTACAGGCTCGGGGTACGACCGAAGGCCATCACCGCGGCGGCGACGGCGGCGGTACCGGCCGCGCCGAGCCCCTCGCCGCGCCGGTGCGGCGCCACCCAGACGCCCTGGATCTGGCCGACCCGACGGGACAGCGAACCGATCTCGGCCTTGAACACGACCTCACCGCGATCGAATCGGGCGAACACCCGTTGCGCGGTGATCAGCGAGGCCAGGCGGCGGCGATAGGACCGGCCTCCGTCGCCGGCGCACGGGTCCACCCCCACCTCGCCGATGAACATGTCGATCGCAGCCGGTAGGTAGGCGTCGAGATCGTCGAGGGTGACCAGGCGAACCAGCGGATCGGGCGCCACGGCGGGCGCGTCCGTCAACGCCATCAGCGGTTGCGAGTCGCGCACCTCCCGCGCCGGACCCCAGCATGCGCCGATCCGATCCCAGAAGGCCTGCACCATCTCGGCCCGTCCGACGATCGACGAACACACGCGCGGCGCGGCGGCCGCGCGGTCGGCGAACGCCTCCATCGAGTCGGTGGACCCGACCAGAGGGATGAGGTTGGCCCCGGAAAAGCACAATGAGCTGGTCGGATCGTCGACGGTCCACAATTCTCCGCCCAACAGACGCGGGTTGATGCCGTGCGACTCGAACCGGGCCGCAACCATGCACATCGCCACCGGATCCGACGACAGCACATGCTCCACCACCGGCGCATCGCGTGCGCCCAGCGGGCGATCACCCAGTAGCTTCAGCACCACCGCTCCCTCTGCCGTTCTCGGGCGGGATGCAGACCGCGACGCGGCCGACGGTCATCGACGTCGTGATCAGCTGACCGTGACGACCGGTGAACCCGCTTCCCTGTCACCAGTGTCGCCTGACTCACCCGCGATCCGCAGCGCTTCTTCGATCAACGTCTCCACGATCTGCGCCTCCGGCACGGTCTTGATGACCTCACCCTTCACGAAGATCTGTCCCTTGCCGTTGCCCGACGCGACACCGAGATCGGCCTCACGGGCCTCGCCCGGCCCGTTCACGACGCAACCCATGACGGCCACCCGCAGCGGCACCTCCATACCCTCGAGGCCGGCGGTCACCTCGTCGGCGAGCTTGTACACGTCGACCTGGGCGCGCCCGCACGACGGACACGACACGATCTCGAGCTTGCGCGGACGAAGGTTGAGCGACTGCAGGATCGCGTCGCCCACCTTGATCTCCTCGGCGGGCGGCGCCGACAACGAGACCCGGATGGTGTCGCCGATCCCCTCGGCGAGCAGCGCCCCGAAGGCCACCGACGACTTGATGGTGCCCTGGAATGCGGGTCCGGCCTCGGTCACTCCGAGATGCAGCGGATAGTCGCACTGCGCGGCGAGCTGTCGGTAGGCCTCCACCATGATCACCGGGTCATTGTGCTTGACCGAGATCTTGATGTCGCCGAAACCGTGCTCCTCGAAGAGCCCGGCTTCCCAGAGCGCGGACTCGACGAGTGCCTCGGGAGTCGCCTTGCCGTACTTCTGCATGATGCGTTTGTCCAGCGAGCCGGCGTTGACCCCGATGCGGATGGGGATGCCGGCGGCGCCAGCGGCCTGCGCGACCTCTTTGACGCGGCCGTCGAATTCCTTGATGTTGCCGGGATTGACGCGCACGGCCGCGCAACCGGCGTCGATCGCCGCGAAGATGTACTTCGGCTGGAAGTGGATATCGGCGATCACCGGGATCTTCGATTTCTTGGCGATGATCGGCAGCGCTTCGGCGTCCTCGGGGCGTGGGCACGCGACGCGCACGATGTCACAGCCGGAGGCGGTGAGTTCGGCGATCTGTTGCAGGGTCGCGTTGATGTCGTGGGTCTTGGTGGTGGTCATCGACTGCACCGAGATCGGGTGGTCGCTGCCGACGCCGACCGAACCGACCTGGATCTGGCGCGTCGTGCGGCGCGGGGCCAGCACCGGCGGCGGTGGGGCGGGCATGCCGAGCCCGACTTGAATCGGGTCGGACGATGTGGGGGCGTTCATCTCGTTCACCTCGTCTGTAAGGAGATCTTGATGGGGCTGTGGTCGTGGGTCATACGGGTGTGGTCAGAAGATCTTGATGGGGTTGATGATGTCGGCGGTCAGTGTCAACACCATGAATCCACCCATGACGACGACGACCGCGTAGGTGATCGGCATCAATTTCAGGTAGTCGACCGGTCCGGCGGCCGCCCGCCCGAACCAGCGGCGCACGGTGTTTCGCCCCTTCTCGTAGCCGACGATGGCCATGTGCCCGCCGTCGAGCGGCAGCAGCGGCACCAGGTTGAACAGGCCGAGGAAGAAGTTGATGCTGATCAGCAGCATCAGGAACATGCTCCAGGCACCGCGTTCGGCGGCCTGCCCGCCCATCACCGATGCACCGTAGACGCTCACCGGGGTGTCGGCCGCGCGCTCACCGCCGGTCACCGCGGTCCACAGTGCGCTGACCTTCGACGGCAGCGACAACAGGGCGTCCCAGGTGGCCACGAACAGGTCGCCGGTGAACACGAACGCACCGGGGATGACAGCGAGACCGTCGTAGTGGGTGAGCGCGGGCGGCGGCGAGAAGGTGATGCCGACTTTGCGGGTCTGCTCGGTGGTCGTGGTGCCGTCGGACTGGTTGATCACCACGGTCGACGGTTGCGGATCGAGGGTCATGTCGACCGATTGGCCGGCCCGGTCGACCGTGAGCGCGACGGGTCCTGTCGCCTCGGTGATCAGCGTCGACACCTCGGAGTAGTCGGAGACAGATCGGCCGTTGACGGCCACGATGGTGTCGCCGGCCTGCATACCCGCAGCCCCCGCCGGCCCCGTCCCCGAACAGGGCGTCGACACTGGCTCGGCGTCGGCTGAGTAGGTGGTCTGGTCTGGTACGCAGGTGACCTGCGAGACGGTGGCCGGCACGGGATCCTGGCTGATGTTCGGCAGCCCCCAGATGGCTCCGACGACCACCACGAGCGCGAAGCCGAGGATGAAGTTCTGCGCGGGCCCCGCGAACAGCACGACCAGCCGCTTCCACGGCTTCTGCAGGTACATGGCGCGCGGCCGATCTTCGTCGGCGATCTCGTCATACGGGGTCATACCGGCGATGTCGCAGAAACCGCCCAGCGGCAGTGCCTTGATCCCGTATTCCGTCTCGCCCTTGCGCGTGGACCACACCGTGGGACCGAAGCCGACGAAGTAGCGGCGCACCTTCATGCCGGTCGCCTGTGCCGCCCACATGTGACCGCACTCATGCCAGGCCACCGACAACAGCAGCGCCGCGGCGAACAGCACCACGCCGAGGGCGAAACTCACTGATTCACTCCATCCGAATATGCCGTGACCAGACGCGATGCCTGTGCGCGTGCCCACTGGTCTGCGGCCAAGACGTCCTCCACAGTACCTGGCTGCGCACGCCACTGATCGGCCTCGCCAAGCACCTCACCGATGATCTCGACGATGCGCGGAAACCGGATGGCGCCGGCGAAGAAACCCGCGGCGGCCGCTTCGTTCGCGGCGTTGTACACCGCGGTCAGCGAACCGCCGCCGCGTCCGGCCTCGCGGGCCAGATCGATAGCCCTGAACACTGTGGTGTCGACGGGTTCGAAGGTCCAGGCGGATGCGGTGGAGAAATCGCACGCCGTCGACGAGCCGGGCACCCTGTCCGGCCAACCCAGCGCCAGCGCTATCGGCAGTTTCATCGACGGCGGGGACGCCTTGGCGATGGTCGCTCCGTCGACGAAGGTCACCATCGAATGCACGATCGACTGTCGGTGCACGGTGACGTCGATGCGGTCGTAGTCGACGCCGAACAGCAGGTGCGCCTCGATGACCTCGAGTGCCTTGTTGACCAGGGTCGCAGAATTGAGGGTGATCATCGGACCCATCGACCAGGTGGGATGGTGACCGGCCTGCTCCGGGGTCACGTCGAGGAGGGCTTCCCGTGTCCAGCCGAAAAAAGGACCACCCGAAGCGGTGAGCACGAGGCGGTCGACCTCCGCGGCGGTGCCGCCACGCAGGCACTGGGCGATGGCCGAGTGCTCGGAGTCGACGGGGACGATCTGCCCGGGTGCCGCCGCATCGAGGACTAGCGATCCGCCGGCGACCAGCGACTCCTTGTTGGCCAACGCGAGGCGGGCCCCGGTCCGCAGCGCAGCCAGGCTGGGTCGAAGCCCGATCGAGCCCACCACGGCGTTGAGCACCACGTCGGAGTCCACCGAGGCGATGAGGTCGCACATCGCCTCGGCGCCACCCAACACCGTCGAGCCGAGGTCGTCGGACAGGCTCCGCGCGGCAGCCGGGTCCGCGACGGCCAACCGATCCGCAGAGACCCCGAATGCGCGGGCCTGCTCACGCAGGAGATCGAGGTTGCCGCCTCCGGCGCCGAGTCCCACGACCTGGAATCGCTCGGGATGCTCGGCGATCACCTCGAGGGCTTGGACGCCGATAGAGCCGGTCGAGCCGAGGATGAGTACGCGCGTCGTCACCGGGCCATTGTCCCGCTTCGATCGACTGTGCCCCAAATCCCGCGGAGTGGGTCCGCCGCCGGGGTCAGCTCGGTGGATGCACCGACCGCCAGTGCTCGGCGATGTCGATGCGCCGGGGGATCCAGACGCCTTCGTGTGACTGGATGTGATCGAGGAAACGTTCGAGGGCGGCGAGGCGAGCCGGACGACCGACGAGACGACAGTGCAAACCGACCGACAGCATCTTGGGTGCGCCCTCGACGCCTTCGCGGTAAAGGACGTCGAAGGCATCTCGCAGGTGGGTGAAGAACTGCTCGCCCGACGGGAAACCGCCCGGTGAGGCGAATCGCATGTCGTTGGTGTCCAAGGTGTAGGGCACCACCAGGTGGTCGACGAGCCGCTCGCCGCGACGCACCTTCACCCAGTAGGGCAGATCGTCGGCATAGCTGTCGGAGTCGTAGACGAATCCGCCTTGCTCGACGACGAGCTGGCGGGTGTTGGGCGAATCGCGGCCGGTGTACCAGCCCAGCGGTCGTTGGCCGGTGATCTCGGTCAACAGCTCGATACCCGCCTGCATGTGCTCGCGTTCGATGTGGGTGTCGACGAGCTGATAACTGAGCCATCGGTACCCGTGACAGGCGATCTCGTCGCCGCGTTCGACGAATGCGGCGGCGGCGTCGGGGTTACGGGCCATCGCCTGGGCGACCGCGAAGATCGTCAGCGGCAACTGACGCCGTCCGAAGGTGCGCAGGATGCGCCACACGCCGGCCCGCGATCCGTACTCGTAGAGCGACTCCATGCTCATGTGCCGGTTCGGGAATGCCTGCGCACCGATCATCTCCGAGAGGAATGTCTCGCTGGCCCGATCGTTCTCGAGGACGTTGTTCTCCGAGCCCTCCTCGTAGTTGAGGACGAACTGCACCGCGATCTTCGCGCCGCCCGGCCACTGCGGATCCGGCGGTGCGGCACCGTAACCGATCATGTCGCGGGGGTAGTTCTCGCCGCGGTAGTCGGCCAGCTTTCGGTGCGGGGTGTCGGACATGGCGGCATTGTTTCACCCCGACGGGGTCTGCGCGTGGTGGCGCCGCGCCGCCACCGGCGCCCTACCGTTATGCTTGTCGCGTACTACTACCGGTCGTCAGACTTCTGACCGCCGGCACGCAGCGACCGGCACGCACAGTGAGGAGCCACCGTGGCAAGCACCGAGGTTGAGCAGATCGACACCGGCTGGGTTCGCGAGCCCGCGGATGCGCCGTCGGCCCGCTTCGGGTGGCACGGACAAGCCCGCAAGACGTTCATGATCGCCGGATGGTTCTGCGTGTTCGCCCTGCTGGCGATGTTCATCGGTAACCACACGGGCCACGTCGAGGACATCTACCTCGCCGCATTCGCCGCCGTTCTCGCGTTCTTCCTACTCAAGCCGATCTGGACCAGCCGCGGTCGTTGGAAGAACTGACGCCGGTCAGCGTTCTTCGGCGGCCAACTGGCCGCAGGCCGCGGCGATCTCCTGGCCGCGGGTGTCCCGGACGGTGCACGACACACCCTGTTCCCGTACCCGCCTGACGAATTCGCGCTCCACCGGCTTCGGGCTCGCATCCCATTCGGACCCCGGTGTGGGATTCAACGGGATCAGATTCACGTGGACCAGCGATCCCAGTGCCCGACGCAACTTCTCCCCCAGCATATCCGCTCGCCACGGCTGATCGTTGACGTCGCGGATCAGGGCGTACTCGATCGAGACACGACGGCCGGTGGTGTCGGCGTAGTAGCGGGCCGCGTCCAGCACCTCGGCCACCGACCATCGGTTGTTGACCGGCACCAGCGTGTCGCGCAGTTCGTCGTCGGGTGTGTGCAGAGACACCGCGAGCGTCACCGCCAACCCCTCGTCGGCCAGGCGTCGGATCGACGGGGCCAGTCCGACCGTGGAGACGGTGACCGATCGCGCGGAGATCCCGAGTCCGTCGGGCACCGGCGAGGTGATCTGCCGCACCGCACTGACCACGCGCTTGTAGTTTGCCAGCGGCTCCCCCATACCCATGAAGACGACGTTCGACAGCCGGCCCGGTTCCCCGAACTCCCCGTCGCGCAATGCGCGCGCTGCCGCACGCACCTGGTCGACGATCTCGGCGGTCGACAGATTGCGGTCCAGACCGCCCTGTCCGGTCGCGCAGAACGGGCATGCCATGCCGCAACCGGCCTGACTCGAGATGCACAGTGTGTTGCGATCGGAGTAGCGCATCAGCACGCTCTCGAGCAAAGTGCCGTCGTGCAGTCGCCATAACGTCTTGCGGGTGTCGCCGTCGTCGCAGGCGATGTGGCGCACCGGCGACAGCAGCGGCGGGAAGAGGTTTTGCCCGACGGCATCGCGGGCCGCCGACGGCAGATCGGTCATTTCGGCCACATCACCGTTGAGTCGGCCGAAGTACTGCCGGGCCAACTGATTTGCGCGGAACTTCGGTAGACCGAGTGCGGAGAGCGCGGTCACCCGGCCTGCGGTGTCCAGGTCGGCGAAGTGGGTGGGCGGACGCCCGCGCTTGGGCGCGTCGAACACGAGCGGCAATGACGTCATACCGTTATTGTCGCATGTCATGATGGCTGTATGACGACACCGGATCCGCAGCCGCACCGGCCCGTCGGCGCGGGCGAGCCGATCGAGCATCCCACCACGCCGGAGCCCGACGGCGAGCATCAGGCGCTGTTGGCCGAGCGCGATGAGCTGCGCACCAAGATCAAGAAGGTGGAGCACACCCGGACTCGGGCGACGTTCTACGGTCTGGTGATCGGCGCTGTGATCACCATCCTGCTGCTCATCTTCATCCTGCAGAACCTGGAGAGCCAGACGATCATGCTGATCTTCTGGGAGGTCAACCTGCCGCTCGGGGTGAGTCTGCTGATCGCCGCCATCGCCGGTGCGTTGATCGTGGCGTTCGCGGGCGGGCTCCGCATGCTGCAGCTCAGCCGGGCGTTGAAAAAGGCCAAACGCTGACGACGGCGCTGCTCACAGCAACGCCGTCAACACCGCCCAGACGATGAAGGCCGACGGCAGCAGCGAATCGAGACGATCCATGATGCCGCCGTGGCCGGGCAACAGCGTACCCATGTCCTTGATTCCCAGGTCGCGCTTGACCTGAGATTCGACCAGGTCACCCAGGGTGGCGCAGACCACCAATACCGGCCCCAGGATCATGCCGACCCACCAGTGGGCGTCGAGCAGGAACACCCCGCAACACACCGCTCCGCCCGTGCCGACCAGGAACGACCCGACCAGGCCTTCCCAGCTCTTCTTCGGGCTGATCGCCGGCGCCATCGGATGTTTGCCGAACAGCACACCGAAGCCGTAGCCACCGACGTCGGAGCAGACCACCACCACCATCAGGGTCGCCACCCGCGCGGCGCCATGGTCCTGGACCACCAACTGCGCACCGAAGGATGCCAGCAGCGGCAGCCAGGCGAGGATGAACACGCTGGCGGCGAGGTTGCGCAGATAATTCTCCGGCGCGTGGTGAATTCCTTGCGCCAGCAGCATCCAGACCATCAGCACCAGCACGGTCGCGACGAAGGCGGTCAGGACACCGGTGGGACCCCAGGGCCACCCGGACCAGATGATGACCTGCCCGCCGATGACCAGTGGCCAGAACGCAATCTGATAGCCACCGTCGCGCAGTCGCTTGAAGACCTCCCATGTGGCGACCGCGAATGCGACCGCCACCACCCCGTACCAGATCTTCGGCGCGAAGATCAGGATCAGGATGATCGAGATACCGAGCGAGAATCCGACCGCGAGCGCAGCCGGGAGATTGCGTCCGGCGCGCGACTTCGTGGTCTTCGGCGCGTCCGGGGTCTCCGGGCTCTCGGTCGATTCGGTGGCCATCGGCTGCGGTGACGATGCGTGGGGGCGGTCGGTGCTCACACCTCGAGCAATTCGTTCTCTTTGTGCTTCACGAGTTCGTCGACCTGGGTGACGTAACCGGCGGTCGTCTTGTCGAGTTCCTTCTCCGCGCGGTTCACCTCGTCCTCGCCGGCCTCGCCATCCTTCTGGATGCGTTTGAGCTCGTCGACGGCCTTGCGGCGCACGTTGCGGATCGCGACCTTGGCGTCTTCGCCCTTGCTCTTGGCCTGCTTCACCAGCTCCTTGCGACGATCCTCGGTGAGCTGCGGGATCGCCACCCGGATGACGTTGCCGTCATTGGTCGGGTTCACACCGAGATCGGAGTTGCGGATGGCGGTTTCGATGTCCCGCAGGGTCGAGGCCTCATAGGGCTTGATCACCACCAGGCGCGCCTCGGGGGTGTTGATGCCTGCCACCTGGGTGATCGGCGTGAGAGCGCCGTAGTACTCGATGTGGACCTTGTTGAACATCGCCGGGTTGGCGCGACCGGTACGGATGGAGCCCATGTCGTCTTTGGCGACACTGACCGCCTTCTCCATTTTCTCTTCGGCGTCCAGGAGCGCATCGTCGATCATCGTCGTCCTATATCTACTCGGTGCGGTGTGCGTGTGGGATGAGTGTCGGGTCGATCAGGTGGCGACCAGGGTGCCGATCCGTTCGCCCGCGACGGCCCGGGCGATGTTGCCCTGCTCGAGCAAATTGAACACCAGGATCGGCATTTTGTTGTCCATACAGAGACTGAACGCGGTCGCGTCGGCGACCTTGAGCTCTTTGTCCAGCACCTCGCGGTGGGTGATCTCGGTGAACAGTTTCGCGTCGGGCACCGTGCGCGGGTCGGCGTCGAAGACCCCGTCGACCCCCTTGGCCATCAGCACCACCTCGGCCTTGATCTCCAGGGCACGCTGCGCGGCGGTGGTGTCGGTGGAGAAGTACGGCATCCCCATGCCGGCACCGAAGATCACCACCCGCCCCTTCTCGAGGTGTCGCTGCGCCCGAAGCGGCAGATACGGTTCGGCCACCTGCCCCATCGTGATCGCGGTCTGCACACGCGTGGAGACGCCCCGCTTCTCCAGGAAATCCTGCAGCGCGAGACAGTTCATCACTGTGCCGAGCATGCCCATGTAGTCCGAGCGGGCGCGGTCGAGGCCACGTTGCTGCAGTTCGGCACCGCGGAAGAAGTTTCCGCCGCCGATCACGACCGCGACCTGCACACCCGATCCGACGACTTCGGCGATCTGGTCGGCGACAGTACCGACGACATCGGGGTCGAGTCCGACTCCGCCACCTCCGAACATCTCACCGCCGAGCTTGAGGAGCACCCGGGTGAAGCCGTGACGCTCGGACTCGTGCGGGGCCGGGGTTTCGCTCATCCAACTTCCTCCACTGGTCGATTCGGTGAATATCGTACGTCCCGGCGTGAGGTGTTCGATGACATGCGGCGTCACAAACCGTTCACAAGGGCACCGAAGGACCCCGACCTGCTGTTCGGTGGCGGGCTGCGGGGTGGAGGCGGCGCGGCGTCAGCGACTGCCGACGGCGGCCAGGACGGTCCGCATGGGTGGCCGGTCGTCGAGGACCGGATACGACCGACGGATGGTATGACTGCCGTCGGCCATCACGAACTGGGTCAGGGCACTTCCCGAATCCTCGACACCGACGCGAGCGAGCAGCGTCGCGACGATCTGTCGAGCCATCGGCCCGAGTTCGTGCAGGGGGCGGTTGCGATGGATGCGGGTGCCGAGGTCGATCTGACCGATGGCGTCTATGCCGAATTGCTCCACCGTGTCGAGGATGATGCCGATCTCCACCCCGTACCCGGCTGCAAACGGGATCGAGGTCAACAGTTCACGTGTGCCGGCGTACTCCCCGGCCAGCGGCTGGATCAGCGCGCCAAGCTCGGGCCGCAGCGCGGCGAGCAACGGCCGTACCACGAGCTCGGTGACCCGACCGCCTCCGGCGGGATCGACACCTGCCGCGCTCAGCAGCGGCCGACGGTAGTAGCCCTTGACGAGATGCAGTTCGGGCACCATCAGCAGCGGCGCGACCAGACGAGGGACGTACCCGGGGTCCGGCGAGACGAGGTCGCTGTCGACAAACACCACCAGGTCGCCACAGGTGGTGGCCAACGACCGCCACAAGACCTCACCCTTCCCGTCGAGCACCGGGACATCCGGGAGAGCCGACTGCCGGGTTTCGACACGTGCACCGGCGGCCGCCGCGCGCGCCATGGTGGTGTCCGACGACCCCGAGTCGACGACCACGATCTCGTCGACGAGTCCGCCGAGCAGAGGCGTGATGCTCGCGACCACCGACGCGACCGTGGCCTCCTCGTCGAGCGCGGGCAGCACCACCGACACCGTCCGGCCGTCCTTGCGGTCGATGAGCTCGTCGACGCTCCAAGGCAGGCGATCCCAGGTGTTGGTCTCCAACCAGGTGGCCGAATCCTGCATCCCCGCGATCGTCATCCCGCCAACGCCTCTCGAATTGCGGCCAGGCCCGGTGGAGTTCGTCCTGCCAGTACGGCCAGGAATGCGTGCCACCGGCATAGAGGTGGAAGGTGGCCGGCACGCCGAGGGCACGCATGCGTTGCTGGAGGTTGCGAGTGCACTGCACGGTCGCCGTCTCGATCACGGCGCCCACCGCGAGCTGATCGAAAAGCTTCATTCCGTCTCCGTCGATGCCCGGTCCGTCGAGGGTGTCATAGTTCTTCTTCGGTCAGGTCGCCTCGCAGGCCGAGACGGCGGTGTCATCGGCGCGTACCCAGCTGACCGCCGAGTTGCGCGACAGCCCGGTCGAACCCATTTTCCGCGAGCCGGTGACCCAACGCTTCGCCGACTGCGCCTCGGCACAACTCACCTCGGCCCATCCCGAACGGCCGGCCGCGGGCTGCCAACCCGGCGGCGGGGACACCACCGGTATGGCGGCCACAATCGCCGCACAAGCCGGCCCGCAGCTGCACCACGCCACTCGCACCGTCGCCGCACACAGCTTCGTGGGCGCATTCGTCGCGACCCTGTGGGTACTGGCGGGTGCCTGCGTGCTGATCGCGATTCTGTCGGGAACCCTGGGCCTGCGACGTCGACCCCGATCGGGTCGGGGTATCAGAACCGGGGCCACACAGCACGAACCCCGCGCCACTGGTAGGTGACGCGGGGTTCTGCGGTCTGCGACCGGCTCAGGCCTGGCCGACCTCGAAGCGGGTGAAACCGTTGACGGTCACGCCGGCCTCGTCGAGGAGAGCCTTGACGGTCTTCTTGGAGTCCTGGACCGACGGCTGGTCGAGCAGCACGACGTCCTTGTAGAAACCGTTGACGCGGCCTTCGACGATTTTCGGCAGTGCCTGCTCGGGCTTGCCCTCTTCCTTCGCGGTCTGCTCTGCGATACGACGCTCGTTCTCCACGATGTCGGCGGGGACCTCGTCGCGGGTGGCGTACTTGGCCCGCAGCGCGGCGACCTGCATGGCGGCGCCACGCGCAGCCTCGGCCGCGTCGTCGCCCTCACCGGTGTAGGACACCAGCACACCCACGGCGGGCGGCAGGTCGGAAGCACGCTTGTGCAGGTACACCGCGACCGGTCCGTCGTAGTAGGCGACGCGACGCAGTTCGAGCTTCTCACCGATCTTCGCCGAGAGGGCCTGCACGGCGTCGTCGACGGTGCCGTCGTCGAGCTTCGCGGCCTTCAGCGAGTCGAGGTCGGTGGTCTTCGCCGACGCGGCGACGGCGACGATCTTGTCGGCGAGTTCTTGGAACTCGGCATTCTTCGCCACGAAGTCGGTCTCGGAGTTGATCTCCACCAGGGCGCCGTCCTTGGCGGCCACGAGGCCCTCGGCGGTGGAGCGCTCGGCGCGCTTGCCGACGTCCTTGGCACCCTTGATGCGCAGCTCCTCGACGGCCTTGTCGAAGTCGCCGTCGTTGTTGGCCAGCGCGTTCTTGCAGTCCAGCATTCCTGAGCCGGTGAGCTCGCGGAGACGCTTCACATCGGCTGCGGTGTAGTTCGCCATCGTTGGCGAGCCTCCTTAGAGAGAGTGTGTCGATGCCGGTCGGGTCGCGACCCGACCGGCATCAGGACCGGGTGAGGTGATGCGACCGGTTACTGGGCGGCCGGTGCGGTACCGGCTTCGCCACCCGCGGGAGCGGTGGCCTGGGTGAGCAGCTCCTGCTCCCACTCGGCCAACGGCTCGCCGCCGCCCGCCTCCGGCTTGGAGTCATCCGACGACTGGCCGGCGCGGGCCTGCACCCCCTCGGCAACGGCCGAGGCGACCACACGGGTCAGCAGTGCGGCACTGCGGATCGCGTCGTCGTTGCCCGGGATCGGGTAGTCCACGAGATCGGGATCGCAGTTGGTGTCGAGGATCGCGATGACCGGGATGTTGAGCTTGCGTGCCTCACCGACAGCAATGTGCTCCTTGTTGGTGTCCACCACCCAAACGGCAGACGGCACCTTGGCCATATCTCGGATACCACCGAGGGTGCGCTCGAGCTTGTTCTTCTCACGCGTGAGCATGAGGATTTCCTTCTTGGTGCGACCTTCGAAACCACCGGTCTGCTCCATGGTCTCGAGTTCCTTCAGGCGCTGCAGGCGCTTGTGGACGGTCGAAAAGTTGGTGAGCATGCCACCGAGCCAGCGCTGGTTGACGTACGGCATCCCGACGCGGGTCGCCTCTGCGGCGATCGACTCCTGCGCCTGCTTCTTGGTGCCGACGAACAGCACGGTGCCACCGTGGGCGACGGTCTCCTTGACGAACTCGTACGCCTTGTCGATGTAGGTCAGCGTCTGCTGCAGGTCGATGATGTAGATGCCGTTGCGGTCGGTGAAGATGAACCGCTTCATCTTCGGGTTCCAACGGCGGGTCTGATGCCCGAAGTGTGCGCCGCTGTCCAGCAGCTGCTTCATGGTCACGACAGCCATGTCGTCACTATCCTTTGTGTGCAGTTGATGTCGACACCGGTTGATGCCGACCCTGGCGCCTGCAACCGTGGTGGACCCGGCGGCGGCGGAACCGCTCCGAGACCGCCCACCCGGCGGTGTGGACCGCGTTGTCACAGGTGACGGCGGCCGCTTCGCAGGCGCGCGAAGTCACCTCATCGATCTGCGATGAGGTGCGTGAGCGAGTTTACGCCGGTCAGCTGCAGAAAACCAAAACCCGGCAGCCGCCCCCGTGACCGGCGTCTCGCACATCCACGGGAGCCAACCGGCGCGCTCGTGCGTCTGAAAGACATGACGCCCCTGTCTTCGCGATTCCGAGGTCGATGGTCACCCATGCTGCGCGTGCTGATGACCGCCGTCGGTGAGCTCTGCGTGGTCACCCTGCTGCTGTGGCTGCTGCCCGCGATCGCATTCGGTGACGACACCCGCTTTGTCGCACCGATCCCCTCGCCAGAGGTGGTGCGCGGCTTCGACCCGCCGGAGCAACGGTGGCTTCCCGGGCATCGCGGGGTGGACCTCACGGCAACTCCTGGCGCCGCGGTACGCGCGGCCGGTGACGGCCGTGTCCGGTTCGCCGGGGAGGTCGCCGGACGCCCGGTCGTTTCGATCCGGCACACCGACGACCTGATCACCACCTACGAGCCGGTCCGGGCGTCGGTGCGCGAAGGTCAGTCGGTGCGTCACGGCACGGTGATCGGAGTGGTGGTGGCGGGTCATGTGGGGTGCCCGGCAGTCGCCTGTCTGCATTGGGGCGCACGGCGCGGCAGCGGTCGCGCGGCGGTGTACCTGAACCCGATGGCGTTGCTCGGCGCCGTCCGGGTACGACTCAAGCCGGTCGAACCGGACGGTGTCAGGCTCTCGGGTGGGCTTGGCGATGCACGGCCCGCAGGCGTTCCACGCTGACGTGGGTGTAGATCTGGGTGGTCGCCAGCGACGAGTGTCCGAGAAGTTCTTGCACGACCCGCAAATCCGCTCCGCCCTCGAGCAGATGCGTGGCGGCGCTGTGCCGCAGACCGTGCGGACCGATGTCGGGCACTCCGGCAGCCTGCACCGCGCGGTGCACCACGCTACGGGCCATCCGCTGGTCGAGGCGCCCACCCTTGACGCCGAGCAGCAGCGCATCGCCGGACCGCGTGGTCGCCAGCGTCGCGCGTCCGTCACGCAGCCATAGGTGCAACGCCCGGGCGGCGGGATCGCCGTAGGGCACCGATCGTTGCTTGTCGCCTTTGCCGATGACCCGCAGCACTCGCCGATCGGTGTCCACATCGCCGAGGTCGAGTCCGCACAGCTCACCGACTCGGATGCCGCTGGCGTAGAGCAACTCCAGGATGACTGCGTCGCGCAGGGCGACGGCGATGTGCACAGGATCGGTCTCGCCGTCGGCAGCGTCACCGCCGGTCACGGTGTCGGCCGCCGACACGGCGGCCGCGGCCTGATTCTGACCCAGCACGGTCGGCAACGTCCGGTGTGCTTTGGGGGCCTGCAATCGGGTCGCCGGGTCGTGCTCCAGCACTCCTTCACGAACGGCCCACGCGCAGAATGCCTTTGCCGAGGAGACCTGACGCGCAACAGTGGTCCGGGCCGCCCCGCGGCGGGTGTGGTCGGCGAGCCAGCCGCGCAACAACGCCAGATCCATCGCGGTGATCGCAACTCCGCGCGCACCCGCGAAGGCCACCAGGCCCCGAGTATCACCGACGTAGGCGCGAACGGTGTGCTCGCTGAGTCCCTTCTCGTAACGGAGATGGTTGGTGAAGTCGTCGAGGAGCCCGTGGCCATCCACAGTGGACGACGACTTTCGGGTGTTGGACCGGTCGGTCATGGTCCGACCCAAGCGGCTTGGCGGGCCGGGCGCAACCGGCCACGCGGGTCGTTGCCGGATCGTGGCCGCCGACGCGGCGAGCTGCAGGCGTTCAGGCAGGCGCGCCGGCCGCTTCCTCTGCGGCCCGTAGTTCCGATTTCCACTCCCGGAAACCCTCTTCTGTGCGGCCCCGGCGCCAGTACCCGGAGATCGACGCGTTGGCCGCACTCACGCCACGTTCCTTGCGGACGTAGGCGCGAAGGTTGTGCATCACCGCCTGGGCCTCACCGTGGATGAACACCTGCGGTTCCCCGTCGAGCCAGTCCGCGTTGCGGACCGCGCTGATCAGCGGCGCGTTGTCGCCGGCCCGTTCGTCTGCGACCTCACCGGCCGCGCCACCTCGATGCACCCAGACGATGTCGGCCCCGGGCGGGGCGGTCAGCTCGATCTCGTCCTCGGGTCCGGCGACCTCGACGAAGACCTTTGCGATCGCGTCCGCCGGCAGCGCTTCGAGGGCAGCGGCCACTGCGGGCAGACCCGCCTCATCGGCGGCCAGCAGGTGCCACGGGGCGTCGCCGCGCGGCCGGTAGCCGCTACCCGGGCCGAGGAAGTGGATGGTGGTGCCGGCCACGACCCGCGCTGCCCACGGGCCGGCGATACCCTCGTCGCCGTGTACGACGAAGTCGACCGCGATCTCGCGCGCCGCGAGGTCGATCGACCGGACCGTGTAAGTCCGCAGCACCGGTTGCTCGCGCGAAGGCAGCAGTCGGATCATCTTGCGGTCGAAGTCGCGTCCGCGGTACGGCTCACCGTCGGGCCCGAAGGCGAGCTTGATGTACATGTCTGTGTCCCAGCTCGCCGGCTCACCCGCTGGGACGAAGTCGTCGAAACCGTTGCCACCGAGATACAGCCGGACGATGTGCGGGGTCAGCTGCTCGCGACGTAGCACCGTCATCACGTTCAGATTCTTGGCCATGAAGCCTCCTCTCCGCGACCACAGTACGCCCTATTAGGTAAACCTAACCAGAACGGGACGTCGGGCGACGTCCCGTTGGCACCGAGCTGCCCAGCGACCTGCACCGCGCCCGCACCGGCGACGGTGGTGATCTAATCTTGGACTTCAGGTCGTTGAATATCTGTCTCACCAGTCCGAGCGAGGGAAGTCATGCCGGAGTCGTCGTCACCCAGACGAGGGTCCCGCCTCACTGTGGACGATTGGCTCGACGCGGCGATGCAGGTGCTGATGAGTGACGGTGTCGGTGCCATCAAGATCTCCCGTCTGTGCGACCGGCTCGGGGTCACCAAGGGCAGCTTCTACTGGCATTTCACCGACATCTCGGCGTTGATGACGGCGCTGTCAGATCATTGCCGTGGGATCGAGGAAGCGGCCCGGCGGACGCTCGCCAATCTGCAGGAGTTGCCGCCGGTCGAGCGAATCCAGTCGATGGGCGAACTGGTCAGCAATACCCGCCGCCGTTCGGTGGAGGCAGCGGTACGTGCGTGGGCCGAGACCGACCCCGAGCTCCAGGCGGCGGTGGTGGCGCTCGATCACACGACATTCGATGTCGCACAGGACGCTTTCGTGGAGCTGGGTTTCTCGCCGTTGGACGCGCACGCGCGCGCCACCGCGCTCGTGTACGTCGGGATCGGCTACATGCAGGGCGGCGAACGAGTCGAGGCGCCCACCGAGGATGACAAACGCATCTTCGTCGAGATGCTGATCCGTAGATAGGACGAGCAGCAACTCGCCGTCGGGTGTCTGGTCATGCCAGCCGCCACGCACCGTCGACGTTGACGACATGACCGCTGACATCCATGTGAGCCAGCGCCGACCTGACCCGGGCGGTCTCGAGGCCCGCCGAGAAGGCGATCTCTTCGATCGTCACCGACCCGCGTGCGGGTATCGCGTCATGCACCCGCTTGGCTTCCGGCGACAACGCGTCGGTGGACCGCACCGGACCCCGCCCCATGTCCCCACTGCCATCCGGGGCAGCCAGCGCGATCACCGCCTGCGGGTCGATGATGAGCGCGGCGAGCCCGTCGGCGATCAGCTGATGACATCCGACCGACGTGGCCGAGGTGACGGGCCCCGGGACCGCGCCGAGCGGACGACCGAGTTTGCGCGCCCAGGCCGCGGTGTTCGCAGCACCCGACCGTCGACCTGCCTCAACCACCACCACAGCTTTCGACATCGCCGCGACCAGCCGATTGCGGGTGAGGAACCGATGTTTCGCAGCTGTGGTGCCCGGCGGATACTCGGAGAGCACGAGCCCGTTCTCGGCGATCTGGTCGAAGAGTCGAGCATGTCCTGCCGGGTAGTCGCGGTCGATTCCGCAGGCCATCACGGCCATTGTCTGGCCGCCACAGGCCACCGCCGCGCGATGCGCCGCGCCGTCGACGCCGAAGGCCCCACCCGAGACCACCGCCCAGTTCTCCGCGACGAGCCCGCTCGCCAACGTCGAGGTGACCTGTTCGCCGTAGCGTGAGGCCGCCCGCGACCCGATCAGCGCGATGCCGGTGGACGCCACCTCGTCGAGACGGGAGGTGCCGCGAACCCACAAGGCGAGGGGTTCGCCGCCACGAAATGCGGTGTCGGCCTGACCGAGCGCCAACAAGGGCCAGGCGGGCCACTCCGGGTCGTCTCGGGTCACCAATCGGGCACCGATCCGCGCGGCAACGTCCAGATCCTGCGCCGCCAGATCGGTGTCGGCTCGGGCAGCCGTCGCCGTCAGGACCTCGTCGTGGCCGTGCGGCACCGAACGTGCACGGATGGCGGCAGCCGTCTCGATTGGACCGAGCTCATCGCACAGCGACAGCAGCGCAGCGTTGGGTGGCTCGACAACCCGGGCGAGGTAGGCCCAGGCACGCAGTTCGGTGTCGTCGGTCATCAGCACCCACCACGGTCGCGATAGAGCAATGCCTCGGCGACCTCCGTCTCGCCCGGCTGCGTCAGCCCTTTCAGGTCTCCCAGCGTCCAGGCCAACCGGATGGCCCGGTCGGCGCCGCGCGCGGTCACTCGTCCGTCCCGTAAGAACAACTCGATCGGACGCAGAGCCGCCGGTGACAGCCGAAAACGCTGCCGCAGAGCCGAACCGGGAACTTCGGCATTGGTCAGCCACCCGTGACACCCCCACCGATCCAGCGCCGCACGACGAGCGGCCGCCACACGGTCCCGGACGGCGGTACTGGATTCCTCGGCGTCCGACATCAATGCCGTATTGCCTGGCGGGTCCATCCTTACCCGTATGTCGACGCGGTCCATCAGCGGTCCGGACAGCTTCCCCAGGTAGCGTCGCCTGGCAACCGCCGAGCAGATGCAGTCGATGTCGTGCGCCGGGGCGCACGGGCACGGGTTGGCGGCCATGATCAGCTGAAACCGCGCCGGGTAGGTGGCCACCCCGTCGCGTCGCGAGACCCGGACCTCCCCTTCTTCGAGCGGTTGGCGCAAGGCGTCCAACACTTTAGGCCCCATCTCGGCACATTCGTCGAGGAACAGCACTCCTCGGTGCGCCCGGGATACTGCACCCGGCCTGGCCATCCCGGTACCACCGCCGAGCAGCGCCGTGGTGGAGGTGGTGTGGTGTGGGGCGATGAACGGTGGCTCGGTCACCAACGGGCGACCCGCACGTAGGGTACCGGCGATGCTGTGAATGGCGGTCACCTCCAGCGATTCCTCGGATCCGAGCGGCGGGAGTATCCCCGGCAGGCGTCGCGCCAACATCGTCTTACCGATGCCAGGCGGCCCGGTCATCAACACGTGATGCGCTCCCGCCGCGGCGATCTCGAGCGCGTGGCGCGCCTCGGACTGACCCACCACCTCGGACATGTCGTGATACTCGATCGGCGGCGGGAGGGATTCACTGTCGGTCACCGTGTCGAGGACCGTCTCGCCGGCCAGCCATCGCACCACTTCTGTGAGGTTCTCCGCGCCGCCGATCTCCAGGTCGGTCACCAACGTGGCCTCTGCGACGTTGGACATCGGCACGACCGCATGGGTGAAACCGTGATCGCGGGCGTGTTTGAGCGCAGGCAGCACGCCTCGGACCGGTCGGAGCCCGCCGTCGAGTCCGAGTTCTCCGAGGAACACCGTGCGTGCGGTGCGCGAGACCGTGACCTGCTTGGTCGCGGCCAGGATCGCCAGTGCCATACCAAGATCGAACGAGGACCCGGTTTTGGGGAGGTCGGCCGGTGCGAGCGATACCGTCACCTTGAGATCGGGGAACTTCAGCCCGCTGTTGCTGATCGCGGCGCGCACCCGGTCCTTGGCCTCTCGCAACGATGCGTCGACCTTGCCGTTGACGACGAAGCCGGGCAAGCCGTGTCCGACATTGGCCTGGATCTCGATCTGATTGGCTTCGAAGGCGTTGAGCCCCACCGACTGGATCGAACCCAGCCCGGTCGTCAGGCGCGGGTCGTCGGTCATTCGAACACTCCCCGGTGGTGGCGCACCCTCGCGCGGTCGAGCGCCAACGGTTCGTGCGGGTCGAGTTGCACGCTGATGATGTCGAACCGGATACGTGACCACCAGCGGTCGCGGTTGCCGGCGAGCCATTCTCGGGCCAGGCGGCGCATGCGTGCGAACTTGAGCGGTGTGACCGCGGCGACCGGATCGTCGAAGACCCGTGAGGCCCGTGTCTTGACCTCGACCACCACCAGTTCATCGGCGTCGGCAGCGATGATGTCGAGTTCCCCGAAACGGTTACGCCAGTTGCGATCCAGTACTCGCCAACCGAGTTCCACCACGAAGTCGGCGGCCAGATCCTCACCGCAACGGCCGATCTCGGCTGTGCTCGGTCGAGTCCGCGATGAGTTCCGAGCAGACGGCGGATCGGACGGCCGGGATGGGTTCTCGCTCATGAGAGCAGCATCGTCGGGTGAGGCCGCGAATCAGCCTGCACGACGATGCCCGATGCAGATCTGTGGACAGAGCACCCCTGTGGACAGCCGGTCCGGGGGCGGCACGGGTCAGAGCTTGAGGTCCCGGTCCGGGTTGTCGTCGGGTTCGGAAGACGACGCGGCATCGTCGGAGGTGGCCGGCGTGATCGGTTGTGGTGGTGCCCAATCGCCGATGACCGGGGGGCCCACCAGTGGCAGGGTGCCGACGATTTCGGCACCGTTGTCGGTGGTGTGCAGATAGTGTGCGGATTTGTGCTCGGTGTTGTTGGGCCCGCGGCCGCGGCTGCCGCCATGGGGTGCGCCCATCGGAGCCGCACCCGCTCGGCTCGGACCGGCACCGACCGGCGTCGTCGTCGCGGAGGTGCCCGACGTGGGAGCAGCTGTGGGCACTGCGGCCGACAAGCGGCGAGACAGTGCCGCTGGATTCGCTCCGCTCGAGCCGCTGGACCCGCCGGCCGAAGAACCTCCCGCGCCCCCACTGCCCGCGAGTTTTGCACCACCCGCGCCGGCGGCCGCACTGCCGGGCATCATCATCGCGGCCGGTGACACCGTGCTGCTCGACGAGTCGGGGCTGCCGAGTCCGCCACGGGTCAAGCTGTCGGGCCCATCTCCCCCACCGCCGCCGTTGCCACTGCCCTCGCCGAGGGACAGCGGGGAGTCGCCGGCGTTCGCCGATTCTGCCTGTGGCACGGGATCGGCGGAGGTACCGCCGCTCGGCGGGGCCGTCGGTTGCTTCGCAGACTGCGAACCGTAGTCACCCAGATCGGTGGCTGCGGCCGCCGAGGACCGCGCGGCCGCGCTGGAGCCACCGCTGCTACCGGCCCCGCCGGCCGATCCCCCGGCCCCTGTTCCGGCCAGTAGACCGTCGGCTCCGGTGGTGCCGGCCAGACCCAGGCCATCGCCGGCCGAACTCATCGGACCGTTGTAGGTTTCGGTCATCAACAGCCCCGCCCTCGTCATTGCGCCAAATGCGTCGCCCAACGGGTTCAGGAGCTCGCCCTGAAGTTCCATTAGCGATCCACGCTGGGCCTGCGAGGCCAGCAAGACCGACTGGGCGTTCACGAGCGCGTCGATGCCAGGCTGGGCGTTCGCCGCCGCGGACACGATGTCGCTGGAGATCTGCCGAGCCGCGTCCTCGCTGGAGCTCGCCGCGACCCCCTGCAGGCCGTCACCGCCGAACCGGTAGAGGTGTTGCGCCGCCTCGTGAGCTGCGGAGATGGCCTGGGCCAGCGCTTGGGCGTCGGCAGCCGCCGACTCGGGACCCATTGACTCCAGACGCGACAAGATCTGCTGAATCGCGACAAACCAATTGGTGTTGCCGCCCCCGACCGCCCCCGTCATCGCCCCTCCGTCCCGACTCGACCCACGGACATCCGTGCCACCGGATCTGGCCCGCTATGCTACAGACACTTGGAGCGGATCACGCCACACCGCTCGCAAGCGTTGACGCTTGGAACCACGTCGGGGGTCTGTGCGTCCAAACCAACGTGGGGAGGAAACCGTGAGCGGCGGACAAAAGGCGTCCGACTATGTCCTGGAACCCTGTGTCGCGATGCCCGAGATCACAGCAGCACCGGATCAACGGGACTGGGGGCAGGCAGTTGATGGCATCGGCGTGCTTTCCGAAGAAGGAAAGTGGAAAGCGCGCGCTGCAGACGCACGGAAGGCGGCCGCAGCGCTTGACGATTGTTTGGCTCGCATCTCGCCGATTCTCAAGGTGAGTTACCTAGGCGAAGGATGCAGCGAAGGTGCTGCCTTGCGCACGCGTGTCCTCGAAACCCTTGGAGACACCAGCGGCTGGAGCAACGCCTTGAAGGTGCAGATTCAGCAACTCGAAGCACTCGCGGAGAAATGCGAGAACGCAGCTATCCAAATATCAGCGACGGATCAGTCCTCAATGACACAGTTCCCGGGCACGGCGAGTTGACTTGAACTACCTCACTGCGCGTATGAAGCGATGCTCGATCCCTGCAGTCGCTTTGGCACTTTCGGCATGCACAGCTAGCGGGCCAGCGACAGAACAACCGTCGATGACGCTTCACAGTTCAGCTATAAGGCAGACCGACGAAGCTGGAAACGCCCTACCGTTCGAAAACACGTATCCAAAGCGCTGGAATGCTTCCAACGACGGCACGCCATACGAGCCCTGTACTGCCGTCGATCGCGAAGTTGCGGCTGAGATAGGACTTGACTTTTCAACGTCGAAAGACGCTGCCAGTGTTTCAGGCCAAACCCTGAGAGGGTGCCGGTGGCAATACATTGACGAAGATGTCAGCGGATGGCGCGCGAATCAAGTTATCGGAGACTTCGAGAGTCTAGAGTCCTACAAGGCAATGAACGAAGTATTCACTTGGCTGCCAGAGATCCAGATCGACGGTCGGCGGGTCGGAGTGGCGCACCAGAATGACTTCAGCTGCTTCACATATGTCCAATCCGGAGGATCTGGAGTAGTGACTGAAGCATTGTATACCGGAAACCCAAATCCCCCACTCACCGAAATCTGCCAACGCGCAATCGATCTCACCGAGGCAACTATCGACAAAATCCCGGAGTAGCCCGATCCGAGTGAGGTGAACGTGCCGGAAAACAGCACGTTCTACTCAGTCGCCGGGGAGGTCACGGTTCGTCGGGGAGGCGGAGTTCGGGCTTCTCGAGTTCCTCGATGTTGACGTCCTTGAAGGTGATGACGCGGACCTGCTTGACGAAGCGGGCGGGGCGGTACATGTCCCAGACCCAAGCGTCGGACATGCGGAGCTCGAAGTAGATCTCGCCCTCGGTGTTGCGCGGGACCAGGTCTACGGAGTTGGCGAGGTAGAAGCGCCGTTCGGTCTCGACCACGTAGGTGAACTGTCCGACGATGTCCTTGTACTCCCGATACAAGGAGAGTTCCATCTCGGTTTCGTACTTCTCGAGATCCTCAGCACTCATTCGTCAAGCCTATCGTGGTCGGGTCGGGGTCGGAGGTCACGCGGGAGGCGACATTCCGGTAGGACATTCGGTGTTGCTGCGACGGCCCGTGGCGGTCGAGGCAGGCCATGTGATGTGCGGTGCTGTAGCCCTTGTGGACGGCGAAATCGTAGCCGGGCAGGTCCTGATCCATCGCCACCATCAGCCGGTCGCGCGTCACCTTCGCGATGATGCTCGCGGCGGCGATGCAGGCGGCGGCACCGTCCCCGCCGATCACCGGCAGCGACGGAACGGTCAGTCCTGGCACGACGAAACCGTCGGACAACACATAACCCGGGGTCACATCCAGGCCGGCGATGGCCCGCCGCATGCCCTCGATGTTGGCGACATGGATGCCGATGCGGTCGATCTCGGCCGCGGGGATCACCACCGCATGCCAACTCAACGCGTACTTCGTGACCGCCTTGTAGAGCTGCTCGCGCGTGGCCTCGGTCAGTCGCTTGGAGTCGTCGAGATCGGCGAGCGAGGCCAGCTGCGTGGGCTTGAGTACACACGCGGCGACCACCAGCGGCCCGGCACAGGCGCCGCGGCCTGCCTCATCGACCCCGGCGACAGGGCCGAGCCCGTTGCGGTGCAGCGCGAACTCGTAGGTACGCAGACTCGCTGCCCGTCGGATCGGGAATCTCGGCGGCCACCGGCTCATCGGTCGGGCTCCCACATCACAGGTCAGCTCTCATGACTGCGGGTTGTCCGAGGACACACCACCGATCCTCGAGAAGGGATAGATGATGAACTGCACCTTGCCGCGAATGTCACTGACCGGCACCGTGCCCTGGTACTCGTCCTCCATGTGGAACCGGGAGTCCGCCGAGTTCGCGCGGTTGTCGCCCATCACCCACACGTTGCCATCGGGCACCTTGACGGGACCGAAATCCGGCCCGAAGCACGCATTGGGCTGACCGTTCGGATTCGCCGCGAACTCGTTGCCGGCCGCCACGTCTTGGGCCTGCAGCGACTTGTCTACGTAGGGCTCGTCGAGCGGCTTACCGTCGACGGTGACACCCACGTTGTCGGAGTTGCGACACTCCACGGTCTGCCCGCCGGTGGCGATCACCCGCTTGACGAGGTTGTTCTCGTCCGGCGGCGCGAAGCCGAACCACGACAGTCCGTCCTGGATCTTGTGCACCACCGCGTTGTCCGACCGCGGCGACAGCCACGCCCCGTCCCAGGATTCGGTCGGAGCCTTGAACACCACCACGTCACCGGGTTCCGGCTCGCCGAATCGATACGACAGCTTGTCGATGACGATCCGGTCGTTGGTGCACCCTGTACAGCCATGCAACGTCGGTTCCATCGATTCCGACGGAATCACGTACTGCCGTCCGACGAAGGTCTGCAGCAACCAGGTCAACAGCAGCACACAGCCGATGATGATGACGGCTTCACGCAGAAGCGAGCCACGCTTCTCCGGCTTGTCCTTCTTGCTGCGCCACGGACGCTCGTCGGGGTGCTCGCCGTCGTCATCCCAGCCGTAGTCCTCAGGACGCGAGGACGAATCGGCAGACGACCGCTGCGCATCGGGGTCGGGTTCGTTACCGGCGGAGTGAGAGTCGGCCACGTCGTCAGGGTAGACGGGTCAGCGCTTTTCCTTGATCTTGGCTGCCTTGCCGCGCAGATCGCGCAGGTAGTACAGCTTGGCGCGACGGACGTCACCGCGGGTGACGACGTCGATCTTGGCCAGGTTCGGGCTGTGCACCGGGAAGGTGCGCTCAACGCCGACGCCGAAGGACACCTTGCGCACGGTGAAGGTCTCGCGAACGCCGCCACCCTGGCGACGGATCACGACACCCTTGAACACCTGGACACGTTCCTTGGAGCCCTCGATGACCTTGACGTGGACGTCAAGGGTGTCGCCGGGGCCGAATTCGGGGATGTCGTCGCGGAGCGACTGCTTGTCGAGGAAGTCGAGGGTGTTCATCGTGGTTGATCCAATCTGGCGTATGCGCTGAACAGAGGAACCTGGCGGCCCCGCACATGTACCCCCCGACAGGTCGGGAATCATCTGTGAGGTTCGACCGGTTCGTGCTCCGAGTCGTTGGGTGCGCCCGGATCAGGTCCGTCCGGAGCTCTCCTCCGAGTCGAGACATCGTCTCCAGGCAACCCGACTATTGTGCCAGAGATACCCCGGTGGGGCGAAATCGCCGGTGGCGGCGGTGCCGGATGAACTGTCTGATTCAACCGGTCTTCGGTGGCCGCGCGCACGTGTGGCAGCACATCGGGCGTGCCGGCGATGAGATCCTGCACCAGGATCTTGGCTCGGACAAACGGTCGGCGCAAGGTGCGTTCGCGGGCAATGGCTCGCTCGAGCTTGCGGGTCCGGGACAGATACCGCCAACGCGCCCACGGCGAGGTCGGTCGCGCCAGGCGCAACACCCCGCCGATCAGCAGCGGCCAGGCGAACACTCCGATGACCCCGGTCCACACCTTTCCCTTGAGAACGACGAGCGCCGCCAACGCGAGATTCAGCGTGGCCGCCGCGACGTCGACGACGGCGGTTCGACCGACCCGCAGATCATCGAGAGCATCGAAATAGAGATCCAAGGGCCGGAAGCCCAGCAGGATCATGCCGGTCGCGGCCAGCGCGATGAAGACCGCGTCGACCGATGTGCGTCCCTCGTGTGACCAGTACACATCGCGCAGATAAAAGATCAGTGCGAACTCGTCGAGGATCAGGGCGGCGCCGACACCGAACAGCCCCGCCAACACCGTCATCACCGCTTGATCGCCACTGACTGCGAACGCGATCAGTCCGAGCCCCGACAGCAATGTCAGCACCACACCGAACACCATGTGATGGATGTGGGTATCGCCGGCGGTCACGTTCGAGAACCACCACCGCACGTCGGCGCGGATCAGGCGAACACTGATCCGAATCCCCACGAACCCGACGATCAGCCCGAAGAAGAACACCAGCAGGGGCAGCCGCCCACGATCGATGATGTCGTGGTTCAGCCAGTCCGAGGCCCCTCGGGTGAGCCAATCGTGCACATGCCCAGGCTAGCCCGCATAGCGGATCAGCACGCTGCGCACGGCGGCCGGACCGCGGCAGGCCACAGCCGCCTCGTAGGTGGCATCGCGCAGCCGATCACGAGCGGGTCGACCACCCCGATCCGCACCGATCACGTGCGCGACGCAGTTGAGCGCCCGCGCCTGGAAGAACGCTCGCTCCCGCGCCGCCTGGTCCCCTCGCCGCCGTGCGGCGAAGGCACGTTGCTCGTACTGCGAGAGCAGGCTGTTGATCTGGAGCGCACTGCTCGGCGCCACCGACCCGCGTTCCTTGAGTTCGGTGAGAGCCGCGGTCACCTCGGTGTCGTCGCCCGTATCGACGGCCGACATCACCGTGATGGCCAGAGAATACAAGCACGGTGAGAGGTCGTCGGCTCCGACGCGATCCACCAGGTCGGCAAGTCCCGCGTCCAGGCGGTCGACGCGGTGACTCACGGTTGGTCCAGCTGCGAATCGTCGGCGAAGTCCGATCCGACGTCGTCGGAGCCATGCGCGTCTGGTGCGAACAGTTGGGTGTCCGTGTCGGCCAGGGACGCCACGGTCGCAGCATCCATGGGGGTCGCGGCGGCGATCGCCTGGCACCGGATGCCGTGGCGGGCCATGTGGTCGACGATGGCGAGCTCGGCGGCCTGCCCGTCACCGACCAGAGTCTCGGCCGCGCCGATGCCGACTCCGTCGCGCTCGTAGGGATAGCACTCGTCAGTACCGACGACGAGTGTGCGGGCTCCGTCGGGACCGCGGCCGACGCCGACCGCCATCCGAACCGAACCGGTCACCGACGCCGGTAGCGCCGATTGCAGTGCCGCTGCGCGTCGCTGCAACCATTCGGCATCGGTCACGCTCATCTCCGAGGACTCGGCGCCGGCCGCGGCGGCGTGTGACCCCGCGAGCACCCCGGCCCCAGCGGCGATCGGCCCCAGCGCGGAGAACGGCATCATGCCGCTGGTGGCGGCGGGCGGGTGATCCCCACCGTGACGGCCGGCATCGGTCGCCTGGTCGGTGTAATCGTCGCCCGCCGCGGTCAGCGCCATCCGCCCGGCACCGGCCGCCACCACTCGCGCGGAATCGTCGCCGAGTGACGCCATCAGGTCCCCGCGCAACCGTTCACGATCGGCGACCGATGCGATCACCGTCATGTCGTTGTGCGTGGTGACCGTGGCTGCCGCGTAACGCTCCAGCGAGTCGGCGGCAGACTGCAGGCGCTCGGCGGTGCGGGCGAGCGCGGAGTCCGAGGAGGCCACGATGTCCCGATACCCCGCGTCGAGCCCTTCCCGGAACTGTCCGGACCCGCCCGAGCCTCGCCGATGGGCTGCATCCAGTTCGGCCACGACGGCGGCGAGCCGGGTTGCCAACCGGCGGCAGCGTGCTGCGGACTCGTACAGCGTCGCCACGTCGGCGGTCGGCCACCGACCGGGGGCGAGTTCGTCGGCCAGCGCCCGGATCTCCGGCGGTACCGGGAGCGCTACGACCCCGACGGTCACCGGGATTCCTTGGTGAGCCTCAGCGCGACATCGTGATCGGCGGCGTCGAGTTCACCGATGCCGCGGCGGATCAAATTTCGGTGACGTTCCAGCTCGGCGGCCGCCGATGCGGCCGCCCCCCGGATCTCGTGGGCCCGCGGTGCGAAGCCGGAGCGAAACGCCCGTGCGCCCTCGTCGACGCCGATCGCGGCATCGGCATCCCCGAGCACCGCATCGAGCTCATCCAGCAGACGGTCGACGTCCCGGTGGACAGCGCCCACCTGCTCGGCCAACTCGGTCAGCTCCGTGAGGTCGGCGTGAAGCCGGTTACCGCCGAATCCCGCGGCCGTTGCCTCGGTCATGTCTGCTGCCTCGGTCATGTCTGCTCCCCCGTCTGTCGCATTCATCGCCGACGATCCTCGCCGATCTCGGCATAGCCCGGTGATGGTTGGACGGCCGCGGACAGGATCTGGTTCCGCTGATCGTGCAGACGCTGGTCGGCCTCACTGACGAGCGAGGTGATCTGCGCCGACAATTGCTCGGCCCGGTACCGACGCATGGCGCGCGGATCGATGCTCAGATCCACCAACAGCCCGCGGGCGTCGACGGTGACCGACACCAACTTGTCGGCGCTCGTCGCGTGCGCCGTCACCCGTGCGACCGCCTCGCTCACACGGCTCAACTCGGCACGCTGACGTTCGAGTTCGTCGAGCATGGCCGACCATCGATCAGACATGAGCCCCCTCCCCGGTGCGATCGATCGTATCGGCAGCATCGACGGGGCGAGAACCGCCGTCGCACTCTGCGCCGTGTGTCGACCGTCCGGCGCCTCACCGGCCGTCGGTTCCGTCCTCGGCGGGCAGCAGGTCGGGACGCCGTTCCCGGGTGCGTTCGAGCGCCTGTTCGCGACGCCACGCCGCCACTTTGGCGTGGTCCCCGCTGAGCAGCACCTCGGGGACATCCAGGCCACGCCACGACACCGGCCGGGTGTAGCTCGGGCCTTCGAGTAGACCGTCGGAAAACGAATCCTCTTGGTGCGAACGAGGATTGCCCAGCACTCCGTCGAGCAGCCGGACGGTGGCCTCGATCATCGCCATGGCCGCCACCTCACCGCCGATCAGAACGAAATCCCCCAGCGACACCTCTTCGACGCGCACCCGGCGGGCCGCGTCGGCAAAGACCCGTTGGTCGATACCCTCATAGCGCCCGCAGGCGAACACGAGGTGGCGTTCGCGACTCCAACGCTCGGCCGTGTCCTGGGTGAAGGGCACGCCGGCCGGTGTCGGCACCACCAGCAGCGCGGCGTCGGGGCACACGTCGTCGAGACACGGTCCCCACACCTGCGGCTTCATCACCATGCCGGGACCGCCGCCGTACGGCGAATCATCGACACTGCGGTGGACGTCGTGGGTCCATTCACGCAGGTCGTGCACATCGACACTGATACGGCCGGCCTCGATGGCCTTGCCCAGTAGCGCAACGCGCAACGGGTCGAGGTAGTCGGGGAAAATGGAGACGACGTCGATCCGCATCGTCATCCTTCGGGGTCGTCGATCAGGCCCGGCGGCGGATCGATCGTGATGCCGTCCGTCGTCACCGACGGCACGATCTCGCGGACGAAGGGCACCAGCACCTCGCGATCGTCCGGAGTCCGCACGGCTAGCACATCGCTGCCCGGCAGGTGCAGGACGGAGGCGAGCACACCGACCTCGACGCCGTCGACGGTCGTGACGGGCAAGCCCTCGATCTCGTGGTCGTAGAACTCATCGGGATCATCCCCGGAATCGACCTCGGAACTGTCGATCACGAACAGCACCCCGCGCAGCGCATCGGCAGCAGTGCGGTCGGATGCCTCCGCCACCGACAGCAACAGCCGCCCGGCATGGTGCCGGGCGGCTGTCACGGTGAAATTCTGCTCGCCACCCCCGCGCGACAGCAGTCCACGCAGAACAGTGCCGGGAGCGAATCGTGCCGTCGGATCATCGGTGCGGATGTCGACGACGATCTCGCCGCGCACTCCGTGCGATTTGGCCACGCGGCCGATCACGAGATCCATCGCGCAGAAGTGTCGATCAGCGGTCGGTGTCGACGATGTCCACACGCATCCCGCGGCCACCGATGCCGCCGACGAGAGTGCGCAGGGCGGTAGCGGTGCGACCATTGCGGCCGATCACCTTGCCGAGATCCTCGGGATTGACGTGTACCTCGACCAGCCGGCCACGACGCCCGGTGATCATTTCGACACGGACGTCGTCAGGGTTGGCAACGATGCCACGGACGAGATGCTCGACCGCGTCGGCGACGACAGCGCTCACGCGTCACCCTGAGCGGCCGGGACCTGGTCGGCCGGAGCCTGGTCGGCAGGCGCCTCGGCCGGGCGCGCCTCTGCGGCCGCGGTGTCGGCGTCGGCCTTCTTGGCGGCCTTCTTCTTGGGAGTGGTGGCATCGGCGACCGGCTCGCTGTCCGCGGCGGCGAGCGCAGCGTTGAACAGATCCAGCTTCGACGCCTTCGGCTCCTTGGTCTTCAGGGTGCCCTCGGCGCCCGGCAGGCCCTTGAACTTCTGCCAATCACCGGTGACCTTGAGGATGGCCTCGACCGGTTCGGTCGGCTGGGCGCCGACGCCGAGCCAGTACTGGGCGCGCTCGGAGTCGACCTCGATCAGGCTCGGCTCTTCCTTCGGGTGGTACTTGCCGATGGTCTCGATCGCCCGGCCGTTGCGGCGGGTCCGAGAGTCGGCGACGACGATGCGGTATTGCGGGTTGCGGATCTTGCCGAGCCGCGTGAGCTTGATCTTGACAGCCATGTCTTCTCTTTCAGTGGTCACTGCGCAATTCAGCGGCCCGCCCGGAGCGACGGACCCGGTTTTGCGTTCTGTTTCGGTGTGACCGCCGGTCGGTACGTAACCGGTTCCGGCGAACCGACGTGCAATTCTGCCAGATGAGCGGGCCGGATCGGAAATCACGGGCCAAAGCCGCACCACTGACACGGGTGCGATTCACGGGGTAGCGGTGGAGTCTGTCGGTGGGGTCCGACATGTGGTTACCCACCCCGCTGAAGGTAACCACATGTCACGCAAACGATCGCTGAGCTTTTTCGCACCTCGGTCGACTCGGCGGCCTCCCCCGACCGTTACCCGAACCGTCGAACCGAATGCGGGCTCCGGCGTCGCGAACCCTGCTGCGCAGCGATTACTTTACCAGCCGGTAAGTTAGCACCACCAGCTCACACCGAGTGCATTACCTCACACGAATACGTCACACCAAAGGCTGCGACCTGCGATTGCTGTGAGCTACCGCTAGTGGACAGTTAGCCCCGAGCAAACGATCTCGGTGGGCCGTCGCAGCGTGGTCAGGTCGACGCGGGGATCCTCGGCGAGCACCAGGAAGTCGGCCGGGTCGCCTTCTTCGAGCACCCCAGCACCCAACCAGCGTCGAGGCGCGACCGATGCCGCGTACAACGCATCGCGCGCACCGAAGCCGACCGCGGCCATCGCGTCGATCTCGTCGACGATCCGACCGTGCTCGACGAAGCCGCCGGCGTCGGTGCCCGCGAACATCGCGACATCCGCCTCTCGCGCGGCGGCGAACACCGCACCGGCATTGTCGTAGAGCTTGCGCATGTTGGCCTGGTAGGTGGGAAACCGGTCGGCGCCGTCGGCGATACCCGGAAAGTTCTCCACCTGGATCAGCGTCGGGACCAACGCGATCGATCGCTCCACCATCGCATCCATCAGATCGGTGGTCAGCCCCGTACCGTGCTCGATGCAGTCCACACCGGCGGCGATCAGATCGGGCAGGGCATCGGCCCCGAACACATGCGCCGTGATGCGCGCGCCCTCGGCGTGGGCCGCGGCGACGGCGGCGTCGAGTTGCGCTCTGGTCCACAGCGGGGCGAGGTCGCCGACCTCCCGGTCGATCCAGTCGCCGACCAGCTTGACCCAGCCGTCGCCGTCGCGGGCCTGCCGGGTGACCTCGGCGGCCAGATCGTCGGGGTTCTCGAGGTCCACACCGTAGTCGCGCAGGTACCGCTTGGGCCGAGCGATGTGCTTGCCGGACCGGATGAACCGGGGGCAACTCGAGTCACCATCGAGCGGATGGGTGTCCAGCGGGGAACCGACCTCGCGGATCAGCAGGGTGCCCGCCCGCACGTCGGCATGCGCATACCGGCGGGCCTGCTCGATGGTCACGCCGAGTCCCGGTGCGATGCCGACATGGTTGTGCGCATCCACCAGACCCGGGATGATCCAGCCACCGTCGGCAGCCGTCTCGGCGCCGCGCACCGGCTCCCGGGTGATGAACCCGTCGACGACCCACAGGTCGATCTGTTCATCGGTGAACGGGTCGATGCCGCGGTAGTGACGAATGTCGCGGTCGGGCACGGCTTCGGTCACGTCGGCGGCCTCGTCACTTCTTCTTCGGGTTCTGGAACTGTGAGACGTCGATGCCTTCGAGCCCCGGCGGCAGTTCGTCGAGACCCGCCGGCATGTTGGACAGATCGGGGAACCCGCCCGGCATCCCGGGCATCCCGGCCATCCCGGGGAATCCACCCCGCACCTTCGGCGGTGTGGGCCCCCGACTCTTGCCCTTGCCCTTCTTGCCCTTGCCCTTCTTGCGGTTGTTCTTACGGCCGCCACCGACGCCCATTCCCATCCGGCCGGACATCTGCGCCATCATCTTGCGGGCCTCGAAGAAGCGGTCCACGAGTTGGTTGACCTCGCTGACCGTGACGCCGGAGCCATTGGCGATGCGCAGCCGCCGGGAGGCGTTGATGATCTTCGGGTTGTCGCGCTCGGCAGGCGTCATACCGCGGATGATCGCCTGCACCCGATCGAGCTGCTTGTCGTCGACCTGTGAGAGCGCGTCCTTCATCTGCCCGGCGCCCGGCAACATGCCCAAGATGTTGCCGATCGGCCCCATTTTGCGGATCATCAGCATCTGGTCGAGGAAGTCCTCGAGGGTGAGTTCACCCTGGGTGATCTTGGCGGCCGCGGCCTCGGCCTGCTGGGCATCCCAGTGCTGTTCGGCCTGCTCGATGAGCGACAGCACATCGCCCATGCCCAGGATGCGACTGGCCATCCGGTCGGGGTGGAAGACGTCGAAGTCGTCGAGCTTCTCCCCCGACGACGCGAACATGATCGGGCGCCCGGTGACCTCGCGCACCGACAGCGCCGCACCGCCGCGGGCGTCGCCGTCGAGTTTGGTGAGCACCACGCCGGTGAAGCCGACGCCGTCCTGGAATGCCTCGGCGGTGCTGACGGCGTCCTGACCGATCATGGCGTCGACGACGAACAGGACCTCGTCGGGTTCGGTGGCCTCCCGGATGTCGGAGGCCTGCCGCATCAGCTCCTCGTCGATACCGAGTCGACCTGCGGTGTCGATGACGACCACGTCGTAGTGCTGCGCCGTCGCCTCGGCCACACCATCACGAGCCACCGCGACAGGATCACCGGAACTGACCGTGCCCAGCTCACCGGTCTGTCCGATGCTGGTACCGGGGTCCGGTGCGAACACTTTGACGCCGGCACGTTCGCCGACGATCTGCAGCTGCGAGACCGCCCCGGGCCGCTGCAGGTCGCAGGCCACCAGCAACGGCTGATGCCCCTGCTTCTTGAGCCAGTTGCCGAGCTTGCCGGCCAACGTGGTCTTACCGGCACCCTGCAGGCCGGCGAGCATGATCACCGTCGGCGGCTTCTTCGCATACTCGATCCGACGGGTCTCCCCACCGAGGATGCCGACGAGTTCGTCGTTGACGATCTTGACGACCTGCTGCGCCGGATTCAGCGCTCCGGACACCTCCGCGCCCTTGGCACGTTCCTTGACCTTCGCGATGAAACCGCGCACCACCGGCAGCGAGACGTCGGCCTCCAGCAACGCCAGCCGGATCTCCCGGCAGGTGCGGTCGATGTCGGCGTCGGACAGCCGTCCTTTGCCGCGCAGGTCCTTGAGCGCACTGCCCAACCGATCGGAAAGCGAATCGAACATTCTTCTAGTCTTCCATGCTCGTCATGCGGCACTCCGGGTGTGGCCCCGACTCTTTGCCTGGCGGTCGCGCGTCAGCTGATGGGCACCCCGGACCGGGCGGTACCACCATAGGCGTCGGGACCGTTTCCGTCGTCGTCGGAACGCGGTTGGGGCGGTGGGCACACGGCGAGCACGTCGTCGGCGAGGGCGGTGCGGGCGGCTTCGCCGTCATCGGCGAGGTGCAGGCAGAACGTGTCGACCACGGTGCTGCCCAACGTGGTGACCTTGGCCCAGCGGACCTGCGCGCCGTGGCGTTCGATGACCGAGCTGACCCGACTCAACAACCCCAGTCTGTCGTCGGTGCGCAGCTCGAGGATCACCTCGCCGGGATCGGGGCCCGGATCGGGTCCCGTCGCCTCGGCATCGTGGTGCACCCACAGCACCCGCGGCGGCGCGACGGCGAACAATGCGGGCACCGCGTTCTTGGGGTGCCCGGCACCGTCGACGGCCGGATCGGTGCTGCCGGCCGACGTCGCGGCGCCCGGTGCCGACACCGAACCGATCGTCGGGATCGGCGACTCGGTCTCGCGGGCGTCGAGACGGGCCAGCACATCGATCTTGCCGTCCACCGCCGCCATCAGTTGTTGACGGATCAGCCCGGCCTCGGGTGGACTGCCGAACAGCGGCACCACCACGAAGGTGTTGACCGCGCTGCCCGCATGGCTCTGCACGGTCGCCGAGTGCGACCGCAACCCGTTCAGACTCAACACGCCGGCCATCTTCGACAGCAGGCCCGTCGCATCCGGGGCGACCATCGTGATGCGGAAGGTGTGCGGTCCGTCGGCCTGCTCGATGTCGACCGAGAAGCCGCCCGCCTCGGCGAGAGCGATCTGTTCGGAGGTGAGCGCATCGGGGCGGGCGAGTTCGTCACCGTCGATGAGGCGAAACGCCCGACGAACGAGGTCGTTGATCAACGACGCCTTCCACTCCCCCCACACACCGGGGCCGGTGGCCAGCGAGTCGGCCTCGGCCAACGCGGACAGCAATTCGAGCAGCGCCCGGTTGTATCCGAGTGTCTCCGCCACGAATTCGGCGGTGGCCGGGTCGTCCAGATCACGTCGGGTGGCGATGCTCGGGAGCAGCAGGTGATGTCGCACCATCTCCGAGAGCACCGTGACATCCTGCGGCCACAGCCCGAACCGGTTACCGATCTGGATCGCGAGGTCGGCGCCGACGATGCTGTGGTCGGCCCCGCGGCCCTTGCCGATGTCGTGCAGTAGCGCACCGAGCACCAGCAGATCGGGCCGCGACACCCGCGTGGTCATCGACCCGGCATGGGCGGCCGTCTCCACCAGATGCCGGTCCACGGTCCAGGTGTGAATCGCATCCCGCGGGGGAAGGTCTCGGACCGCACCCCATTCGGGCAGCAATCGACCCCACAACCCGGTGCGGTCGAGGGCCTCGATCGGGTCGACCATGTGGTGTCCGGCACCGAGCAACACCAGCAGATCGCTGAGTGCTTCGGCCGGCCACGGTTCACGCAGTTCCGGCGCGTAGTCGGCCAGTCGGCTCAGTGTCGACGCGCTGATCGGCAGACCCGTGCGCGCCGATGCCGACGCGACACGCAGGATCAGACCGGGGTCTTTACTCGGGATCGCGTTGCGCGCCAACACGATTTCCCCGTTGTGCTCCACCACCCCTTCGTCCAGGGGCCGTCGTATCGGCGACCGCCGTAGTTTCGCCAATCCACGGCGCGGCAAAGCGTTACCCGCGGTGCGCAAACCGACGTCGATGGAGTAGCTGATGGTGCGGGCGGCATCGCTGATCACCCGGGCGAGATCGAAACGGTCACCGATCCGCAGCGCCGCACCGATCTCGTCGGCATCCTGGGCACGCACCTGTTCGCGCGGTCGTCCGGCAATGCGGTGCAGCTCGGTGCGGATGTCCAGCAAACGCGCATACGCCACCTGCGGCCCTGCGCCCGGCGAATCCGGGCGCAGACTGGCCATGCCGTCGGTGAGTTGGGCGATCGCCAGCGCCCCCAGCAGTTGCACATCACGCAGACCGCCCCGGCCGTTCTTCAGGTCGGGCTCCGCGCGGTGCGCGATGTCACCGGCTCGTCGCCACCGGTCCTGCGCATGTGACACCACGGCCGGGAACCGATCGCGGATCTCGGTGCGCCACTGCTGGCGGACCCCACTGATCAACAGATTGGACAGGTCCTCATCGCCGGCGATGTGCCGGGCCTCGAGCAACCCCATTGCGGCGCTGACGTCTTCGGCCGCCACCTGCAACGCCTGTGGCACCGTTCGCACACTGTGGTCGAGCGCAATGTTGGCGTCCCACAACGGATACCAGAGCCCGTCGGCCACCTCGGCGACCTCGTCGTGCGGCATTCCGTCGTGCAGCAGGATCAGATCGAGATCGGAGAAGGGCAACAGCTCTCCGCGGCCGAGTCCGCCGACGGCGACGATGGCATACCCACTCTGTGGGCGCACACCGAGCTCGGCTCCCTTGCTGGTCAGCCAGAACTCGTGGAGATCGACAAGCACCTGTCGCAGGCCGGGGGCGTCGAGCTTGCCCGCCTGCCCCGACTGCAGGAGTTGCCGACGGGTCGCCGCGAGATCTGTTGCTGCCACGGAGTTCTTACACTTCCTTCGTGATGGACACGACCCCGCGCCTGAGTCGTCAGACGCGGGGTCGTGAGTCTTTTTCAAAGGGGCGGGTTGCCCCGGATCAGAGCGCGTCGCCGCCGCGCTCCCCGGTCCGAACTCGGACAACCGATTCGACCGGCGAGACCCACACCTTTCCGTCCCCGATCTTGCCCGTGCGCGCCGCCTCGACGATCACGTCGACGACCTTGTCGACGGCGGCGTCGTCCACGACCACCTCGACGCGGACCTTGGGAACGAAGTCCACCGAGTACTCGGCGCCGCGATAGACCTCGGTGTGGCCCTTCTGGCGGCCGTATCCCTGGACCTCACTGACGGTCATACCCAGGATTCCGGCCTGCTCGAGTCCTGCTTTGACGTCCTCGAGCGTGAACGGCTTCACGATTGCGGTGATCAGCTTCATCAGTTATCCCTCTCCACAGGAATCAGCGTATAGGCGAAAGTGCAGGGATTCATGCCAGTTCATAGGCCGTCTCCGCATGTTCTGCCTCGTCGATGCCGTTGTGCTCGTCCTCCTGGCCGATCTTCCAGCCGAGTGGTTTGAGCGCGAGGGCGATGATAGTGGTGAGGACACCGGTGAAGACGAGCGCGAAGGCCGCGATGACGATCTGCACGACGACCTGTTTGTAGTCGCCGCCCCAGAACAGGCCGACGTCCTTGGCGAGCAGGCCCACACCGACGGTGCCCCACAGGCCGGCGACGAGGTGCACGCCGACCACGTCGAGCGAGTCGTCGTAGCCGAACTTGTTCTTCAGACCGATGGCGAGGGCCGCCAGTGCACCGGCGATGACGCCGAGGATCAGCGAGCCGACCGGGGTCAGCGAGCCACAGGCCGGGGTGATCGCGACCAGACCGGCGACGATACCGGACGCGGCGCCCACGCTGGTGGCGTGCTTGTCGCGGATGATTTCCACCGCAAGCCAGCCGATGATCGCTGCGGCGGTGGCGGCGGTCGTGTTGACCCACACCAGGCCGGCGGTCATGTCGGCGGCCAGTTCCGAACCGGCGTTGAAGCCGAACCAGCCGAACCACAGCAGCGCTGCGCCGAGCATCACGAACGGGATGTTGTGCGGACGGTAGGCGGTACGGCCGAAGCCGGAGCGAGCGCCGACGATCAGGGCCAGGACCAACGCGGCCATACCGGCGTTGATGTGAACCACGGTGCCACCGGCGAAGTCGATCGGCGCCACGTTGGCCTCACCGTCGGTGCTGCCGAACATCCAAGCAGCGAAACCGTCTTCGCCGCCGCCCATGATGCCGCCGCCCCCGACGAGACCGCCCCACACCATGTGCGAGAGCGGGAAGTAGACGATCGTCGACCAGAGCACGGTGAAGATCAGCCAGGTCGAGAACTTCACGCGTTCGGCGAGCGCGCCGCTGATCAGGGCGACGGTGATGACCGCGAAGGTCAGCTGGAAGCCCAGGAACACGATGGCCGGGATGCTCATTCCGGCGGTCACGTACGTCGTCGCGTCCTCGGTACCCGCGGTGGCCGTCAGTTGGTCGGAACCGAACAGCGCGAACGGATTGGCGAAGATGCCGGCGATGTCACTGTTGCCGGTGATGCCGTCGGAGAACGACATCGAGAATCCCCACAACACGTAGACCACGCTGACCGTGGCCAGCGAGCCGAACGACATCATCATCATGTTCAGGACAGACTTGCCCCGAGCCAGCCCCCCGTAGAAAAAGGCGAGTCCGGGCGTCATCAGCAACACCAAACCCGCTGCGGCGAGCATCCACGCCGTATCACCGGGGTTGACTTCGCCAAAAACTTCTTCTGGCAGTGCCAAAACCACTTTGTGAAACCTCCCTCAAGTGCGCCGACGGCTCGACGCCTGCACAGAGACTCTGTCGGCAGACGGTTTCAGCTGTGGTGCCCTGAGGTTTCGGGCGTGTGAACCCGTGAACGTTTTATATTTCGTGCGCGTAACGGCCCTGGTCGCGCTTCAGCTGCTTCTCAGCCTCGCCGAAGGATGTCCGACGCCGCTTTTGTGTTGTCGGATCGCGACTGTGACTACAGCAAAGCGTCGACGAAGGCCTCCGGCTCGAACGGCGCGAGGTCGTCGGCGCCCTCGCCGAGGCCGACCAGTTTCACCGGCACACCGAGCTCCTCCTGGACGTGGAAGACGATGCCCCCCTTTGCGGTGCCGTCGAGTTTGGTCAACACCACGCCCGAGATGTCGACCACCTCGGCGAACACCCGGGCTTGGGTGAGCCCGTTCTGCCCGACGGTCGCGTCGAGCACCAGCAACACCTCGTCGACCGGCGCCTTCTTCTCGACGACGCGCTTGACCTTGCCGAGTTCGTCCATCAGCCCGGTCTTGGTGTGCAGTCGACCGGCGGTGTCGATCATGACCACGTCGACGCCGGTGTCGATGCCCTTGGCGACGGCGTCGAAGGCCACCGACGCCGGATCGGCCTGTTCCTTGCCGCGCACGACGTCGGCACCGACCCGCTCACCCCAGGTCTGCAGCTGGTCGGCGGCCGCGGCGCGGAAGGTGTCGGCGGCGCCGAGCAGCACCCGGCGGCCGTCGGCCACGAGCACTCGGGCGAGTTTGCCGGTGGTGGTGGTCTTGCCGGTGCCGTTGACCCCGACGACGAGGATGACGGCCGGTCCACCCGCATGCGGCAGCGCCCGCACCGATCGATCGAGTTCGGGCCAGAGCTGGTCGACAAGGACCCGGCGCAGTGTCGCGCGCGCCTCGTCGGCGGTGCGCACGTTGTTGGCGGCGAGTTCGGTGCGCAGACGCTCGACGACGGCCATCGTCGCGGTGGTGCCGAGGTCGGCCATCAGCAGCGTGTCCTCGATCTCCTCCCAGCTGTCCTCGTCGAGGTCGCCGGCACCGAGCAGTCCGAGCATGCTCTTGCCGATGGCGCCTTGCGACCGCGAGAGCCGGCCACGTAGTCGTCCGAGGCGTCCGGCGGTGGGCGCGATCTCCTCGACCGGGGCGGTGCTCGATGCCACGCCCGGCGCGGCTTCGGCAGGCGGTGCGGTGTCGGGTTCCGTATCGACCGGGATGGTGTCGGGCGCGGCGTCGGTGTCCGGCGCCGGCGCCTCGAACAGCTCGGCAGGCGACTCGGGAACCTCGATATCCTCGGGCGCCTCGACAGTCTCGGGCGTCGCGGCTGCGGCCTCGGGGCTGTGCGCGACGGTGTCCTCGACCCCCGTGTCAGCGCCGGCCGCGTCGTCGACCACGGTGTCCTCGGCCGGCAGCGCGACGTCCTGGATTCCGCGCTGGGCGGAGTCCCGCGGTACCGATGCGTCGTCGCCGACACCGGGCTGCCCATCGACCTCGGTGCGCTCGGTCGGCGCCTCCGGCGCCGCGGGGCCGGTGCCTGTCGGTGCCGCGGGAGCGGCCGGAGTCGTCGGCTCCGGCGGCTCGGCGAGCCCGACCCCGCCCGCGCCACCCTGGCTGAAGCTGAATCCCGACCCGGCCTTGTATCCGCCCGATTTGTCGACCTGACGGGTCGTGCCGTCGACCGCACCCTGCGATCCGGTGTCGTCCGACAGCGAGATCCGCCGGCGTCGCGACACCGCCACCCCGCCCGCGACGAGCGCGATGAGCACGATGACGGCGATGACGATGCCGATGATGATGGGGGTGTTCACTGGCGATTCGCTTTCCGTTGGTTGTCGGTCGGGTGGACGCCGCGACTATCCGGGCGCCTGGGTTTGTTGACTCACCGGGATGTCGACACCTCGCAGGCGCTGAGAGATCACCGCGGTGATCCCATCGCCACGCATGCTCACGCCGTACAGCGCGTCGGCGACCTCCATGGTCGGCTTCTGATGGGTGATGACTATCAGCTGCGAGCGCTCGCGCAGTTGCTCGAACAACGAGATCAGGCGACGCAGGTTGGTGTCGTCGAGGGCCGCCTCCACCTCGTCCATGACGTAGAAGGGCGAGGGCCGGGCGCGAAAGATCGCCACCAGCATCGCGACGGCGGTCAGCGACTTCTCGCCGCCGGACAGCAGCGACAGACGTTTGACCTTCTTGCCCGGTGGCCGTGCTTCCACTTCGATACCCGTCGTCAGCATGTCTCCCGGTTCGGTGAGTACGAGGCGTCCCTCACCGCCGGGGAACAGGGTACGGAACACCTCGGTGAACTCGCGTTCCACATCGGCGTAGGCCTCGGTGAACACCTGCAGGATGCGCGCATCCACCTCGTCGACCACCGCGAGCAGGTCGCGTCGCGCCGCCTTGACGTCCTCGAGTTGAGCCGACAGGAAGTTGTAGCGCTCTTCGAGTGCGGCGAACTCCTCGAGGGCGAGCGGATTCACCTTCCCCAGCGTGTTCAGGTCTTTCTGGGCTTTCTTCGCGCGCGCCTCCTGGGCCTTGCGATCGAAGGGCATCGGTGCGGGCGCGACCACCGACTCGCCGCGTTCCTTGGCTTGTTCGTACTCCTGCATCTCGAGGGCGGACGGAGGCATCGGGACCTCAGGGCCGTACTCGCCGATGAGATCGTCGGGTGCGATCGCGAACGATTCCAGGATCTGTTCCTCGAGCTGTTCGATCCTCAGCGCCGCCTGCGCGCGGGCCACCTCGTCGCGATGAACCGCGTCCTTGAGGCTGCCCAGCTGCGCGGTGAGGTCGTTGACCTGGCCTTTCAGGTCGTCGACAGCGGCGGTGCGTTCGATTCGCATCTGTTCGAGTTCGTCCCGGCCGGACTGTGCGGCCGCCACCGACACCTGCAGCCGGTCCGAGACGTCGCGCGCCGCGGCCGCGACGGCCTCGGCGACGGCTGCTGCCTGACGTCGGGCCCGATCCTGGCGTTCGGCCCGCACCCGCGCCTCGCGTTCGCGCACGGCCGCCCGACGCAAGGAATCGGCGCGTCCACGCACCGAGGCCAACCGTTCCTCGGCGGTGCGCAGCTGCAGCCGGGATTCCATCTCGGCCGCCCGGGCAGCGGCCACGGCCTCGGCGGCCGCGGCTCTCGGTTCCTCGTCCCCCACCTGGGCCGGCGCGGTCTCCGATTCGTCGCGGGCATACCGGAGGCGCTCTTCGAGTTGCCGCAGGTTCTCGACCATCTCGCTGCGGCCTTCTTCGGCCTTGGCGCGTTGCCGGGTGAGGCGGTCGGCCTCCGCGTGGGCGACCCGGATCTCGTGGCCCAGCCGCGCCATCTCCTCGTAGGTGCCGCCGACGTTGGCGTCGGACTCGTGCAATGCCGCGAGCGCCTCCTCAGCGGATTCGCGCCGGGTGACCTGCTCGGCGAGTGCGCCGTCGAGCGCGGCCTCGATCTCCTCGGACCGCCGGCGCGCCGCCACCAATTCCTCGGCGGCGATGTCGATCGACGACTGCACCTCGAGTGTGGACGGCCGGTGCGACGACCCGCCTTCCACCGATCCCGGGCCGATTCGGTCGCCGTCGCGGGTGACCGTGCGCAGTCGGTGGCGCTGGGCGATCTCGAGGCCCTGCTCTGCGGTGGCGACCACCACGGTGTCCCCCAGCACCAGTTCCACCGCGCCGCGGATCGAGTCCGGACACGACACGACCGTCGCCGCCCAGCGCGCCCCGGCCGGCAGCTCGATGTCGGGGGTTGGGCGCTGGCTCGGCAGACCCCCCAGGATCAGCGAGGCTCGCCCGCCGTCGCCGGATTTCAGTGCCGCAAGGGCGCTGACAGCGGCGAGCGCATCCACGGTCGCGATGGCGTCGACCGCGTTGCCCAGCGCTCCCGCGATCGCCGTCTCGTATCCGTTGTCCACGGTCAGCAGCTCCGACATCGGCGCGAGCAGGCCGTCGGGCGCGTGCTCGAGCAGCCAGGCACCGCCGTCGTTGCGTTCCAACCCGAGTTCGAGTGCCTCGATACGCGCGGTGAGCGATGCGATGCGCTGCTCGGTCTCGCGCTGCTCGGTCTGCAGCGACGCAACACGTTCGTTGGCCAGATTCAGCGCGGTGACCGAACGTTCGTGGTGTTCATCGAGCCCGTGCTCGGCAGCCTCGTATTCACCCAGGACGGTGGCCGTGGCGTCCTGGCGGGCCTGCGCGGCCTCGGCACGTTCGTTGGCCGCGGCGATGGCCGCCGTCAATCGGGCCGCCTCGGCATCCACCGACTCCGACCTGGTGCGCAGGTTGTCGACCTGACCTTCGAGTCGGGCCAGCCCTTCGCGCCGGTCGGCGATGGCTCGCACCGCGGCCATGTGGGCGCGTTCGGCCTCGGCTGCGGCCTCCTCGTGGCGCGCCAGTTCCTCCTGCGTCGCCTCGAGATACTCCGCGGCGGCGGTCACCGCCGCACCGAGCTCGGACTCCGTGGCGGCGGCCTGCTCGGCCTGCCGGTCGAGTTCCTCGGGATCGGGGCCGCTGCTGGTGGCGACGGGTTCGCTGAGATAGCGGGTGCGCTCGGCCGCGACGCGCGAAGTGGCGTCGACGCGTTCGGCCAGGGCCGACAACCGAAACCAGGTCTGGCCGGCCGCCGTGGCGGCGGGTGCGACCTCGGCCAGATGACGTTCATGCTCACCCAGTTCCTCGGTGGCCCGGTCGAGCAGTGCGGTCACCTCGTCCTGCTGGGCCCGCACCTCGTCCTCCACCGCGGTGTGTTCGGCCATCTCGGCGCGCCGGGTCACCAGGTCGTCGGCGGCCAACCGCAACCGGGCGTCACGCAGGTCGGCCTGCACCGTCTGCGCCCGGCGGGCGACCTCGGCCTGACGCCCCAACGGCTTGAGTTGGCGGCGCAGCTCGCCGGTCAGGTCGGTCAGGCGCGCCAGGTTGGCCTGCATCGAATCGAGTTTGCGGACCGCCTTCTCTTTGCGTTTGCGGTGTTTGAGGACGCCGGCGGCCTCCTCTATGAACGCTCGACGCTCCTCGGGCCGGGCCTCGAGGATCGCGGCGAGGCGGCCCTGTCCGACGATGACGTGCATCTCGCGGCCGATACCGGAGTCGCTGAGCAGTTCCTGCACGTCCATCAGGCGGCACGAGTTGCCGTTGATCTCGTATTCACCCGCGCCGTCGCGGAACATGCGCCGGGTGACCGACACCTCGGAGTACTCGATGGGCAGGGCCCCATCGGCGTTGTCGATGGTGAGGGTCACCTCGGCACGCCCCAGGGGCGGACGACCGGAGGTGCCGGCGAAGATGACGTCTTCCATCTTGCCGCCGCGCAGGGCCTTGGCACCTTGCTCGCCCATCACCCAGGTCAGGGCGTCGACGACGTTGGATTTGCCCGACCCGTTGGGGCCCACCACGCAGGTGATGCCGGGCTCGAAGCGCAGCGTCGTGGACGACGCAAACGACTTGAAGCCCTTCAGGGTCAGGCTCTTGAGGTGCACGACGGTACAGAATACTCACCATCGCGCGGTGGCGGCGCCAGCACGCGCACCCTGTGCAGAGTCGTCGGCACGCGGCTATTTCTCGACGAAACCCTGCAGGTCACCGCGTGGCGGGTCGACTCGTTCCACCACGACGTCGACCGACCCGGGTGTGTCGCCGGAACGCAACGCGGCGAGCAGAGCTTCGGTGTCGGCGCGGGAGCCCTCGGCGACCACCAGGACGCGGCCGTCGGCGAGGTTGGCGGCGTAACCGACCAGACCGAGTTCGAGCGCACGCGACCGGGTCCACCACCGGAAGCCCACACCCTGCACCAGTCCGTGGACGTGTGCGGTGAGCCGGACCGGGTCGTCGGCGTTGTCGGTCATCGCACTCAGTCCGTTTCGATACTCAGATTGACCGTCGCGCCGGCCTTGATGGTGCGGCCGACCGTGCAGACGGCGTCGACCGCCCGCTCGACCACCACCAGTAGTCGTTGCGCTGCGTCGGCGTCGAGTTCGGACAGGTCGATCTCGAGCACTTCGTCGAGGACGGGATACACCTCGTTCTCCCGATCGGCGGCGCCGCTCACGCGGACCGTGGCGTCGTAGTCATCGCCGAGGCGGCGCGACAGCGGCCGGTCCGACGACATGCCGGTGCATGCGGCGAGCGCGATCTTGAGCAACTCGCCGGGGGTGAAGACGCCGTCGACGTCCTCGGAACCGACCAGCACCTCGGCGCCGCGAGAACTGCGCCCGGTGTAGCGGCGCGTTCCGGTGCGTTCCACCCAGAGTTCGGTGTGGGGGCGTGCGGTGCTGCCATCGGTCTGGGACAGGTGTTGATCGGTGCTCATGGTCGCTTTCGTTCGCTTTTCGTTGACTGGGCTCTGATTCTCGTCGACTGGGCGCTGAACTTCGTCGACTGGGCGCTGCTTCTCGTCGAGTGGGCGGCAGACTCAGCGCTTACGTTGACACTTCGGACAGAAGTACGAGCTGCGGTTCATGAACTGCTCGCGCCGCATGATGGCGCCGCATCGTCGACACGGTTCACCGGCGCGACCGTAGGCGTTCAGCGAGCGCTCGAAGTACCCCGACTCCCCGTTGACGTTCACATACAGCGAGTCGAATGAGGTTCCGCCGACGACGAGCGCGTCACCCATGACATCGCTGACCGACGCGAGCAGGTCGATCACCTTCGCCCGGCTGAGCCCGTCGGTCAGCCGGGTGCCGTGGACCCGGCTGCGCCACAACGCCTCGTCGGCGTAGATGTTGCCGACGCCGGAGATCACCGTCTGGTCCAGCAGGGCCCGTTTGATCTTGGTGTGCCGCGACCGGATGACGGCGGTCACTCGGGCGGCATCGAAGGTCGGATCGAATGGGTCCGGGGCGATGTGCGCGATCGATTCCGGCAGCCACCGACCGAGTTCGTCGGGGGTGTCGACGTATTCGTCGACATGCCAGCCGCCGAAGGTGCGTTGGTCGACGAACCGCAGCTCGTTGCCGTCATCGAGTGTCGCCCGGATGCGCAGGTGAATGTGGTCCTCGGCACCGGCTGGGCTGATGAGCATCTGACCGCTCATGCCGAGGTGAACGACGAGCGGAAAGCTGTCGGCCGAATCGGCCATGTCGAGCCACAGATACTTTCCGCGGCGATGCACGCCGGCCACCCGCGTACCGGTCAACCGCCCGACCAGGTCCGCACCACCGCCGACGTGACGTCGGGCCGACCGCGGGTGTAGCACGTCGACCGACGTGATGATTCGGCGCTCGACGTGATCGGCCAGACCGCGCCGCACGGTCTCCACTTCAGGAAGTTCGGGCACGTCCGGGTCCGGTCAGTTCGCGGCGGCGCGGTCGGTGAGCGCCTGCCAGGCCAAGGCGGCGGCCTTCTGCTCGGCCTCCTTCTTGGTACGCCCACTCCCCTCACCCAGACTCTCGCCGGCCACCACCGCGACTGCGGTGAACTCTTTGTTGTGGTCGGGACCGGTCGAGGTGATCTGATAGTGCGGCGGCCCGTAGCCACCCTCCGCCGAGAGCTCCTGCAGCGATGTCTTCCAGTCCAGACCGGCGCCGAGATGCCCTGCGTGGCCGATGATCTCGTCGAACAATCCGAGAATGATGTCCTTGCACACGGCGAGACCGTGTTCCAGGTACAACGCACCGAAGACCGACTCGAGGCCGTCGGCGAGGATGCTGTCTTTGTTGCGGCCACCGGTGAGTTCCTCACCACGCCCGAGGTAGAGGTGACGCCCGAGGCCCCCGTCGCCGAGCCCACGGGCCACTTCGGCGAGCGCGTGCATGTTGACCACGCTGGCCCGGATCTTGGCCAGTTCGCCCTCGGATCGATCCGGGTACCGCAGGTAGAGCCGTTCGGTGATGATCACCCCCAACACCGAGTCACCGAGGAATTCCAAGCGCTCGTTGGTGGGTAGCCCGCCGTTCTCGTAGGCGTAGGAACGGTGAGTCAGCGCCAACACCAACAGTTCGGTGGACAGTTGCGCGTGCAGCGCCCGGAGCAGATCGGCAAATCGTTCCTGCGCCGGATCATCAGGTGGTGACGCGGGCGTCTGGTCGGTCACGTCGTTGTCGCCGGCCACGTCTGGGTCAGTCACCACCTTTGTCCTTCGGTGTCTCCCGGCCCTGCGGTGAGGCGTCGCCGGGCGCGCCGAACTTGTCACGCAACGCCGCCCATCGGGGATCGATCTGTTCGTGCGCGTGTCCCGGTTCGGCGACGGCGAGTCGGACGCCGCATTCGGGGCAGAGGCCCTCGCAATCCTCCGAACACAACGGCGACATGGGCAATTCGAGGGCGACGGCGTCGATGATCGACTGCTCGAGGTCGAGCCGGTCATCGACGAGTCGGTGCACGTCGTCGGCGTCGGTGGTCTGTTCGGTCTCGCTGTCGGGGTAGGCGAACAATTCGGTGAGGAACACCGTGACGGTGCCGTCGACCGGCTCCAGACACCGTGAGCACTGACCTTCGGTCTCACCGCTCACCGTGCCGGTGACCAGCACGCCCTCGGTGACCGCCTCCAGCCGCAGATCGAGGTCGACCTCGGAACCGGCGGGAATCGCGATCATGTCCAGTCCGATGCGTTCCGGCGCGACGACGGTCCGATGCACCTCCGACATAGACCCCGCTCGACGTCCCAGCGAACGGACGTCGAGCACGAACGGGTCGGCCTGTTTGCCGCCGGAGTTCGCCCCGTCAGACGCGACACTCCGGCTCATTGCTCGATCTGCCACAGTTGCACGATACGCCCGACCTGCGGACTCTTCGAACGGTCCCGGCCCTACGCTCAGACGGCCAGCGGTGAGCCCTGATTGTCGACGCGATCGTGGGTCTGCGATGCACCGCGCGGCGCAGGCGGTTCGTCGACGCTGCGCGGGTATTCGACGTAGTCGTGCATCCCCGCGCCGGTCCGCAACTGGTGCCGTCCCCGATTGACCGACCGCAAGGTGCCGGTGAGGATCTCCTCGAACTGGGCCAGCTTCTCGTCGACGTAGACGTCGCAGTCCCCGCGGAGCCGGTCGGCCTCGGCATGGGCGGCGTCGATGATCCGCTCGGCCTCCGACTTCGCGGCGGCCACCACTTCCGCCTCGGACACCAGGCGCTGCTGCTCGGCGATGCCGTCGGCTACGGACTTGTCGTAGGTGTTGTTCGCGGAGTCGATGGTGCGCTGGGCCTCGGCCCGGGCGCGACCGGTGACCGCTTCGAATTCACGTGCCGCACTCGTCGACAGCCGATGCGCGTCGGCGGTGGCCTCTTCGACCATCTGACGGCCGTGCGCGCCGGCCTCGTCGACCATCCGGTCGGCCTGGGCCTTCGCTTCGGACAGGATGCGGTCTGCCTCCGCACGTGCGTGTGCGATCACCGCCTCGGACTCCGAGTCGGCCTTGCCGATCACGGTCTCGGCGTGCTCGCGGGCGTTGCCGACCAGCGAGTCGCGCTGATCGAGCACATCCTGGGCGTCGTCGAGTTCACCCGGGATCGAATCCTTGATGTCGTCGATGAGCTCGAGGACGTCCCCTCGTGGCACGACGCAACCCGCGGTCATCGGGACGCTTCGCGCTTCCTCGACGATGGCGGCGAGTTCGTCGAGCGCTTCAAAAACCCGGTACACAGCTACCCCAATCCGGCTGGTCGCCTTCGGTTGGCATGAAACAACTGTGACTATTGTGCCGAATGGTGCGTCTGTGATTAGTGAGGCGGACGGGGCGTGTCGCGCGGGACAGTCGCGCGGGACAGTTAGGTCAGATCCGCTGCTCCCCCGCCAACCGCGCCTGCAGTCGCTCGTGGATCGCCGGCGACAAGAAGGGCGTGATGTCCCCGCCGAGCTTGGCCACCTCCTTGACCAGCGAGCTCGACACATGCGCGTAGCGCGGATCGGTGAGCAGAAACATGGACTCGACGTCGGCGAGCTCGCGGTTCATCTGCGCCATCGGCACCTCGTAGTCGAAGTCGGTGCCCGAGCGCAGCCCCTTCACTATCGTGTCGATGTTTTCCCGACGCAGGTAGTCGACCAGCAGGCCGGTCCAGCGGTCGACACGCACGTTGGCCAGATCGGCGCAGTCCTCGCGGATCAGGGCGATGCGTTCGTCGACGTCGAACATGCCCTTCTTGTTCGGGTTGACCACCACGGTGACGACCAGCGAGTCGAAGCGGGCGGCGGCACGCTCGACGATGTAGCGGTGACCGACGGTGAACGGGTCGAAGGAGCCGGGGAAGACAGCTGAGGTCATGACCGAAATCTACGCGAGGGCCGACCGGCCGAACTCCTCGACGGTCAGGGGGCGTCGAGGAACTCGGCGGCCAGCCGCGCCATCAGTTCGGCCGTAGGGCCGGCCACCACCGACCGCCAGCCGGTACCGGCCCACAGGTTGATGTCGTCGGCCACCCCGGCCGCGGCCGCCGCGGCCCGAATCGGCTTGGTCATGTGATGGACCTGTGGATACACCGCCGGCGCGTCCGGATGCCGGTCGGCGAAGCCATTACGTAGCGACCGCGCCGATCGGCCGGAGAAGGCGCGCGTCACGACCGTGTCGAGGTAGGTCTGTTCCAGCAGAGCCCGCCGATGCGCCGAACCCGTACCCGCCTCGTCGGTGCACAGGAAGGCGGTGCCCAATTGTGCACCGACCGCACCCAGGGCGAGCATCGACCGGACTCCGGCGCCATCGGAAACCCCTCCGGCCGCGACGACCGGCACCTGCGCGGATACGACCGTCGTGTCGGCACAGATCGCCCGGACGAGTTCGGCGGTGGGTGTCGCCGGGCCGCCGGCCGGCAGCGCCGGATCGTCGAACCACAGACCACGATGGCCGCCGGCCTCGATGCCCTGCGCGATGAGCGCGTCGGCACCCGAGAGCACCGCTGCGCGCGCCTCGGCCACCGAGGTGACCGTGACCGCGACCGGCGCGCCGATGTCGGTGTGGACCCGCTCGACCAGCGCCGCTTCCGGGTCGCCGAAGGTGACACTCACCAGAGCCGGATGGTGTCGGGACAACACCTCGAGCTTCTCCTCGACCGCCTCGTCGGTGAAACGGGGTTCGCCCACGTCGGCACCGTGCCGGCTCGCCTCGACCGCCAACGTCCGGCGATACGCCTCTACCGCCCCTCGCTGCCGGGCACCGTCCGGACCGGCGCAGCGGTCGACCCCGGAGAGAAAGAGATTGACGCCGTAGAGCCACGGGCCACGCGACTCGACATCGGCCACCAGATCCTCGAGGGCCTCGGCGGTGAGGTAGCCCGCCGCGAGCATGCCGAGTCCGCCGGCTCGCCCGACTGCCGCGACAAGAGCGGGCGTGGTGGGGCCACCCGCCATGGGTGCACAGATGATGGGCAGCGCGGTCTCCAGCGCACCGATGCGCATCGCCGGGTCAGCGCTCGCCGGTCTCATCTCGGCACTCCTCGCAGCCACCCCCGGCGCCGCCACACTCTTCTCGTCCGGATCGGTCAAGAACCGCCACCTCCACACGTGTGTCGCCATAGCTCTTGTGCACCAGCACTGTGAACTCGTCGGGCCAGTGTGTCTGGGGCGCACGGACGGCACGTTCGACGACCACGATGCCGCCCACCACCATCCAGTGTGCGCTCAGCGCGGCGAGGTCACCGGACATGGCCTCGTTGTCGAGGTGGTACGGCGGGTCGAGGAACGCCACATCCACGTCGCCGCCACCGCCCGCCGCCAGGTGGGCAGAGACGGATCGGGTGATGACCGACACACGCTCGGCCACGCCACACGTGCGGACGTTTGCCGCGATCACCGTGGTGGCCCGGCGGCGCGAATCCACGAAGGTGGCGCGCGCCGCGCCGCGCGACAACGCCTCCAGCCCCAGCGCACCGGAGCCGGCGTAGAGGTCCACCACAGATGCGTCGTCCAGTTCGGTCCGCGCAAGCAGGATGTTGAAGATCGCCTCGCGGACCCGATCCGAGGTCGGCCGGGTGCCGCTGTCGGGTACCGCCAGTCTGCGTCCGCGCAGTTCACCCGCAATTATTCTGGTCATCGTCCACCATTGTGCGGTACGGCTGGTGCGGAGTAGCCACCCCTTGTCCCATCTAAGTCCAGGTCGTGCAATAGTTTGTGATGCACTTCACAAACAGTGGCTGAGCAGGGGATTATGCGGGCTTTCGGTGTCCGATTTCTGAGGACGGGTGACTTCAGGTAACCGCGTTGTTAACGTCGAAAGCGTCATGAGCCCGCTCCAAACAAGTACGGCCCCAACCACTGCCCTTGCTGTCGATTACCGGCAGCCCACCGCCGACGACGGCGAACGATTGTGGGAAATCGCCTCGGACTCAAAGGTTCTCGACGTCAACTCGAGTTACTCCTACGTCCTGTGGTGCCATGATTTCTCCTCGACATCGATCGTCGCCGAGGTCGATGGGCGCCCGGTCGGATTCGTCACCGGCTATCGACGCCAGACCGACCCGTCCACCCTCATGGTGTGGCAGGTCGCCGTCGACGACTCCTGCCGCGGCCACGGTATCGCCGGCACCATGCTGCATCGCCTGTTCGACCGCTGTCAGCGGTCGGGTGTGGTCGCGATGCACACCACGATCAGTCCGGACAATGTCGCATCGCAGCGATTGTTCGAATCAGTCGCGAACGCTCGCGGCCTGCGCTTCGAGCGTCGTGATCTGTTTGCCGCCGATCAGTTTCCGGACGCGCACGAGCCCGAGGATCTCTACCTCCTCGAGCCCGAGCTCGTTGAACCCTGATCATTCCTGTCCACACGTCTCAATTCACAACTGAGTCTTTTCACAACTGAGCACTTGACCATCTCACCGGCAGTTGCGCCGACATCAGCGATGTCGGCGCACTCCGTGTGCGACCAGGTCGCAATTTCAATCGTCAATAAGTAAAGGGGGAAGTTACCCATGCAACTTCTCGATCAGTCAATCGACGATTCCGTCTTCACCAAGCACGAGTCCGAAGTCCGCAGCTACTGCCGTAGCTGGCCGACGGTGTTCACCCGCGCAAGCGGTTCTCACATCACCGATCAGACCGGTCGTCAGTACCTCGACTTCTTCGCCGGCGCAGGTTCGCTGAACTACGGCCACAACAACCCGGTGATGAAATCGGCTCTGCTGGACTACATCTCGGATGACGGGATCACCCACGGACTCGACATGGCCACCGTCGCGAAGGGTGCGTTCATCGAGGCCTTCCACGGGAAGATCCTGCAGCCGCGCGGACTGGACTACAAGATCCAGTTCCCCGGGCCCACCGGCACCAACGCCGTCGAGGCAGCACTGAAGCTCGCCCGCAAGGTGACCGGACGCGAGTCGATCATCAGCTTCACCAACGCGTTCCACGGCATGACCCTGGGATCGCTGTCGGTGACCGGCAACTCGATGAAGCGCGCCGGCGCCGGTATCCCGCTCGTGCATGCCACCCCCATGCCCTTCGACAACTACTTCGGTGGTGTCGTCGAGGACTTCCAGTGGTTCGAGCGGGTGCTCGATGACTCCGGCAGTGGGCTCAATCGTCCGGCGGCCGTGATCGTCGAGACCGTCCAGGGCGAGGGTGGCATCAACGTCGCCCGCGCCGAGTGGCTACAGGCCCTGTCGGAGCTGTGCCAGCGCCGCGACATCCTGCTCATCGTCGACGATGTGCAGATGGGTTGCGGACGCACCGGCGAGTTCTTCTCATTCGAGGCCGCCGGCATCAAGCCCGACATCGTCACGCTGTCGAAGTCCATCAGCGGTTACGGTTTGCCGCTGGCACTGACCCTGTTCCGGTCCGACCTCGACGTCTGGACCCCGGGTGAGCACAACGGCACCTTCCGCGGCAACAACCCCGCATTCGTGACCGGCGCCAAGACGCTCGAGCACTACTGGAGCGACGACGCGCTCACCCGCGACGTGCACGCCAAGGGTGACCGCATCCACACGCGCTTCAACGAACTGTGCGACAAGTTCAGTGGCATCTCCACCCGTGGCCGCGGCATGGCGCAGGGTCTCGTGTTCGAAGAAGCCGCCGCCGCCGGCAAGGTCAGCGCGTCGGCCTTCGAGGCAGGGCTGTTGGTCGAGACCTCCGGACCGTCCGATGAGGTCGTCAAACTTCTTCCCGCGCTGACCATTTCGAACGAGGACCTGGACCGTGGCCTCGACATCATTGCTGATTCCGTCAAGGAGGTGATCGGATGATCGTCCGTACCACAGAAGAAATCACGGGCACTGACCGCGACGTCAAGGATCCGCTGGGCAACTGGGTGTCCAAGCGCATCGTCCTCGGCGGTGACCGCGTCGGGTTCTCCTTCCACGAGACCACCATCAACGCCGGATCGGTGAACAACTTCCACTACGCCAACCACATCGAGGCCGTCTGGCTGGTCGAGGGCACCGGAACGTTGCTCGACAAGGAGACCGGCGAGACCTATCCGCTGGCCCCCGGCACGATGTACCTGCTCAACGGTCACGAGCGTCATCAGGTGACCGCTGACACGCAGATGCGGATGCTCTGCGTCTTCAATCCTCCCGTTGTCGGCACCGAGGTGCACGACGAGAACGGCGTCTACCCGCTGGTCGCCGTTCCCGAATCGACCGGGAAACATTCCCCAGAGGCGGTGGCCGCCGACTGACCGGCCCTCGTCGATGGTGAAACACCGGCCCGGCAGAACCTCGTGTTCTGCCGGGCCGGTGGCGTCGTCGAGCCCGCTATCCTGGGCAGGGTGCGTACGCGACTGCAGATCGGCTGGTCCCCGGCCGAGCCGACACCGCTCGACGAGGGTGTCGACGAACAGATCGACCGTGCACGCGCGTTGCTCGACGGCCGGCGGATCGTGGCGCTGACCGGCGCCGGGATCTCCACCGACTCCGGTATCCCCGACTACCGCAGCCCGGGAGCGCCGCAACGCACGCCGATGACGCTGGAGATGTTCTTGTCGTCGCCGGAGTTCCGGCGCCACTACTGGGCGCGCAACCATCTCGGCTGGCGACACATGGACGCCGCGCAACCCAACACCGCACACCATGCTCTCACCGATCTGCAACGGCAGGGCCGACTGTCCGGGGTGATCACCCAGAACGTCGACATGCTGCACACGAAGGCCGGCACCCGACGTGTGGTGGAGTTGCACGGTTGCTATGGCCGCGTGCGATGCCTGGAGTGCGGCTGGCAGATCTCCCGCCATCAGCTCGCCCACGACCTGGAACAGATCAACCGCGGATTCACCGAGCGCATCCGTGGTCGCGGGGCGATCGAGGTCGCACCGGATGCCGACGCAGCCATCGACGACACCAGCGACTTCACCATGATCGATTGCCCGCGGTGCGACGGCATCGTGAAACCCGACATCGTCTACTTTGGCGAGAGCGTTCCGAAACCGACTGTGCAGCAAGCATTCTCGATGGTGGACGACAGCGATGCACTGCTGGTCGTCGGGTCGTCGCTGACGGTGATGAGCGGCCTGCGGTTCGCTCGCCACGCACGTCGCACCGGCAAGACCCTCGTCATCGTGAACCGCGGCGCGACCCGCGCCGACGAACTCGCCGACCTGAAGATCGATCACCTGGCGTCGGTGGTGCTGCCGGCCCTGGCAGCGTGAGCCAACGGTGCGCTCAGACCGCGACGAGGTCGTCGGCGTGTACCACCGGCCGACGAAGCTCTGCCGGTAGGTCGGCGGTGGAACGACGGACCATCAGCGCCACGTCGTCGGAGGCGTAGGCGGCAACCCCGCGGGCCCGCACCACACCGCTCGTGTCGAGCAACTCCACCACGTCGCCGTCGGAAAATCGTCCGTTTACGCCCACGACGCCGGCTGCCAGCAGTGATCGGCGTCGGCGCGCCACCGCGGCCACCGCACCGTCATCGAGCACGAGCTGTCCCCGCGCGTCGGCGGCATGGCGCACCCAGAACCGCCGCGCCGACAGCCGCTCGTCGCGAGCGGCGAAGACCGTTCCCACCGACGCGTCGGCCAGCGCCTGCGCTGCCTGATCGGCGGCCGCCAGCAGAACAGGCACCCCGGCGTCGGCCGACAGTCGCGCAGCCGCGAGCTTGGAGGCCATACCGCCGGTGCCCAGCGCACCGCCCGACCCGGCGATGACCCCGTCGAGATCCTCCGGTCCGTTGACCTCCGCGATCAGCCGAGCACGGCTACCGTCGGCACCGACCTTGCGCGGATCCCCGTCGTAGAGGCCGTCGACGTCGGACAGCAACACCAGCGCGTCGGCACCCGCGAGATGAGCCACCAACGCGGCGAGGCGGTCGTTGTCGCCGAACCGGATCTCGGCGGTCGCCACGGTGTCGTTCTCGTTGACCACCGCGACGGCACCGAGCGACCGCAGTCGGTCCAGCGTGCGCTGAGCGTTGGCGTGATGCGAGCGGTTGGAGACATCGTCGGCGGTCAACAGCACCTGGCCGACGGTGCGGCCGTACCGGTGGAAGGAAGTGCCCCACGCGTGGGCCAGCGCCAATTGCCCGACGCTGGCAGCGGCCTGTTTGGTCGCGAGATCGGTGGGCCGCTTCTTGAGCCCGAGTGGGGCGATGCCGGCGCCGATGGCACCCGAGGACACCACGATCACATCCGACCCGGCACGCATCCGCGCCTCCAGCGCGTCGGCGAGACGGTCAAGACGGGTGCGGTCGAGTCCGTCATGCAGGTCAGTGAGCGCCGACGACCCGATCTTCACCACAATGCTGCGCGCACGGGCGATGTGCTCGCGGACGTCGCTCACTGGTGGTCCCGTTCGGGATCCTCGTCGCCGTCGGGCAGACCGCGCCGAAGTCGCCGCGCCTGCTTGCGTTCTGCGGCCCCGATCCGTTCGTTGCGGTCGAGGCGGATGTCGGTCCCACGGCCGGTGATGGGGACCTCGTCACCCATCGGGGTCGTCGGCTCCCAGTCGAAGGTCATGTCACCGATGGTGACCGGCGCCCCAGGCTGCGCACCCTGGCGCACCAGCTCGTCTTCGACCCCGAGCCGGTTGAGACGGTCGGCCAGATAACCCACCGCCTCGTCGTTGCCGAACTGGGTCTGGGCGATCCAACGTTCGGGCCGGGTACCCCGCACGATGAATCCGCCGTCGACCTCGGGATCGGGCACGACACTGAACTCCGCCTCATCGATTGCCTTGGGCCGGATGACCTGTCGACGAGGTTTGGGCGCGGGCTGGTTCGCCCGGTACTCCCCGACCATCCGTCCCAGCGCGAAAGTCAGCTCCTTGAGACCCTCGTGGCTGACCGCGGAGATCCGGAAGATGGGCCATCCTCGGGTGGCCAGTTCGGGTTCCACCAGATCGGCCAGTTCCGCGGCGTCGGGGATGTCGATCTTGTTCAGGATGATCACCCGCGGTCGGGATGCCAGGTCACCGAGACCGTGGTCGGCGTCGAGAGCGGGTCGGTAGGCCGCGAGTTCGGCCTCCAAGGCGTCGATGTCAGAAACCGGGTCGCGCCCGGGTTCCAGGGTGGCGCAGTCCACGACATGCGCCAGCACCGCACACCGCTCCAGGTGTCGCAGGAACTCCAGCCCCAGGCCACGCCCGGTGGACGCACCGGGGATCAGTCCGGGGACGTCGGCGACGGTGAACACGTCACCGGCCACCTGAACCACCCCGAGGTTCGGTGCCAGCGTGGTGAACGGGTAGTCGGCGATCTTCGGCTTGGCCGCCGACAACACCGAAACCAGCGAGGATTTGCCTGCCGACGGAAATCCCACCAGCCCGACGTCGGCGACGGATTTCAACTCCAGGACGAGGTCACGGTGCTGCCCTTCTTCACCCAGCAGTGCGAAGCCGGGGGCCTTGCGCGCCTTGGAGGCCAGCGCTGCATTGCCCAATCCGCCGCGGCCGCCCTGGGCGGCTTCGAAGGTGGTGCCCTCGCCGACGAGATCTGCAAGGATCGAGCCGTCCGCATCCAGGACCACCGTGCCATCGGGCACCTTCAGGACCAGGTCGTCGCCGGTGGCACCGTCACGGTTGTCGCCCATCCCGGGTTTACCGTTGGATCCCTTCGCGTGCGGACGGAAGTGGAAGTCGAGGAGCGTGTGCACCTGGGGATCGACCACCAGCCGCACCGACCCGCCGTTGCCGCCATTTCCGCCGTCGGGACCACCGAGCGGTTTGAACTTCTCGCGGTGCACCGACGAGCAGCCGTGACCGCCGTTACCCGCCGCGACGTGGATGGTCACGCGGTCGACGAACCGGGACATCGGGCTACTCCCTCTCTCCGAAGCCTCTCGGCCTCAAAACAAACAGGACGGGCGGGTACGCGATGACCCTGCCCGCCCTGTGTAGAGCTGTTATTCGACCGGTCAGACCGCTGCGGTCTCCGGGACGATGTTGACCGTCTTGCGGCCGCGCTTGGTGCCGAACTCGACCGAGCCGGTCTCCAGGGCGAACAGGGTGTCGTCGCCACCGCGGCCGACATTGACGCCCGGGTGGAACTTGGTGCCGCGCTGGCGGACCAGGATCTCGCCGGCGCTGACCTGCTGGCCACCGAAACGCTTCACGCCGAGGCGCTTGGCGTTGGAATCACGACCGTTGCGCGAGCTGGACGCGCCCTTCTTGTGTGCCATCTCTGCAGTCCTCCTGAGGTAGGTGCGGGAATCGAGTTACTTGATACCGGTGACCTTGAGGACCGTCAGGTTCTGACGGTGACCCTGGCGCTTGTGGTAGCCGGTCTTGTTCTTGAACTTGTGGATGCGGATCTTGGGACCCTTGACGTGCTCGACGACCTCGCCGGTCACCGAGATCTTCGCCAGCTTGTCCGCATCGGTGGTGAGGGTCGAGCCGTCGACGACCAGTGCCACCGGCAGGCTCACGCTGCTACCGGGCACGCTGTCGATCTTCTCGACCTTGACAATGTCGCCCTCTGCGACCTTGTACTGCTTACCGCCGGTCTTGACGATCGCGTACGTTGCCATCGAAGCTGTCCTCTTTAACTCGTCTGTCGGACCCTGGGCGCTGGTTCGCGCACCGGGGTGGGTGGGTGGTGCGTCATCCTGGTGCGGTCCGCGGGCGAACCCGCGGATGCAACCGGGGTCACTGTGGATCACTCCAGAGGGCCTGTCGGCGGTTCCGCGCGGCTGATCGGTGCGATTCAGGTGGACCTGATCGTTCCGGGCACAGCGCAGACCCTCCGCCGAAGGCGACCAATCAAGATTACGGGAACGCCGTGTGCCGGGTCAAACTCGACCACCGGCGCCCCGACCTGCTGGTCGCCCTTCGACGTTACTGCTCGGACGGTGGCGGGCCCGCCGGTCGTCCGGCCGTGCGGCGACGAGGCCGCCGGCGTACCGCGACCGCGGCCTCCGCCGTACCACTCGAATCCGTCGGGCCGAAGGTCGTCGTCGGTGTCGGTGTCGAGCCGACCTCGTTGTCGGCGGAGATCACGATCGGCTCGGACGCCTTCGGTGGCGCCGCGGCCTTCCGCACCACCCGCCGGCGACGCCGCGACCGCCCGGACGCAGCGGCGTCGGAGGCACCGGCATCGGACTCGTTGGGCTCGGACGCCGCGCCGGCAGGTTCTGCCGGGGACGACGCGGTCGTCTCATCCGACGCTCCGTCGGTGGGGGTCGCCTCGGTCGCGGGTGCGCTGGCGACGGCAGCATGCTCGTCGGCCGCCGTCACACTCCCCGACTGCGCGGTCGCGCTCGCGTCGCTCATCGCAGCGACCACATCGTCGTCTGCGTGGGTGTCGCCTGCGCGGGTGTCGTCTGCGTGGGTGTCGTCACGTCGACCGGCGTCTGGGGACGCCACCTGCTCGGCGGCGCCCCGCGCACCGTCGGCACCCTCGACGTCGTGGTCGTGGTCGTGGGCATGGGCGGCCATCGCGCGGAACATCGGGTGCTCGGCCGGGTTCTGCGCCGGCTTGTGCTGCTCAGGCGCCGGTTCGGACTTGCGCCGATTCCGCCGTGAACGTTTGGAGCCACCGCCGTCGTTGGCGCTCGACTCGTCGGGACGCGCCTCCACCGGGTTGGCGTGGACCACGATGCCCCGGCCACCGCAGTGGGTGCATGGGGTCGAGAACGCCTCGAGCAGTCCGGTGCCCAAGCGTTTGCGGGTCATCTGCACCAGGCCCAGCGAGGTCACCTCGGATACCTGGTGACGTGTCCGGTCGCGTGCGAGCGCCTCGGTCAGCCGCCGCAACACCAGATCCCGGTTGGATTCGAGGACCATGTCGATGAAGTCGACGATGATCATGCCGCCGATGTCGCGCAGCCGCATCTGACGCACGATCTCCTCGGCCGCCTCGAGATTGTTGCGGGTGACCGTCTCCTCCAGGTTGCCCCCGGAGCCGGTGAACTTGCCGGTGTTGACGTCGACGACGGTCATCGCCTCGGTGTGCTCGATGATCAACGTGCCGCCCGACGGCAGCCACACCTTACGGTCGAGCGCCTTGGCGAGTTGTTCGTCGATCCGGTGCACCACAAACGAGTCGGGCGCATCGGCATGCGGCTTCTCGAAGCGCTCGACGCGCTGCATCAGGTCCGGCGCCACCGCAGTGATGTACCGCTCGACGAGGTCCCACGCCTTGCCGCCCTCGACGACGAGTTTCTTGAAGTCCTCGTTGAACAGGTCGCGCACCACGCGGACCAGCAGATCGGGTTCCTCGTAGAGGGCTTGTGGCGCGCTGGCCCCCGAACCCTTCTTCGCCTTGCCGACCGCTGAATCGATGTCCTTCCACTGCTTTTCCAGACGCGCGATGTCGGCGGCGAGTTCGTCGGCGCTGACACCTTCCGACGCGGTCCGGATGATCACGCCGGCGTCGTCAGGAACCAGTTTGCCCAGGATGCTCTTGAGGCGCTTGCGCTCCACATCGGGCAGCTTGCGGCTGATGCCGGTGGACGACCCGCCGGGCACGTAGACCAGGAAGCGACCCGCCAGCGAGATCTGGGTGGTGAGCCGGGCTCCCTTGTGCCCGACCGGGTCCTTGCTCACCTGGACCAGCACGTTGTCGCCGGGCTTGAGTGCCTGCTCGATCTTGCGCGATCCGCCGTCGAGCCCGGCGGCATCCCAGTTCACCTCACCGGCGTAGAGCACACCGTTGCGACCGCGCCCGATGTCCACGAAGGCCGCCTCCATACCGGGCAACACGTTCTGCACACGCCCGAGATAGATGTTGCCGACCATCGACGACGATGTCTCGGTGGTGACGAAGTGTTCGACGAGGACACCGTCCTCGAGCACGGCCACCTGGGTGTAGTCCTCGATCGGCACGGCCTGACCGGTTTCGCCGGAACCGTTGGCCCCGGTGATCGCACTGTTGGCGCTACGTTCGCGGACCACCATCACCCGGTCGACCGCCTCGCGGCGCGCCAGGAACTCCGATTCACTGAGGATGGGCGGACGGCGACGGCCGGCGTCCCGGCCGTCGCGGCGACGCTGACGCTTGGCCTCGAGACGGGTCGAACCGGAAATGCCCTGGACCTCGTCGCGTGCCTTCTTGCTGCGGGGTTCACGCTCGTGCACGACGGTGTTCGGCGGATCGTCCGGTGAGCTGTCCTCGGCGTCGGCCCCGCCCTTGCGACGGCGGCGGCGACGACGACGCTTCGACGACCCCGCCTCGGTGTCGTCGACGCCCGACGAGTCCGAATCCGACGAATCTTCCTCGGATACCGAACCCTCGTCGGTTCCGGTGGACTCCTCGGAGCGCTTCTTTCCCGAGGAGTCCTTGTCGGCGTCGGCCTTGTCGTCTCCGTGCTTGCCGGATTCGCCCTTGTCGGCGCCATCCTTGCCGGACTTGCCGCCGTCGGACCGGTCGCCCTTCTTCCCCTTCTTGCCGGAGGGCCGTGCGGAGTCGTTGTCCCCATCGGACCGGTCCGTCGCGTCGGACGTGTCGTCGCTCGCCTGCTGCGGCTCGTCTGCACCGTTGTCGGACTGATCACCGCGGCCCCGGCCGCGCCCTCGGCGGCCTCGGCGGCGACGGCGCGAGCCACGCTCACCGTCTGCCGATGTGTCGCTGTCGCCGGTCGAATCGTCGGTGCTGCCGGACTCGTCGGATTCGACCCGCTCGTCCTCGCCGGACCGGGTCGGACGCCGGGTCGGCTCCGCAGCCTGTGGCGACAGGAACAGCGGCTGTGCCATGACGTCCTCGGCCGTCTGCCGCACCGGGTGGTGCTGAGTCTGATCGACCGCCGAGAATAGGGTCGGCGACTCCTCGTGGGTGGCAGCCTGCTCGGATTCGCGAGGCAGCGCGGGCTCGTCGTCCCCGGTTACCGCCTGTGCCGGGGTCGCCTGATCGGCAGCCGGCTGCTGCGTGGTGGTCTGTTCGGCAGCCTCGACCGACGAGCCGGCGCTCTCGGCGGACGCGGCCTCCTCGGCGGGTACCGCGGCCTCCTCGGGCGGTCTCACCGGCGTCTCGGCCTGCTCCGGCGCGTCGACCCGCTCGGCCGCGCCACGCACACGCGCGGCGACCGTCTGGGCGGTCTCCCGGTCGATGCTTGATTGGGGGCTGCGTGTCTCGATGCCGATCTCGGCGAGGTGCGCCAAGACCTCTCGACTCGTCATGCCCAGCGCTCTGGCGAGCGCATGCACACGAAGCCTGCTGGGGAACTCCTCCACCGGTTCCGACGCTGCGTTCGCGTCAGCCGGCGACCCGTTGTCGGTCACTCAAATCTCCTAGAGCCCCCGGGCGCGTCGGGCTGACGCGGCCACGCGAGGGCTTCACTGTCTGTCCCGGTCGGCTGTGGACCGGTGTTGTGTGGTCTTCGCGCGTTCTCTGCGCACCGGAAGACCCGGTCCGCGAGGCGGCGCCTTGCGTTGTCGATGACCTCAACCGGCCGTCGTCTTCCACGCCATCGTCAACACCGATGGGGAAGACGCGCGAATCGGGGTGTCCGATGCCGGATGCGTCATCCGGTTGTCGACGGCAAAGTGTGTCGCCCACAACTGTGCAAGTATCCCACACGACGAGTCGTTCCCCGCACACTACGCACGTTTGGCATCTCCAACGGCGTGTGTGGCGGGGAACGAGAAGGCGAAGGTCGGCTCAGACTCCCAGGTCAGGAAACCACAGGGCGATCTCCCGCTCGGCGGACTCGGGCGAGTCCGAGCCGTGCACCAGATTGTTCTGCGTGCTCAGCGCAAAGTCTCCACGGATTGTTCCCGGGACGGCCTTCTCGACCGGATCGGTGCCGCCCGCGATCTGCCGGAAGGCGGCAACCGCGCGCGGCCCCTCGAGGACCGCGGCGACCAACGGTCCCGACGTGATGAATTCGAGCAGCGAGGGATAGAAGGGTTTGCCCTCATGTTCGGCGTAGTGTCCGCGCGCCACCTCGTCGCTGACCGTCTTGAGTTCCAGGGCGACCAGCGAGAGGCCCTTGCGCTCGATCCGGCTGATGATGTCGCCGACCAGCGACCGCTCCACGCCGTCGGGCTTGATGAGTACCAGAGTCCGTTCAGTCACGAGCACACCATAGCGAGAAGCCGAAAGACCGGTCGGCGATGGCCACCGTCACGAGCAGTATTCGCCCGCCACCGGGAAGAATCCGTAGTTGAACAGGCTCCCGGACCGGGCACGCGGATCGACCACGACCTGCACGCAGCCGCCGGGGGACGCCAGCGCACTCGTGAGAGCGATGTCGAACTGTGCGGCCAGCCCGAGATTGGCCGGACGGTACTGCTGCGGGACGGGCAGTGCCGCGATCGCCTCGGGCACCTGCATCGACGATGCCCGCGAGGTGACCTCGTGGGTGGCGAGGTAGCTGTACTCCCCTTCGCCGACCGTCATCGGTGCTCCGGCGACCGGAAGATCCTCGGTCGGCACAGCCGGCTCGGCGGCGGCGATTCCCGCGCCCAGCGACGTTCCGATCACGGTCAATGCCATCGCGGCGGCGGCCCGGGGGCGGCGAAGGCTGGAGATCACAGACAAGCTATTCCTCACGTCATGAACGGTCACCTGATGGTCCGGGGCCGCGGCGCGAGCCGCTCTTCCCCGGCAGCGACATTCTCACAGCATCGACCACCTCAGGGCGAGAGCCGACAGGTCACAGTCGGGCAACAGGAGTTGCAGGAGCCGAATCGCAGGTCCGGGGTGCAGAAATCCCGGCAGATCACTCGTCGATCGGTTGCTGCCCCGGCAGCATCCCCTTGGCCATCCGAACCTCGACGTCGTGCTTCACGTAGGCGATGTAAACCCAGACACACAGGAAGATCACGCCCACCACGGCCACCGACCACTGCAGGAACCCTCCTGCGATCACCAGGATCTGCAACCCGATATCGAGACGCAGCGCATACGACCGGCCCTGCAGACCGGCTGCGACGATGTGCGCCACCACCACCGCCCCGAGGTATCCGCCGGACAACCAGGTGATGCCCGGCCCGAGATTGGCGACGATCGGGAACGCCAGGCCCAGGACGATCACCTCGAGGATCAAGGTGCCCGCCATCACCCCGCGCAACCCCTTCCACGGGTCCGTCGACGGCGGCGTGAAGCGTACCGGGTCGGTCATGAGGGCTCCTTGCCGAACAACGTCCGGGCCGCCCCGGCGGTGACCACCGAACCGGTGACCACGACGCCGGCACCGGCGACCGGTTCGCCGTCGGACTCTTCGGCAAGTCCGATGGCGGTCTCCACGGCGTCGGGCAGGAACGGCTTCACCACCACCCGCTCCTCACCGAAGATCGGCAGCGCGATCTCGGCCAGCATCTCGGTGTCCAGTGCGCGCGGCGAACCGTTGTTGGTGAGCACCACGCTGTCCAGAACGGGCTCCATGGCCTCCAGAAATCCTTCCGCATCCTTGTCACCGAGCATGCCGATCACCCCGACGAGTCGTCGGAAGTCGAATTCCTCGGTCAACGCCCGCGCCAGCGCCTCGCCGCCGTGTGGGTTGTGCGCGGCGTCGATGAACACCGTCGGGGCCGATCGCACACGTTCCAGCCGGCCCGGGCTCGCCACCGCCGCGAAACCGGCCCGTACCGCGTCGATGTCGAGTTGGCGATCCGGGCCCGCCCCGAAGAAGGCCTCGACCGCAGCAAGTGCGAGTGCGGCGTTGGCCGCCTGGTGAGCACCGTGCAACGGTAGGAATACTTCGTCGTACGCTCCACCGAGGCCCTGCAGACGCAGCAACTGGCCGCCGACAGCGGTGATCGACTCGAGCACGGCGAACTCGGAATCCTGCCGGGCGACGATGGTCCCGGTCTCGACCGTCTGACGCAGCAGGACGTCCATCACCTCGGGCTCCTGCGGCGCGATCACGGTGACAGGGTCCGTGGGCACCAGATCGTCCGCTGCCTTCTTGATGATCCCGGCCTTCTCCCCGGCGATCGCGCTGAGCGTGTCACCAAGGTAATCGGCATGATCCATCGCTATCGGAGTGATGACGGCCACGGTCGCGTCGACGACGTTCGTGGCGTCCCATCGACCGCCCATGCCCGTCTCCACCACCGCGACGTCCACCGGCGCCTCGGCGAAGACGGCATACGAGATCGCCGTCAACACCTCGAACTTGCTCATCCGCGGTCCGCCGGCAGCGGTGGACGAATCATCGACCATCGTGATGTACGGCTCGAGTTCCCGGTAGATGTCGATGTAGGTGCGGGCGGAGATCGGCGCACCGTCGACGGAGATGCGTTCGGTGACGCGTTGCAGATGCGGACTGGTGATCCGCCCCGTGCGCCGGTGTAAGGCGATGAGCAGCGCGTCGATCATCCGGGCCACCGACGTCTTGCCGTTGGTTCCCGCGATGTGGATGGCCGGATAGCCGTGCTGCGGCGAACCCAGCAGATCCATCAGAGCCGCGATGCGGGTCAGCGAGGGCTCGATCTTGGTTTCGGGCCAGCGGGTGTCGAGTTCGGCCTCGACCTCCGCGAGTTCGGCGAGCGTCGCGGCGTCGTCGATCAAGCGTGCGGGACGCCGCGATCCTCCGGCCCCGTCCTCCTCGTCGTCGGCGGGGTCGACATCGGCGGGGTCGACATCGGCGGGGTCGACATCGGCAGAATCGATATCGTCAGGGTCGAGGTCGGCATCCCGCGCGTCGATCTCGTCGAGCAGGGCGCCGAGATCCCGCGACACCGGACCGTCGGGACCGAGGTGGTCGCGATCAAGATCGTCGTCCCAGTCGTCGGCATCGGCGCCGTGGTCCTGATCGTCGCGGGAACTCACGCGCCACCCAAAGCGGCGAGCGCACCACCGAGGCGTTCGACTTCCTCGGTCGCCACCTTCTGTCGTTCCCGGATCTTCGCCACGACCTGTTCAGGGGCCTTGGCCAGGAATTGTTCGTTGCCGAGTTTGCCAGTGGTGGAGGCGAGTTCCTTCTCCGCGGCGGCGAGGTCCTTGGTCAGCCGTTTACGTTCGGCCGCCACGTCGACGGTCCCGGACGTGTCGATCCGGACGGTCACCGTCGCCGACGACAACCGCACGTCGATCGTCGCGGTGGCCGCGAAACCGTCGTCGGCGGGCTCGAGCCGAGCCAGCGAATCCAGATATCCACGGGAGGAATCGAGTGCCGCCGCGTCGAGGCCGTCGATCTCGGCGGCCACCCGCTGTCCCGGGCGCAGACCCTGGTCGCTGCGGAAGCGCCGAACCTCGGTGATGAGCCGTTGCAGGTCGTCGATGTGTTGGGCCGCCGGGGCGTCGGTCGGCACACCACTGGCCGCCGGCCACGACGCGATCACCACCGACTCCTGCCCCGTCAGCGACCTCCACAGCACCTCGGTGACGAATGGCATCACCGGGTGCAGCAGCCGCAACAGGTTGTCGAGCACAGTGCCGAGCACCACCGACGTCGACGCGGACCGTGCGTCGTCGTTCTGCGCATACTGGACCTTGGCCAACTCCAGATACCAGTCGCAGACCTCGTCCCACGCGAAGTGATACAGCGCCTCACAGGCTTTGGAGAACTCGTATGCCTCGAAACCGGCATCGGCCTCGGCCCGGACCTGCTCGAGTCGATCCAGAATCCACCGGTCGGCTTCGGTCAGCGTTGCGCGATCGGGTAGTTCAGCTACCGTGGCGCCGTTCATCAGCGCGAACTTGGTGGCGTTGAACAGTTTCGTCGCGAAGTTGCGCGAGGACTGTGCGTGGTCCTCGCCGACCGATATGTCGCTACCCGGGTTGGCGCCGCGAGCGAGCGTGAAGCGCAACGCGTCGGCGCCGAAGCGCTCCACCCAGTCGAGTGGATCGATGCCGTTGCCCTTCGACTTCGACATCTTGCGGCCGTGCTCGTCGCGCACCAGACCATGCAGGAACAGGTTGTGGAACGGCACTGCGTTGCCGTCGCCGAGTCGGTCACCGACGTAGGTACCGAACATCATCATCCGGGCCACCCAGAAGAACAGGATGTCGTAGCCGGTGACGAGAACCGAAGTGGGATAGAACTTCTCGAGGTCGGCGGTGTTGTCGGGCCAGCCCATGGTGGAGAACGGCCACAGGCCCGACGAGAACCACGTGTCGAGGACGTCGGTCTCCTGGACATAGCCGTCGGGTGCCTGCTCGTCGGGCCCCACACAGACGACCTCCCCCTCGGGGCCGTAGAAGATCGGGATGCGGTGACCCCACCACAGCTGACGAGAGATACACCAGTCGTACATGTTGTCGACCCAGCCGAACCAGCGCGGCTCCATCGAGGTCGGGTGGATCACGGTGTCACCGTTGCGAACCGCGTCGCCGGCCGCCTTGGCCAAGGACTCGACGCGCACCCACCACTGCATGGACAACCGCGGTTCGATGGGCTCGCCGGTCCGTTCGGAATGTCCGACGCTGTGCAGGTACGGCCTGACCTCGGTGACGATGCGGCCCTGCTCGGCGAGAGCCTCCCGCACCTTGGCCCGCGCCTCGAACCGGTCCATCCCGTCGAACACGGTTCCGGTGTCGGCGATGCGCGCCTCGTCGTCCATGATGGTCGGCATCGGGAGGTCGTGGCGTTGCCCGATCGCGAAGTCGTTGGGGTCGTGTGCGGGAGTGATCTTGACCGCGCCACTGCCGAACTCGGGATCGACGTAGTCGTCGGCGATGACCGGGATGCGCCGGTCGACGAACGGGTGGTCGAGTTCGGTGCCGATCAGATGGGCGTAGCGCTCGTCGTCGGGGTGCACGGCGATCGCGGTGTCGCCGAGCATCGTCTCGAGGCGGGTGGTGGCGACCACGATGTGTGGCGCGTCGTCGTCGAGGCTGCCGTAGCGGAAGCTGACCAGTTCGCCCTCGACGTCGGCGTAGCTCACCTCGATGTCGCTGATGGCGGTCTTGAGCACCGGCGACCAGTTCACGAGCCGCTCGGCGCGGTAAATCAGCCCGTCGTCGTACATCTGCTTGAACACTGTCTGCACGGCGCGTGACAGACCGTCGTCCATGGTGAAGCGTTCGCGGCTCCAGTCGACGCCGTCACCGAGACGCCGCATCTGCGTGCCGATGTTTCCGCCGATCTCGGCCTTCTCTGTCCAGACGCGATCGATGAATGCCTCGCGACCGAGGTCGTCGCGCGTCAATCCGTCCTCCGCGGCGATCTTGCGCTCCACCATCGTCTGCATCGCGATGGCCGCATGATCCATTCCGGGCAGCCACAACACCTCGTAGCCCTGCATGCGGCGGCGACGCGCCAACGCGTCCATCAGCACATGCTCGTAGGCGTGGCCCATGTGCAGCGACCCGTTGACGTTCGGCGGCGGGATGACGATCGAGAACGCCGGCCGGTCGCTGGTCGCGTCTGCGGTGAAGTAACCGGCGTCCACCCAGCCCTGATATAGCTGTGCTTCGTGTTCGGCGGGGTCCCAGGACTTCGGTAGCTCGCGGCTCGGATCGGGTGTGCTCACCCCACAATCTTAGGAAACGTCACAGGCTAGACATGGAGCCGGTGCAGGTCTTCGGGAGCGTTGACATTGGTGAGCCATTCCGGATTGCCCACGGCAACGCGATGAGTGGTCAACGCATCGAGCGCGGCGAGCATCCGTCGTTCACCTCCCGCGGTCAGCTCCGCGATCACCGGCGCGACGTCGGTGCGATAGAGCCCGGCCATGGGGTGGTCACGCTGCGCATCGGTGGCGATGACCGCCTGGGTCGACACGGTGACCCCCCGCAACAGCTCGTCGATCAACTCCGAGGAGATCAGCGGCATGTCCGTCGCACACACGAACGCCCATGCCGCGCCGGCATCGGCCGCCCGGGACAACCCCACCGCAAGACCGGCGAGCGGCCCGCCGCCCGGCGTTTCGTCGGTGACCCACTGCGCCTCGGGGCCGCCGGTGCCGTGGAGCCCCTGATAGGCCGCGGATTCCTCCGGGGCCACCACGAACACCGGATCGCAGCGCTGCCCCACCGTCCGGACCACGCGCGCCAGCATCGGCTCTCCTGCCCAGTCCATGGCCGCCTTGTCGCGACCCATCCGTCGGGAACGGCCGCCTGCCAGCACGATTCCCGCCACCCGCTGCTCATCGGTTTGCGCCATGGGACCAGTGTGCCGACAGTCCGGCCCACTCGGGGCAAGATGGGAATATGAGCCGTCAAAGCCAGTCCACCGACATCGCCGTCACCGAACCCGTCGACACCGACACCGGAGTGATCAAGGATCATGCGGCCGGGGTCCCAGCGGTCGCGGTGGCTCTGGCGCGGGGGCTCGAGCAGATGGGTCCGGTCCGCACGGCGCGCACGCTGGCGAAACTCAATCAGCGCAACGGGTTCGACTGTCCCGGGTGCGCCTGGCCGGAGACGCCCGGCCACCGCAAGCATGCGGAGTTCTGCGAGAACGGTGCCAAGGCGGTCGCCGAGGAGGCCACCCGGCGACGGGTGACCCCGGAGTTCTTCGCCGCTCACTCGGTGGACGACCTGCGGGAGCGGTCGGGCTACTGGCTGTCACAGCAGGGGCGGTTGACCCACCCGATGTACCTCGCTCCGGGTGACTCACACTACCGGCCGGTGTCCTGGGAACAGGCCAACCAGCTCATCGCCGACGAACTCTCGGCGATGTCATCGCCGCACGAGGCGGTCTTCTACACCTCCGGCCGGACCAGCAATGAGGCGGCGTTCGTCTATCAACTCTTCGCGCGCAGTCTGGGCACCAACAACCTGCCGGATTGTTCGAACATGTGCCACGAGTCCTCGGGCTCCGCGCTCGGCGCATCGATCGGCATCGGCAAGGGATCGGTCACCGTGCCCGACATCGAATCGGCCGATCTCATCATCATCGCCGGTCAGAATCCCGGCACCAACCATCCGCGCATGCTGTCGACATTGGAGAAGGCCAAACACAACGGCGCCCGGATCGTCGCCATCAATCCGCTGCCCGAGGCCGGTCTGATGCGGTTCAAGGATCCGCAGAAGATCGGTGGCGTCGTGGGGCACGGCGTGAAACTCGCCGACGACTTCCTGCAGATCCGTCTCGGCGGCGACATGGCCCTGTTCCGCGGTGTCGCGCGACTGTTGCTCGACGCCGAGCGGGCCGCCCCGGGCACCGTCTTCGACCAGGACTTCCTCGACGCCCACTGCACAGGGGTCGACGACTACCTTCGGTCGCTCGACGATGTCGATGTCGACGAGATCCTTGCGGCGACCGGACTGACGTACGCACAGATCCGCGACCTGGCCGAGGCGGTGGCCTCGGCGGACCGGGTCGTCCTGTGCTGGGCGATGGGCCTGACCCAGCACCGGCATTCGGTGGCCACCATCGGCGAGGGCACCAATGTGCTGCTGCTACGCGGGATGATCGGTAAGCCGGGCGCCGGCCTGTGCCCAGTCCGCGGGCACTCCAACGTGCAGGGCGATCGCACGATGGGCATATTCGAGAAGATGCCCGAGTCTTTCCTCGCGGCCCAGGACGCCGAGTTCGGCATCGACTCTCCACGCGAGCACGGGTATGACACGGTGGCGGCCATCGGCGCGATGGCGCGCGGCGAGGTCCGCGTGTTCTTCGCGATGGGCGGCAATTTCGTGTCCGCGGCACCGGACACCGACCTCACCCGCGCCGCCCTGGCCCGCTGTGCACTCACGGTGCAGGTGAGCACCAAACTCAACGAATCTCACCTGGCCACCGGTCGCGCCGCGCTCATCCTGCCGACCCTTGGACGCACCGACAAGGACCTTGTCGACGGTGTGGCACAGCAGGTGTCGGTCGAGGACTCGATGTCGGTGGTACACCTGTCGCGCGGTTCGTTGCCACCGGCGTCGGCGCACCTGCGCAGCGAGGTCGGCATCGTCTGCGATCTCGCCACCGCCGCCCTGGGCCCCGATCACCCGGTGCCATGGCAACACTTGCGCCGCGACTACAACCTGATCCGTGACCACATCTCTCGGGTCATCCCGGGTTTCGAGGACTTCAACATCCGCGTCCGACTCTCCGACGGATTCGTGCTACCCCATCCCCCGCGCGATCGCCGCGAATTCGACACCCCGGACGGCCGCGCGCACTTCGCGCTGCATCCCCTCGACTGGGTACGGGTACCGGAGGGAAAACTGATCCTGCAGACCCTGCGCAGTCACGATCAGTACAACACCACGATCTACGGCCACGACGATCGCTATCGCGGCATCAAAGGCAACCGCCGGGTCATCATGTGTCACCCTGATGACATCGCGGCCGCAGGTCTGCACGCGGGCGATCGCGTCGACATCATCTCCGAGTACGAGGGCGAGGCCGGCATCGAGGAACGTCGCGTCGACGATTTCGAACTCATCGCGTACTCCACCCCGCGGGGTAACGCCGCGGCCTATTATCCCGAGACCAATCCCCTGGTCCCGCTCGGATCGGTCGCGCGGGAATCAAACACCCCGGTCTCCAAAGCGGTGGTGATCCGGCTCGAACCCAGCAGGACGGCGGACTGACCCGCCGCGGCGCGTCCGCCCGCGACACGCCGCAACCCCCGGGGCATCGGAGCTCCCGGGGGTTGCGGTGATGAGAAGGCGGGTCAGGCGCTCTTGTCTCGGCGCTCGTCGCGGCTGTTCTTGCGCGGGACAATCGTCGGGAGCACATTGTCGCGGACGGTCTCACCGGTCACGACGACCTTCTCCACGTCGTCTCGACTGGGAATGTCGTACATCACCGGAAGCAGCACCTCTTCCATGATGGCGCGCAGCCCGCGCGCGCCGGTACCGCGGTGGATGGCCTGATCGGCGACGGCTTCGAGCGCATCCTTGCTGAACTCGAGTTCCACGTTGTCCATCTCGAACAGCTTGGTGTACTGCTTGACCAGGGCGTTCTTCGGCTCGGACAGAATGCTGACGAGGGAGTCCTTGTCCAGGTTGGTGACCGAGGCGACGATCGGCAGACGACCGATGAACTCCGGGATCAGACCGAACTTGATGAGATCCTCCGGCATCACCTCGGCGAAGTGATCGGTGGTGTCGATCTCGTCGCGGCTGGTCACCTCGTTACCGAAGCCGAGCCCGCGCTTGCCGATTCGTTCGGACACGATCTTCTCGAGACCGGCAAAGGCACCCGCCACGATGAACAACACGTTGGTGGTGTCGATCTGGATGAACTCCTGATGCGGATGCTTACGCCCGCCCTGCGGCGGCACCGAGGCCTGCGTCCCCTCCAGGATCTTCAGCAACGCCTGCTGCACACCCTCACCCGAGACGTCTCGGGTGATCGACGGGTTCTCACTCTTGCGCGCGACCTTGTCCACCTCGTCGATGTAGATGATTCCGGTCTCGGCGCGCTTCACATCGTAATCGGCCGCTTGGATCAACTTGAGCAGGATGTTCTCGACATCCTCGCCGACATACCCTGCCTCGGTGAGCGCCGTCGCGTCGGCGATGGCGAACGGAACGTTCAGCATCTTCGCCAAGGTCTGGGCCAGGTAGGTCTTCCCGCAGCCCGTCGGACCGAGCATCAGGATGTTGGACTTGGCGATCTCCACCGACTCACCGGTGCGGGAGTCCTTCTTCTCACCGGCCTGGATTCGCTTGTAGTGGTTGTAGACCGCCACGGCCAACGTCCGCTTGGCGGTGTCCTGACCGATGACGTAGTTCTCGAGGAAGTCACGAATCTCGGCCGGCTTGGGCAGCTCGTCGAGTTTCACATCGCCGTTCTCGGCGAGCTCCTCTTCGATGATCTCGTTGCAGAGATCGATGCACTCGTCACAGATGTACACGCCGGGGCCGGCGATCAGCTTCTTGACCTGCTTCTGACTCTTTCCGCAGAACGAGCACTTCAGCAGGTCGCCACCGTCTCCGATTCGTGCCATCTCGTGTACGTACCTTCCTCTTGCTCCGGTCGATTCGACGGACCTTCACCGTGCGCAGCCGGGCATGGGTGACCGTGCGGCATGCGGATCGCCCAATAACCCGACGGTACCCGCGCGCCGCTCGAACTTCGACCGATAACGCCAAATGTCGTGTCGGAAGTTTCGGTCGTCGTCCGCTATCTGGTTGTGCTGGGCGTCATGGCCGCCGCCATCTGGCTTCCCGCTTCTGCACGGCGATCGAACTCCCGCGCAGACGTCCAGGATGACTGCCGACGACCATGTTGGGCACGCACCTCGACCCGGCGTGTCGAGACGAGGTGCGTGCGGGCCGGATCCGGCTCAGGCCTTCTTCATCGACTTCTTGCGATACTCGAAGACCTCGTCGACGATGCCGTATTCCTTGGCCTGATCCGCCGACAGGATGTTGTCGCGGTCGGTGTCCTTGCGAATCTTGTCCTTGTCCTGCCCGGTGTGGCGGGACAAGATCTCGTCGAGCCGGTTGCGAATGCGCTCGATCTCTGCGGCCTGGATCTCCAGATCTGACACCTGACCCTGGTAGGCACCGCCGGTCCGTGGCTGGTGGATCAGCACGGTGGCATTGGGCAGCGCCGCGCGCTTGCCGGGTGTACCGCCGGCGAGCAGAATGGCCGCCGCCGAGGCGGCCTCACCCAGGCAGACCGTCACGATGTCGCAGTGGACGTACTGCATGGTGTCGTAGATCGCCAACATGTCCGGAACGCTGCCGCCCGGCGAGTTGATGTACATCGTGATGTCGCGGTCAGGGTCCTGGGACTCGAGCACCAGCAGTTGCGCCATCACGTCGTTGGCGACGGTCTGGTCGATCGGGGTGCCGACGAACACGATGCGCTCTTCGAACAGCTTCGCGTACGGGTCGTACTGGCGCTGTCCGTTGGGGGTGTGCTCGATGAACTGCGGGAGGATGTAGCGCGCCTCGATGCTCTTGATCGCCAGCGCCGACGACGGGATGCCGGCGGCGACGTCGGCGGGCAAGTGGTCGAGCGAGAAGGAGTTGGTCATCTGCTGCTCCGTTGGTGAGATGTGGCCTCGTGTTTGCGGTGCGTGGTCGGCGCTCAGGACGGGGTCACCGAGCCCGCGCGGGTGACCACGTGGTCGACGAGTCCGTACTCGAGCGCTTCGTGCGCGGTGAACCACTTGTCACGGTCCGAGTCGGCCTCGATCTTCTCCAGCGGCTGACCGGTGAACTCGGCGTTGAGCCGGTTCATCTCCTTCTTGGTGGCCGCGAACTGCTCGGCCTGGATGGCGATATCGGCCGCGGTGCCGCCGATACCGGCCGACGGCTGGTGCATCATGATCCGCGAATGCGGCAGGGCATGCCGTTTGCCCGGAGTGCCGGCGGCCAGCAGGAACTGGCCCATCGACGCAGCCATACCCATCGCGTAGGTGGCGACATCGCATTCGGCGAGCTGCATGGTGTCGAAGATGGCCATACCCGCGGTCACCGACCCGCCCGGCGAATTGATGTAGAGGTTGATGTCGCGGGTCGGATCCTCGGCCGAGAGCAGCAGGATCTGCGCGCACAGCCGGTTGGCGATGTCGTCGTCGACCTGGGTGCCGAGGAAGATGATGCGCTCACGCAGCAGTCGTTCGAACACCGAATCGGTCAGATTCAGCCCGGACACTCCCGAACTCAGGGTCGGCGTGTGGATCGTCGGCTCACTCACTGTTCCTACCTTTGCCTGTCGTGGTGACGTGCGGTCACAAACCGCGTCCACCGGTTTCCTCGGTCCAGCTTGTCTGCGATGACTTGTTCTGCCGTGGCGACCCTAGGGGTCTCACGAAAGCATCATCGCGAGGTCCTCACCGACACTAACCAATGCCGCCGGAGGGACAGTCCCGACAAGCCCCCTATTCGCTGAGAGCAGAACAGCCGGCCACCGGGTATGGCGACCCGGGTCCGGCTGTTGTGCCCACTACTCGTGCGATGAATCAGTTCTCGTCGTTCTTGTTCTCGTCGTTCTCGTTCTCGTCGCCAGCGGTCGCGTCTGCAGCGACATCGTCCTCATCGGCCGCACCGAAGAACTCGTCGGTGTCCACGGTGGCGCCGCTGGTGTCGGTGACCGTCACCTCGGAGACAATTCCGGCGAGCGCCTTGCCGCGGCGCACGTCGGCATAGACCGCGCCGACCTGGCCGGCACTCTGCAGTTGCTGGATGAACTCCTGCGGCTGCATGCCGTAGCGCTGGGCCTGGAACAGGATCTGCTGGGTGAGCTCGTCCTGATCGACCTCGGTCTCCCGCTGATCGGCGATCGCGTCGAGCAGCAGCTGGGTCTTCACCGACTTCTCGGCCTCCTCGCGGGCCTCGGCGTCCCACTCCTCGCGAGTCTTGCCCTGCGCCTCGAGGAACTTTGCCACCTGCTCGTCGTCGTGCCCGAGTGCGTGCACGATTTGATGCTGCTGACCCTCGACCTCTTCTGCGACGACCTTCTCCGGCAGCGGGACCTCGACCTTGGCGAGCAGCTCCTCGAGGACCTTGTCGCGGATCGCGTTCGCCTGCTCCATCTTCTTGGACTGCTTGACCCGGTCGACAAGGCTGTCGCGCAGCTCGGCGACGGTGTCGAACTCGCTGGCCATCTGGGCGAACTCGTCGTCGAGTTCGGGCAGTTCACGTTCCTTGACCGAGTTCACGGTGACCGTCACCTGCGCCTGCTCGCCCGAGTGGTCTCCGGCGACCAGCGTGGTGGTGAACTCCTTCGATTCGCCGGCCTTGACACCGACCAGGGCCTCGTCGAGGCCCTCGATGAGCTGACCGGAACCGACCTCATGCGACAGACCCTCGGTAGAAGCCTCCTCGACGGCCTCGCCGTCGACGGTTGCCGCCAGGTCGATGGAGACGAAGTCGCCCTCCTGCGCGCCACGGTCGACACCCTTGAGTGTGCCGAAGCGCGCACGCAACCCCTCGACCTGCTCATCGACCTCGGCGTCATCGATCTCGATGGTGTCGACCTCGACCGCGAGGGTCGAGTATTCCGGCAACTCGATCTCCGGGCGGACGTCGACCTCGGCGGTGAACGTGATGGGACTGCCGTAGACGAGCTCGGCGAGATCGATCTCGGGCTGGCCGATCGCCCTGGTCTCGGTCTCTGCCACGGCCTGAGAGTACTTGCCCGGCAACGCGTCGTTGACCACCTGGGCGAGGATCGAGTCGCGACCGACGCGAGCCTCGATCAGCTTGGCGGGCGCCTTGCCCGGACGAAAGCCCGGGATACGGATCTGCTGGGCCAGCGAACGGTAGGTCCGGTCGAACTCGCCGGACAGCTCCTCGAACGGGACTTCGACATTGAGCTTCACCCGGGTCGGGCCGAGCTGCTCGACGGTGCTCTTCACGCCTGCTCCTTACATCTGCATTTCTGCGTCGGTGTCATTGGTCTGTGCGTATCTGTCGCGGGCGTGCCGCCACCACATCGGTCGGGATGACAGGATTTGAACCTGCGACCCTCCGCTCCCAAAGCGGATGCGCTACCAAGCTGCGCCACATCCCGGTGGCCTGATGTCCCACGCCCGATCGATGACCGACGAGACGCAGAGCAGGGCCAACAGAAGATAGTACGTGCCGGGTTGTCGACCACCTAAACGGGTGGGCACCGGCAGCGCGCCGATACCCGGCAAAACGCGACTCGCCGAGTGCGATTTCTGGTTGGGACATCGCATTGGGTACAGTCTTGGACGCACGCGACGCCGATGGCGATCCCACCAGGTGACGCGGCACGCGGGTGTAGCTCAATGGTAGAGCCCTAGTCTTCCAAACTAGCTACGCGGGTTCGATTCCCGTCACCCGCTCCACCTGACCGGAGGTCCCTCGGGCCTCCGGTCTTTCGCTTCCATCGGGCGAGTTGGCTACGCAAGACGACTGTGATGGACGTCACTGTGGGCGTAGGCTTGGGACATGTCTTCCAGCCACGCCAAGAGTCAGCGCAAGTGTCCGAGCTGCGGAGCCAATCTGTATGTCCGCAAGGATGTGGTGCACTCGGCTTCCGGTCCTGGACGGGTGGATGTGATGCTCGTCTGCCGTGACGAATCATGCTCGGAACCGGTCCGTCACCTGCGCACCGAACACCCGCAGCCCGCCTGACCGCTCGGTGGCCGGCACATGCGCGCAACGTGCACGTGCGGTTCGCCTTTGACGAGTTCGCACCCGGCGTTGTGGTTTTTCGGGCCGATGGCCGATGATGGACTGACGATGGGACTCAGGGGGTCGGTGTCCGTCGAGAACTGACACTGCATCTTCCCTGGGGGGAACCATGACCGAATCACGTGGTGGGCACCGACGTGCCACCAACCGCTCCGGGCCGCCCGCATTGCGTGGCGCTCTGATCCTGGCCGCCATCGTCGCCACCGTCATCGGACTGCTGGCCGGCGCCCCGAACGCCACCGCCGACAACGTCGCCCTACCGACTCCGCTGCATGACCGGTTCTACGACGCACCGCCGAACCTGGCTTCCCTCGCACCAGGCGAGATCATCGCCACCCGGGATCGCCCGAACCCGCCGGGCTTCTTCGATGTGCGCACCTACCAGTTGGCGTTCCGCTCGTCGGACAGTCAGGGAGAGCCCATCGCGGCCGTGACCACGGTCCTGGTCCCCACCCGCAAGACGGCCGACGGGCCGCTGCTGTCGTTTCAGCACATCATCAACGCGACCGGCCTGGAGTGCGCACCGTCGCAGGCGCTCTGGACCCAGGACCCCAACCTGGCGATCCGGGAGGCCCCCGGCCTCAACGTCGCCCTGCAACAGGGGTGGGCGGTGGCGATCCCCGATCACCTCGGACCACGCAGCGCCTACGGGGCCGCGAAGCTCGGTGGTCAGATCACGCTGGACAACATCCGTGCGGTGAAAGACTTCGGTCCCGCGAAGTCCGCCGACAGCCCCATCGGTCTGGCCGGCTATTCCGGCGGCGGGATGGCCACCGCGTGGGCGGCCGCGCTGGCACCCACTTACGCGCCCGACCTCGACATCGCGGGCGCCGCGTATGGCGGGGTGCCGATGAATCTGCTCAAGATGGCCGAGGGCCTGGGGTACAGCACGCCGCATCCCGCGTTCGGGCTGGCCTTCGCCGCCGCCATCGGAGTCTCCCGCGAGTATCCGAAGCAGATCCCGATGTGGCAGCACCTGTCACCACTGGGCAAACAGATGTACCTGGGTATGCGCAATGCCTGCACGAACGACATCTTGCGACTCGGCGCCGGTCACGACGCCCAGCAGGTCACCGTCGGCGGGCGGGCGATCTTCGATGACCCTGTGGCCCGCCGCGTGGTCGAACAGAACAGCCTGTCGCTCTACCGCGGCATCCCACGCACCCCGATCTTCGAGTGGCACAGTCCCACCGACGCCCTGATCCCGGTGTCGTCCATCGACCACACCCTTGACCGCTATTGCCGCGCCGGACTCCCGGTCGAACGGATGTCGACGCCGTCACCTGATCACCTGTCCGCCGCGCTCATCGGCTTGCTTCCGGCGTTCCGGTATCTGCAGGATCGGTTCCAGGGCGTACCGGCACCGAGCTCCTGCTGAGCTGCCGACTCTGCGCTGGTTCGGTTGCCGCGTGCGCGCGACCCGGCCGAGGAGGCGTGATGGTGATCACACAGAGCGGGTCGTCCGACCCGCCCACCACGCTCTTCACCCTCAGACCCAGCGCAACGTCCATCGTTCGACGACTGTTACGCTGCTCGGCTTTGGCCCTAAGGCAACGTTTGTGTAACGATGGTTGCGCGCTCCGGGGGATGCGCTTCAGTAACTCAAACTGCAAAGGTCTCTCAGTGTTCACATCGAAGACTTCTCGTCGCGCCCGTCGCGGCACGACCCGACGTGCGGTTGCCGCCGTGATCGGCGCCGCTGCCGTGATGCTCATGCTGCCGATGACGGCGGGTGCTGCACCGGTCACCGTGATCCCGGGCCTGCCCCCGGTGGAGATCCCGAACATCCCCGGTGTGCCGCAGATGCCCGGCACCCCATCGACGCCGCAGACCACCACCCCGACTCCGGAACCGACGCCGTCGACACCGGAGACGCCCAAGGGTCCGGCGATCCCGAATGTGAAGACCTCGACCGGTTGGATCGCGCTGGCCGACGACGCCACCCACCAGATCACCTGGTGGCACAACGGCAATCAGGTCAAGACGATGCCGATCTCGATGGGCTCCGACAAGCATCCGACTCCCAACGGTGTCTACTACACCAAGGAGAGCTACCGCGACATGTACATGGATTCGTCCACGTACGGCGTTCCGGTCGACTCGGCCGAGGGCTACCGGACCTACGTCGAGTACGCCACCCGCATGTCGTGGGACGGCATCTTCATCCACGCCGCCCCGTGGTCGGTGGAGCAGCAGGGCCGCAGCAATGTGAGCCACGGATGCATCAACGTGAGCACCGCCAACGGCAAGTGGGTGTTCGACACCATCCCGCGTGACACCCCGATAGTGGTCCGCGGAACCATCGGCCCGGACTACATCCCCGGGAGCTGAAACAAACGCACTCAACACAGGTCAGGCCCGGACAGTCGTCCGGGCCTGAGCTGTGTTGTGGGCTGTCGTCGGGCCGGCCATCGTCAGTCCGGTAGCGGCGACCCGGCGTCCAGATCGAGCCGGTGGCCCTCCGAGCGCACCCGCGCGATCGCACGCATCTTGTTCACCGCGTCCAGGGCGGCCACTTTGTATCCCTCGGCCAGGGTCGGATAGTTGAACACCGCATCGACCAGGTAGTCGACCGTACCGGCCAGGCCCATCACGGTCTGACCGATGTGCACCAGTTCGGCCGCGTTGCTGCCGAAGGCGTGGACTCCCAACAGTGTCCGGTCCTCGGCGTGCACCAGCAGCTTGAGCAGGCCATACGAATCGCCCATGATCGCACCGCGGGCCAGTTCCCGATACCTCGCCACCCCCACCTCGAACGGGATGTTCTGGGTGGTCAGTTGGTCTTCGGTACGACCGACGAAGCTGATCTCCGGGATCGCATAGATGCCGATGGGCTGCAGGTCGGCATCGGTCGCACCGACGGGTTCGTCGAAGGCATGGTAGGCGGCCCGCCGCCCCTGCTCCATCGACGTCGCCGCCAGGGCCGGAAAACCGATGATGTCGCCGACCGCATAGATGTGATCGACGGTGGTGCGGAAGTGTTCGTCCACCTTCAACCGCCCCCGCGCATCGGCGGTGAGGCCGGCCGCCTCTACTCGCAGCTCGTCGGACACCCCTTGCCGACCGGCCGAGTAGAGGACCGTATCCGCCGGGATCTTCTTGCCCGACTCCAGAATCGTGAGGGTGCCCGAGGGGTGGTTCTCCACCGTCTGCACCTGCTCGCCGAACCGAAATGTCACGCCCCGCTCGCGCAACTGATACTGCAACGCCTCGACGATCTCGCGGTCACAGAAGTCCAGCATCGTCGGTCGTCGCTCGATGACGGTCACCTTGGTGCCGAGCGCGGCGAACATCGACGCGTACTCGATCCCGATGACCCCGGCGCCCACCACGACCATCGATCCGGGGACGCGGTCGATGGCCAGGATCTGGTCGGAGTCCACGACGGTGACCCCGTCGAACTCCACCGTGGACGGACGTGCCGGACGCGTGCCGACGGCGATGACGAAGTGGTCGGCGGTGACCCGCTTGAGATCACCCGTCGCATCCTCGATCGCTATCTCGTGCGCGTCGACGAAGTACGCGTTACCGATGAGCATGGCGACCGAGTTGCGGGCCAACTGGTTCTGGATGACATCGATTTCTTTACCCACCACATGCATCGTCCGGGCCGAGAGATCCGCGACGGTGATGTCGGACTTCAACCGGTACGACTCGCCGTAGAGTTCTCGCTGGTTGAGTCCGGACAGGTACAGCACCGCTTCCCGCAGGGTCTTGGACGGGATCGTGCCGGTGTTGATGCACACCCCACCCACCATGTGGCGTCGTTCGACGATCGCGGCGCGCTTGCCGAGTTTCGCGGCCGCGATCGCCGCCTTCTGGCCTGCCGGACCCGAGCCGATGACGACGACGTCGAAGTGGTCCACAATTGATCTCCAGTCGGTGAGTGCTCGACGCACCGGAACACCTGGCCCTCGACGCTGCTGATCACCGATCAGTCTCGCGCAGCGACGCTCAGGTCACGACCCGAAAACCACTCGTTCGGCGGGATTTAACACCACCGAAGCAATGGCGCCCGGCGCAGGTTTCCCGTCTGCCCTCACGCGACCAGATCGCGGAGACCGGCCTCGTGGGCCTCACCGACCTCGGAGAAGGTGGCGCAGACCTGCAACCACGCGGCGAGCGCCTCGCATCCGGTGGTGTACGGATCGGTCAGCGAGTGCCGACGATAGGGTTCGCGTGCATACGAGGTGTGTCGCCCACCTCGTCGGTTGCGCACCTCGATCGTGCCCCAGCGCAGGGTGTTCGGCAGGTAACCGAGCACCTCGCGTGCCGCCGCAACCAACCGCGCCCCGTCCCGGACCATCTGCCGAAGCCCCAGGGAGGTGCGGCCGGCGTTCTGGAATGTGTTGTGTCGCAGTACTGTCCACACGTGCGACAACCATTCACCCCAGTACCCCACCGCGAGGGACGGCGTGATGTCAGCGATGTCGCGAACGAAAGAGTCCGAGGATGCGTTACAGATCATGTCCTCGACGGCGCCGACCCAGAAGTAGTCGATCCCGCTCGGAAGTTCCGGCCCACCGCCGGCCACTCCCCACCCCGCACAACCGGGAACCGCACCCGGCGGCTGGTGGGGGTCGGCCACGAAGCCCACCGCGATCACACGTGCGATCGCCGGGTGGTCAGCATCGGCGAGTTGCCGCAGTGCGTGTCGAATGACCACTGCCCCTTGCGAATACCCGATGAGGGCAACGGGGCCCTCCGTGCGGATGAGGGCCGTGCGCAGATTGTCGACGCCGATCTCGACACTGCGCAGATAGCTGATGCCGGCGAGATCGGGGGCCGGACCGTAGCTGGCCGGGTAACCAACCCAGCGACACCGGAACCGCGCATCGAGCCCGAGAGTGACGCCGGCCAGCAGGCCGCTCACCTCCGTACGGGTGTCACCCGCGAACGACTCGCCCGTTCCGCCGACCACCAACAGGGTCACATGTCGATCGGCCTGGTCGATCGATGCGGTCAAACCATTCATGATCCCATCATGGCGCGCATCGATGTGAAAGTGCATGAGCGACACTGAGGAGCCCCTGTGAGCTCGGGACACCGTAAGGCACATCACGCCTGGTCAGGTTGATTAACCTATTCGTAATACGGAGAATGGATACAAGAGAGCACAGTCAATTCAGGAAGTTGTACCGGCATGTCCATCGCACGTCTTCGTGCCCGTTTCGTTCACACCAGCAATCGCAAGCTGTATGACCGCATCCACGCCGTCGGCAGCAGCACCCAGCGCGATGAGCTGCTGATCATGGCCCAACGCGCCGAGCTACGCTGACCCACAACACTTCTCCCGCTCGGGAAGACCTCAGATCTGACAGGTCGGACACCAGTAGAGGTTGCGGCCATCCAACTCCGCGGTCCGCACGGTCGTCGCGCAGATCCGACACGGTTCGCCCGCGCGCCGATACACGTAGGTTCGCGGCCGGTCCGGTGCATACGACCCGGGTCCGCGATCGTCCTCACGTCGGACCACATGGATGCGGCCGCGTCGCACCCCAATTCGCATGAGTCCCACCAGATCGTCCCAGACCGCTGCGACATCGGCGGCCGGTACCGACCGGCCCTCGCGGTAGGGATCTATCCGGGCCCGGAACAGCACCTCCGCGCGGTAGACGTTGCCGATTCCGGCGACCACCTTCTGGTCCATCAGCAGCGCTCCGATGGGCCGGCGTGATCGTGCGATGGCGGCGAGCATCGGTGTCGGATCGGCGTTTCGGCGGAGCGGATCGGGCCCCAACCGGGCGATCAACTCGTCGAGGTCGGTCGGCGTGAACAACTCACACGCCGTCGGGCCACGCAGATCGGTGCCGACCTGCGGACCCTCGATGCGCAGCCGCACCTGCCCCACCGGAGCAGCCAGAGGTGCCGGCGCTTCGGTGAAACTTCCATACAGCCCCAGGTGCACGTGGATCATCCGCCGGCCCGCCCGCCCAGTGGTACCGAGCGGGCGATAGTGCTGGATCAGATGCTTACCCCACGCCTCGGCCTTTGCGAAGACCATGCCGTCGACGACAGCGGCGCCGTCGGCGAATCGGCCTTGAGGACTGGACACCCGCACCGGCTCACCGCCGAAAACTCGTTGCTGACGACGCGCCAGACGATGCAGGGTATGACCCTCGGGCATGTCGGCTGCTCCGCTGCGGCCGGTGAATCAGTTGGCGCCGGGCACCGCAGGCGCCTCGCCGGTGCGCTCGTACTCGGCGAGGATGTCGATGCGGCGCTGGTGGCGAGGTTCTTCCGACCAGGCCGTCGCGACGAACGCGTCCACGATCGCGAACGCCTCGTCGGTGCTGTGCATCCGCCCACCGATGCCGATGAGCTGGGCGTTGTTGTGCTGTCGGGCCAGTTGCGCGGTTTCCACGCTCCAGGCCAGCGCGCAACGCGCCCCCGGCACCTTGTTCGCCGCGATCTGCTCGCCGTTACCGCTGCCGCCCAACACGATTCCCAGGCTGCCGGGATCGGCGACGGTCCGGCGGGCCGCATCGATGCAGAAGGCCGGATAGTCGTCGAGCGCGTCATAGACGTGCGCCCCGCAGTCCACGACCTCGTGGCCGGCCGACCGGAGGTGGTCGGCGATGAGGTTCTTCAGTTCGAATCCGGCATGGTCGGCACCGAGGTAGACACGCATGGCGTCACTATAGATTGGTCGCGTGGACGCACAATCGCCGATACCCAATGTTCCCGGCGTCGCCGATCCCTCCGCCGGCCAGATCAACAGGTCCGGCGGCGACCAGCGGCCGATCCAGGCGGGCGAGACGCCTCGTGACGGATTCTGGCTGCCGCCGGCCCACTACGCGGGACGTCCGCGGCTGCATCCGTGGGAGATCCCGATGCTGATCGCCGTCATCACCGTGACCCTGGTGGGATATCTCGCCATCGTCTGGCTGGTGCTCCTCGGCACGTTCAGTGACTATTTCCTGTTCCTGCTGGCGCTTCCGTTGGTCCTGCTGCTCATCCGCGGTCTGACCTACGCACAGCCACGGGTCAACGGCGTGCAGATGACACCCACCCAGTTCGCCGACGGCCACCGGATGGTGGTCGAGGCGGCCGCGCGCTACGGCCTGGAGTATGTACCCGACGCGTATGTGGTGCTGGGCAACGGCATGATCAACGCCTTCGCCTCCGGCCACGGCTTCCGCCGGTTCGTGGTGGTGTACTCCGACCTGTTCGAGGTGGGTGGGCGCGCCCGCGACCCGCAAGCCCTCGAGTTCATCATCGGCCACGAGGTGGGCCACATCGCCGCCGGACACACGTCGTATTGGCGCCAACTCGCCACCAGCGTCGGCATGAACATCCCGTTGGTCGGCTCGGCCCTGTCCCGGGCGCAGGAGTACACCGCCGACAACTACGGCTACTACACCCGACCGGCCGGTGTGCCCGGCGTCATCGGTGTCCTCTCCGCAGGCAAGTACATGCTGTCAGCGGTGGATTTCGACCAGTTCGCCGATCGCGCCACACAGGAACGCGGCTTCTTCACCTGGGCGACCAATGCGTTGGCGACCCACCCGGTGCTCACCTGGCGTGCGGCCGCACTGCGTGACCGTACCCGGGCGGGTGCGATGCTGTTCCGCCCGCGCACCATCGTGCGCGGGGTGGGCAGCGGCAATGTCGTCGCCGTCGTGCCGCCGCCCCACCCGGCCGCGGTCGCCGCGGGATCGCCGCCGAACGGTCTACAGATGCCGCCCAAGCTCTGACCTCCCCGGGCGGAAGCCTCGATCAGTCGAACTGCGGCGACTCGTCGCGGGAGCGCTTGAGTTCGAAGAAGTGCGGGTACGAGGCGAGCGCAACCGCGCCGTCCCACACCGTGCCCGCGGTCTCGCCACGCGGAATCCGCGAGAGCACCGGCCCGAAGAAGGCGGTGCCGTTGACGTGGATGGTGGGCGTGCCGACATCGTCGCCGACCTTGTCCATGCCCTCGTGATGGCTCGTGCGGATGTAATCGTCGAACTCCTCGGACTCCACCGCCGAGGCCAGCGCCGGGTCCAGCCCCACCTCGGCCAGCGATTCGGCGATCACCTGATCGAGATCGTCGATGCCCTTGTTGTGGATGCGGGTCCCCATCGCGGTGTAGATCGGGGCGAGGACCTCCTCCCCCCGCTGCGCGACCGCTGCCGCGATCACCCGAACCGGGCGCCACGCCGACTGCAGTTTCTCTCGGTACTCGTCCGGGATGTCCTTGTTCTCGTTGAGGACCGCGAGGCTCATGAGATGGAAGTTCACATCAATAGGCCGCACCTGCTCGGCCTCCAGAATCCACCGAGACGTGATCCAGCACCATGGGCACAACGGGTCGAACCAGAAGTCCACCCGATCCCGCTTATCTCCTGCTGTGTGCGTCGCTGCCGTCATGGAGCTCCCCTCCTGGTATCCGAGGTCAAACCAATTCCCCAACTGCAACCACGTGACTCGCGGATCATTCCCGTTAAGCTGGCCAGCGGACCGCGATTCGAGAGGTGGATGAACCCGACTGTGACTGCTCCGAACCTGACCAGAGACCAAGCACGCGATCGTGCCGCGACGGTCGACGTCGGCAATTACGCGATCGAACTCGACCTGACCGATGGTCAGGGCAAACCCGGTGTGACGACCTTCCGATCGGTGACGACGGTGACGTTCACCGCGACCGCCGGGTCCGACAGCTTCATCGATCTCGTCGCCCCGACGCTGGTCTCGGCGACCCTCAACGGCACCGATCTCGACGTCTCCGACTTCGATGAATCCGAGGGCATCGGGCTGCCGTCGCTGGCGGCCGAGAACACCCTGACCGTGGTGGCCGAATGCGCGTACTCGAACACCGGCGAGGGCCTGCACCGGTTCGTCGATCCCACCGACGAATCGGTCTACTTGTACTCACAGTTCGAAACAGCCGACGCCAAACGCATGTTCGCCTGCTTCGACCAGCCGGACCTGAAGGCCACCTACACCATCACCGTCACCGCCCCGGCGGACTGGAAGGTGATTTCCAATGCGGCACTGGTGAACACGCTGCAAGCCGAAACCGGGCCGAACGGCGAGCGCATCCATCGGTTCCGTGAGACACCGTTGATGAGCACCTACCTGGTCGCGTTGATCGCCGGTCCGTACGCGGAATGGACCGACACCTACAGCGACGACCACGGCACCATCCCGCTGGGCATCTACTGCCGCGCCTCGCTCGCCGAGCACATGGACGCCGACCGCCTGTTCACCGAGACCAAACAGGGATTCGGCTTCTACCACAAGAACTTCGGCATCCCGTACGCGTTTGGCAAGTACGATCAGCTGTTCGTCCCGGAGTTCAACGCGGGCGCCATGGAGAACGCGGGCGCGGTGACCTTCCTCGAGGACTACGTCTTCCGTTCCCGGGTGACCAAGTATCTCTACGAGCGCCGCGCCGAGACCGTTCTGCACGAGATGGCGCACATGTGGTTCGGTGATCTGGTCACCATGGACTGGTGGGACGACCTCTGGCTCAACGAGTCCTTCGCCACCTTCGCGTCGGTGTTATGCCAGTCGGAGGCCACCGAGTACACCAACGCCTGGACCACCTTCGCCAACGTCGAGAAGTCGTGGGCCTACCGGCAGGACCAGCTGCCCTCGACACATCCCGTGGCCGCCGACATCCCCGACATCGCGGCCGTCGAGGTGAACTTCGACGGGATCACCTACGCCAAGGGCGCGTCGGTGCTCAAGCAGCTCGTCGCCTATGTGGGACTGGAGGACTTCCTCGCCGGTCTACGTGACTACTTCTCCGCGCACCAGTTCGGTAACGCCACCTTCGCAGATCTGCTGTCCGCGCTGGAGAAGTCGTCCGGGCGCGACCTGTCCGATTGGGGCACCCAGTGGCTCAAGACGACCGGCATCAACGTGATGCGACCGGACTTCGAGGTCGACAGCGACGGGAAGTTCACCCGCTTCACCATCGTCCAGGACGGGGCCGCACCCGGGGCCGGCGAAACCCGCGTACATCGTCTGCGGGTGGGCGTCTACGACGACGACGACGGCTCGGGGACCCTCACCCGCACCGCCAGCGCGGAGCTCGACGTCGAGGGTGAACGTACCGACGTCGCCGATCTCATCGGGGTCGGTCGTGGGGCTTTGGTTTTGCTCAACGACGACGACCTCACCTACGCATCGGTCCGTCTCGACCCCGAATCGTTGGCCACGGCCACCGCGCGGATCGGTGACATCGCCGACCCCATGCCGCGGACGCTGGTCTGGTCGGCCACCTGGGAGATGACCCGTCAGGCCGAGATGGCCGCGCGCGATTTCATCGAACTGGTCTCGCGCGGCATCGCCGCCGAGTCCGAGATCGGTGTGGTGCAGCGCGTGCTCATGCAGGCGACCAGCGCCCTGGAGGCCTACGCCGACCCGGGCTGGGTCGCGCAGGAGGGTCGACCCGCGTTCAGCGCCCGCCTGCTGGAACTGGCGCGCGGCGCCGGCGATGGCTCCGATCATCAGCTCGCGTTCGTCAACACCCTGCTCGCGGGCCGGTTGAACGACGATCAGGTCCCTGTCGTGCGCGCCCTGCTCGACGGGACCGATCCCGCCGACCACGGCCTGGCCGGTCTGGTGGTGGACACCGACATGCGGTGGAAGTTGGTGCGCGCATTGGCGACCGTCGGTGCGATCGACACCGACGCGGCGTCATCCCCGGTGATCGACGCCGAGGCAGCCCGCGACAACACCGCCACCGGGCAACGGCAGGCGGCCGCCGCCCGTTCGTCGCGCCCGCTCGCCGAGGCCAAGGCGCAGGCATGGCGTCAGGCCACCGAGGACGACTCGTTGTCGAACATCTACACGCGCACCATGATCGAGGGCTTCGCTCGGCCTGGGCAGGGTGAGCTGCTCACCGATTACGTGGCCAAGTACTTCGCCGCCGTCCCCGACATCTGGGCGCGTCGGTCCAGCGAGGTCGCGCAGACCGCGGTCATCGGGCTTTATCCGCACTGGGCCATCGACGAGGCCGCGCTGTCGGCAGCCGACGAGTTCCTGGCCGCCGATCATCCTCCCGCCCTCAAGCGGCTGATCTCCGAAGGCCGCGACACCGTCGCACGATCGCTTCGGGCGCGCCGATTCGACGCCGAATCGGCGTCCTGACGTCCGATCCCGAGGATTCTGGCCGCAGTTTCCGGTTCCGGCTTGGACACGAAACTGCGGCCAGAGCCTGCAGGTGCGGCCAGCACCGTCTCATAGCAACGGCGGCCCGCTCACCGAGGTGAGCGGGCCGCCGTTGACGGGATGGGTCAGGAGGCCGCGGCTGCGGTGGACATCACGCGCAGCGCTGCGATCAGACCGTCGATCAGGTCTCCCTGTCGGAAGCTGGTGACCGCCGCGGTCACGCCCAGCTGGGCGACGCGGTCGTTGACGCGGTCGGCAACGTCGACGCCCGACACGACCACCACATCATGGCTGTTGGGCGAGACCGCGATCAGGGCTCCGTTGGCCGGTTCCGGCGCGCGCAGCAGGACGGCGCGGGCGTCGGCAACCGCGTCGGTGCCCAGCTCGCCGATGAACACCGAGAACCGCACGTAGGCCTTCTCGCTCGCCGCCTTCAGGGCCTCGTCGAGCCCGATGAGTTCCTCGCGGGTGAACGGCGGCGTCGTGGGAGCCTGTCCCGGGTATCGGGTGCCCGATACCCGTCCGCCGTTGGTGACGACCGTGCCGATCGGCAGCGCACTCGCCGCTGCCGAGGCGACGGCGACGTCACCATGCTGTCCGGATACCACCTCACCACTTGCCACTGGCCGAACCTCCGTCCGCGTCGGTCGCTTCTGCATGATGCGCCAACGTCATCGGCTCGATGTCGGTGGCACTGAACAGCAGCGGCTCGTGCTCCCACTGCTGGTCGAGGGTGTAGTTCTGCACCTTCGGATACTTCACGTCGTTCGGGACGGCCATCGCGACGACGCAGCCGATCACGAACAGAACACAGATGACCGTGACGGGCACTCCGATGGCGACGATCAGGTTGTCCATGCCACCCTTTCGATCAGTTGATGCTGAGGGCTGTTGCCGGTGCCTGCAGCCACTGCGGCGCAGGTCGTGTGATCAATCTAGCCCACCACGTGACGCCGCGGGCATCGACCCCTACAGCGCGTCGTAGATGGTGAGCCGATCAGGCGGCGCCGGCGTCGATGTACTGCGTCCACACCGGGTCGATGTCCTTGATCGTGGCGAGCAGCCGCCAGTGACGTCCCTTCGGGGCCGATGGCGTCGTGCGCAGCTTCCAGCCCAATTCGCTGAGCAAATGGTCGGCCTTGCGGTGGTTGCAGCTCGCACAACAGGCCACACAGTTGTCCCACGAATGTGCTCCACCCCGGCTGCGCGGCACCACGTGGTCGATGGTCGTCGCCTTCGCTGCGCAGTAGCCGCACCGGAACCGGTCCCGATGCATCAGTGCGGCGCGGGTCATCGGGATGACGGCCCGGTAGGGAACCTTGACGAACGAGCGCAGCCGGATCACCGAGGGCACCGGCACCGACAGGTCGGCCGAATGGACCAGCAGGCCGTTGTCGTCGGCGTGCACCACGTCGGCACGTTCCCGAAGCACCAGCACGATCGCCCGACGCAAGGAGACCGCCGTGAGCGGCTCGTAGGTGGCATTGAGCAGCAGCACACGGCGCCGACCCCACAGCGAAGCGCCCGCCGAGGACGAGGCGATCGGCGAGCCCACCTGCGTCACGGAATCCAGATCGCGACCGCCTGGCACAGTCGCGAGAGCGCGGACACGCGGCCGGGCGCCTTCTACCGAGGTCACCGACGTTGCGTTCCTGGACTTCATACGCGTCTCCCACCTGAACACCGACGAGGTCAAGTTGACCACGGAACAGACCCGTTTGCACGACAATTCTGCGTGTCCATGCAGGTCGGCAACGTGAACAACCGATGACGCACCTCCCCGACCCGCATCGGTGTTGATGAGTGCGCGGGTGGTCAGGACAATGGGGATCGTGAGCAGTCAGGTCCCCGGTGGCATCCAGCCCAGCACCCCCGCGACGCAACGCACCTTCTATGAGGAGGTGGGAGGCGCGGAGACGTTCCGAAAGCTCACCGCCAGGTTCTACGAAGAGGTCGCCGCCGACGAGGTGTTGCGGCCGCTCTACCCCGAGGAGGACCTCGGTCCCGCCGAACGACGCCTGCGCATGTTCCTCGAACAGTACTGGGGTGGCCCGCGCACCTACTCCGACGAGCGCGGGCACCCGCGCCTGCGTATGCGTCACCACCCGTTCCGGGTCGGGCCGATCGAGCGGGATGCGTGGTTGCGTTGTATGCACATCGCAATCGCGTCGATCGATGCCGAGACACTCGACGACGCGCACCGGCGGGCGCTGGTCGATTACATGGAGATGGCGGCGAATTCCATGATGAACTCGCCTGTGTGACACGCCGGGTGCGGGCACGACGCGCCGACGCCACCTGGGGGACTCACCGAAAACACAGGTAAGGCACAATGACGACGGTGAGCGACGAGACATCCAAGGATGGCCCCGCCGCACCGGAATCAGACGGTGCGGACCAGGCATCGCAGGGCGAGACCGACGCCGCCGCCGCGACTCCGACAGATCCCGAAGCCCCGGACCCCGAGCTTTCGGATTCCGATGGCCCCGATCTCGATGCCTCAGCAGCAGACGACACCGCAGCGGCCGAATCCGAAGCTGCAGAGACCGGCCATGCCACCGTGGAGTCGAGCGCGGTGGCCGACACCGACGAGCCGCCAACAGACGAGGACCACACCGACTCGACCGTCGGCGCGGCGGAGTCAGACGCCGTCGACGACGCCGAGCCTGTGTCCCTGGACACCGAAGCTCCCGAGGCGCCGGACACCGAAGCCGTTGTCGCGCCACCCGCGTCCGCGGCCACGCAGCTCGATCCCGCCGACACGACCTGGTGGAAGTCGGCGATCTTCTACCAGATCTACCCGCGGTCGTTCTCAGATCTGAACGGCGACGGCGTCGGCGATCTCGCCGGAGTCATCGACAAACTCGGCTACCTCGAACTTCTCGGCATCGATGCGATCTGGCTGAGTCCCATCATGCGCTCCCCCATGGCCGACCACGGCTACGACGTGTCCGATCCCCGAGACATCGATCCGCTCTTCGGCGACATCGCGCTCTTCGACGAGTTGATCACCGAAGCGCACGACCGCGACATCCGCGTGACGATGGACCTCGTCCCCAATCACACCAGCGATCAGCACGAGTGGTTTGTCGAGGCGTTGGCCGCCGAGCGCGGCAGCGCTGCCCGCGCCCGCTACATCTTCCGCGATGGGCGGGGAGACGACGGCGAGGAACCACCGAACAATTGGCACAGCGTGTTCGGCGGTCCGGCCTGGACCCGGGTGCCAGATCCCGACGGCAGTCCGGGCCAGTGGTACCTGCACATCTTCGCCGCCGAGCAGCCTGACCTGAACTGGGAGAACCCGGAAGTCTTCGCCGACCTGGAGAAGACGTTGCGGTTCTGGCTGGATCGGGGCGTGGACGGATTCCGCATCGACGTCGCCCACGGCATGGCCAAGCCCGCCGATCTGCCGGACATGGATGTCGAGTCGGCCGGCCTGCTGCAGAATTCCGACGACGACCCGCGCTTCAACAACTATGCGGTACACGACATCCACCGCAAGATCCGGACCGTTCTCGACGACTACCCCGGTGCGGCCAATGTCGGCGAGATCTGGGTGGACGACAACGAGCGTTTCGCCGAGTATCTACGACCGGACGAGCTGCATCTGGGATTCAACTTCCGTCTCGCCAAGGCGACGTTCGATCCGACCTCGATCCGCGATGCGATCGAGAACTCGCTGGAATCGGTGCTGTCGGTGGACGGAACACCCACCTGGACCCTGTCCAATCACGATGTGGACCGCGAGGTCACCCGCTACGGACGGCTCTCCCCCGTCGGCTCCGACACCGATCCCGACGGTGCGAGCGACACAGACTCGCCCACGGTGGATGTCGATCTGGGCATCCTCCGCGCGCGGGCGATGCTGCTGGTGGAACTGGCACTGCCGGGCACGGTGTTCATCTACAACGGGGCCGAGTTGGGATTGCCGAACGCCGACCTGCCCGACGACGCGCTGCAGGACCCGGTGTGGGAGCGGTCCGGACACACCGAACGGGGCCGCGACGCATGTCGGGTTCCGTTGCCGTGGGAGGGCTTCGAGCCGCCCTATGGCTTCAGCAGCAACCCGGACACCTGGCTGCCGATCCCCGACTCGTGGACGCGATTCACCGTCGAAGCGCAGTTGGAGGATGTGGGCTCGACCCTGTCGCTGTACCGGCAGGCCATCGAGATGCGGTATCAGCGACCGGAATTCGACGGCGACACGGTCGAATGGTATGGCGCACCCGAGGGTTGTCTGGCCTTCCGGCGTTCGGTGGGTCACCTGGTGTGTGCACTCAACACCTCCGACGTGCCGGTCGGGCTGCCCCCGGGCGAGGTCCTGTTGACCAGCTACCCGCTCATCGACGGGCAGCTGGCCCCGAACTCGGCGGCCTGGCTGGTCTGAATCGACGCCTCACCGAGGCGTCATGGACAGACGTTCGCGACGCTGGAAGACCGACCCGAATCGCGCATCGATCCGAATCCATGCGCCCGACAGGCGAATTCGTACTGGTTCAGCTGGATCGATGAGCTCGATCGGTGACGTCTCGGTCACCTCGCGGCCCTCGGCGTCCCGGACGAAGCCCATTGCGGTCAGCGCGAACAGCGAGCGCATCGAGACCGCGGCGCGACCCTCGGTGCCCGACCCGGAGATCTCGAGGACGTCCTGGTCCAGCAGACCGGTGGCCGGCCCGTGGGCGCTGCCTTCGTTGCGGGCCAGATGCGCACCACCGCGCGACAACTCGACGACGGTTCGGGCGGGGACATCGTCGAGTTGGGCGAACCCGCCGGCCGCCGGCAACGACCCACGCCACGCGCTCTCCATCCCGAAACCGGGGTCTATATGCTCGCCGGGCGCGGCAGTGGTCAGCGAGTCACGCAGAGCCGCTGCGTCGCAGACGAGGTCGTCGGGTCGTTGCCGACCGAACACCGATCTGCCCGCGAGTACGTCGAAACCCGTGGTGACCCAGAGACCGATCAGCCCGTCTGGCCGGGCGGCGATCCGGACCACGGCGGCGTCGTCGAGCCGCAGCGCGCGCCCCAGAAACGCAATGGCGTCGGCCCGGTCGTCGGCGCCGGTGAGCGTGATGTGACGCTCGGGGTCCGTCATCGGTTCGCCTGCTGATCACGTCGGAACGACGCCAAGTAGTCCTTCTCCGGTGCGGTCAGGCGACGCAGTCGTTGTGCATCGACGTCGAAGGCGACCAATTGGGTGGTGGCGGTGACCGCGGGCTTGGCGCCGGGCGGATCGGTAGCGCGGCGGACTTCGTAGCCGACGGTGAAGTCGACGGCCCGCAGTTGCTCGACGAACATCGTGACCACGATCGGCCCCTCGTCGTGGCGCACCTGCTCGCGGTAGCGAACATGCAGATCGGACACGACACATCCGTGGCGAAGGGCCGCGGTCGGCCGCTCGTCGTAAAACAACCACGGGATGCGCGCCTCCTCGATCAGCGTCACCATCCGTGCGTGGTTGATGTGTGCGAAGACATCCATGTCCGACCAGCGGACGGGCACCCGCACCACGTAGCCGGCCTCGGTTGTGGTTCCTTCGTCTTCGTATCGCACTCGACTCCTCCCTGACGGTGATCCGACCGCGTTCCGACGACCTCGACAGTCCCTGGTCGGTTGCGTCCCAACCCTACGCACCCGGCATCCTCGCCCCCGACAGCGCTCGTGCGAGGGCCCAGCGAGAGCGTTCAGACCGGGGCGATCTCCACGGGCAGCCCGTTCAGGGTCACCGTCCCCGACAACGGGTCCATCCGACTGCCGTCGTTGAGTTGGTTCACGTTGGCCCCGGGTGCGGCGGCGGCCACCGACAAACGGGTACCGGCGAGGTCGTGGCCCCAGCCGTGCGGCAGGGACACGACTCCCGGCAGGATGTCGGTGCTCAGTTCCACGGGCACCGCCACTTCGCCGCCAGGGCCGCGGACGACGGCGATGTCGTCGAGGCCGAGCCGGTTCGCGTCGTCGGGATGTACGTGCAGGGTGCAGCGGTTGCTGCCGCCGGACAGCGCGGTCAGGTTGTGCATCCAGCTGTTGTTGGATCGCAGATTGCGGCGGCCGATCAGCACCAGTCCCTGCGGCGCGCGGTCGAGCGCGGTGCGCAGCCGTTCGACATCGGCGACGAGGTCGTCGGCGGCGAGCTCGACGGTCCCCGATTCGGTGCGCAACACCCCGGGTAGTCGCGGGCGCATCGGGCCCAGGTCGATCCCGTGCGGCGCGGCCTGCACGTCGGCGAGGGTGATGCCATCGTCGCGGGCACCGAACGCGTCCCCGTAGGCACCCAGCCGCAACATCATGTCCAAGCGGCGTTCGTGGCCGGGAGCGTCCGGCAGCATGGCGACCAACTCGGCGACGTCTCGGCCCGCGACCGGTGAGTGCGGATCGATCACCTCTTTGCCGAGGGTGGCCGCGATGACCTGCTCGTCGACCATCGCCGGATCGGCGTCGGTCGATGCGCCGCTGAACCCGAGGATCAGCCGGCACAGGATCTCCGATTCCCCTGGCCGGCCGTCGTCGGTAGGCAAGACCGGCGGTGAGTACCGCGCGGTCGCATGCACCGCGAGGTTGTTCAGAAGGAAGTCGAAGTGCGGGCTGCGTGAGGGCGGTGGCGGCGGGAGGATCACGTCGGCGTGCCGAGTGGTCTCGTTGAGGTAGGGGTCGACACACACAACCAGGTCGGCGGCCTCGAGTGCTCGCGACAGCCGATCACCGTCCGGCGCAGACAACACCGGGTTGCCGCCGATGGTGATCAGTGCTCGGATGCGACCGTCCCCCGGTGAGTCGAGTTCTTCGGCCAACGCCGCCGCGGGCAGTTCGCCGGCGACCTCGGGATGGCCCGACACCCGGCTGCGCCAACGCCCCGTCCGGAACGGGCGTCCCGGTCTGGGCGGGCGGGGGGCCGGGGCGGAAGGCGGGGTCGGGAACATCACGCCTCCCGGCCGGTCGAGGTTGCCGGTGAGAATGTTGACGGCGTCGATGAGCCAACTGGTGATGGTGCCGAACTCGACGGTGGTGGTGCCCATCCGCCCGTAGACGGCCGCCGAGGGTGCCGCGGCGACCCCGCGCGCAAGATCGCGGATCTCGGTCGCCGACACGCCGCAGTGGTCGGCGACCCGTTCCGGAGCGAAGTCACGCGCCTGCTCACCGAGCGTCTCCACACCGCTGACGTACTGGGCGATCCCGCCGAGGTCGGCGGCGACGAGGTCCTCGTCGAACAGTGTGTGCACCACCGCGAACAAGAGCGCGGCGTCGGTGCCCGGCCGCGGCGCGATGTGGGTGTCGGCGAGTTTCGCCGTGCGGGTCCGCGCCGGGTCGATCACCGTCAGGTGCCCACCGCGTTTACGCAGGGCGGTCAGTTTCCCGGGGAAATCGGCGGCGGTGGTGACACTTCCGTTTGAGACCACGGGATTTGCGCCGATGATGACGAGGTGATCGGTGCGGTCGAGATCGGGCACACAGAACGCAAACGGATTGCCGAACAGATATCCCAGCGCGATCTGTTTGGGCATCTGATCGAGCGTGCTGGCACTGAAGATGTTGGTGGTGCCCAACGTGCGCGCCAACATCGGCGCGTGCAACGCGCCGGCAACGGTGTGCGCGGTGGGGTTGCCCAGATACACACCCACCGCCGTCGCACCGTGGGCAGCGCGGATCGTGCCGACCCGGTCCACGACGGCCTGCAGGGCCTGCGCCCAGTCCGTCTCGACGAGTGCGCCGTCGCGGCGGATGAGTGGCCGGCTGAGACGGTCGGCGTCGTTGTCGAGTTCCGGCAGACTGGCGCCCTTCGGGCAGATGTAGCCGTGGCTGAACACATCGTCGGCGTCACCTCGCGCCGAGCGCAGTCGGCCGTCGTCGTCGACGGTCACCGTGAGGCCACAGGTTGCCTCACACAACGGACAGATTCTCAGCGCGGTCCGACCCATGCCTCACGATAAACCGCCCGGCGGGTCGCGTGGCCTCGCCTGCGCGAAATGCACTCCTCAAACGCGCTCAGCGGATCACGCTGCGCAGCTGACGAGCGGCGACCGACAACGTCGCGAGGTCGGGATCGGCGAGCTCATTGATGTCGGTCAGCATCGTACGCATCCGGGACAACCGCGACGACTGCGACGACTCCCACTCGGCGATCATCTCGCCGGCCGACTCGTCGGGCTCGCCGATCTCCAGGATCTTCAAGGTGATGGCACGCAATGCACCATGCATATCGTCACGAAGCGCCAAGCGCGCCAACGCATGCCAGCGATCGCCATATTCGAGATCGGAGACCGAGGTCAACAATTCCTCGATGCCGAAGTGTTCCATCACGCCGAAGTAGACCTCACCGACCTCCACCGGGTCACGGTCGGCGATCTCGGCGGCGTCGATGATGTCGAGCAGACAGAAGCGGTGCAGACCGATGGCGACGTCGTGGGCGAGATTCTGCGCCACCCCGGACGCCTGATAGCGCTGCACCCGTCGGTCGACGTCGAGTGCCGAGCTCGACCCCATCCAACTGTCCAGCAACGCCGACAATTCGGTGACCCGGTCTCGGTAGCGGGTGATCTCGGCGGCCATCGCCAGCGGCTGCGGCCGGAAGGCGAGCAACCAGCGCGACGCCCGGAACAGCAGGCGCCGCGCGTAGAGCGTCATCTCGTCGATCATGGTGACCGGCGCGGCGGCGTGCAGCACCCGATCGAACAGCTCGTCGAGTCCGAACACCGCACTGGCCACGACGTAGGCACGCACCCCTTCCTCGGTGGACGCGCCGGCACCCTCCCGAAGGCGGAACAGGTGAGTGGTGCCCGCCTTGTCCACGACGTCGTTGACCAGCGTCGTCGTCACGATCTCGCGCCGCAGGCGATGGGAGCGGATGCCACCGCTGAATCCGGTACGCAACGGCACTGGGAAGTATCGGGCCAGCCGCTGGTCGAACACGTCGTTGTCGGGCAGGTCGGTGTCGAGCAGATCCGCCTTGGTGGCCAGCTTGACATGCGCCATCAGCGTGGCGAGCTCGGGCGAGGTCAACCCGCGCCGGGTCTCACCGGCGAACCGTTTACGCAGCTCCCCCGGTTCGGGTAGCGCCTCCAGGTGCAGATCGACGTCGTGCGTGTCGGCGAGGTCGGCCAGTTGGCGGACGTGGACGTCCACGCGTTCCTGCGCGAAGGTGCGGCAGAAGCCGAGTTCGGAATTCTGCGAGATGTTGTCGGCGAGAACCAGATCGGCGACCTCGCCGGTCATCGAGTCGAGCAGCTCGTTGCGGTGTCCGGCGTCGAGGTCGCCCGACGACACCGCGGTGTCGAGCAGGATCTTGATGTTCACCTCGTGGTCGGAGCAGTCGACACCGGCGGAGTTGTCCATCGCGTCGGTGTTCACCCGGCCGCCGCACAGATCGAACTCGATACGGCCGCGCTCGGTGGCCCCGAGGTTGCCGCCCTCCCCGATCACCTTGACCCGCAGCTCGTCGCCGTTCACCCGGATGGAATCGTTGGCCTTGTCCCCGACCTCGGCGTCGGACTCCGTCGACGCCTTGATGTAGGTGCCGATCCCGCCGTTCCACAACAGGTCGACCGGTGCGAGCAGCACCGCGCGGATGAGTTCGGGCGGCGACAATTCGGTGATGTCGCCGTCGAGTCCCAGCGCCTCGCGCATCTCGCCGCTGACCGGAATGGATTTCTGGTGCCGCGACCATACTCCGCCTCCCGGACTGATGAGTTCAGGGTCGTAGTCGTCCCATGAGGAGCGCGGTAGGTCGAACAGTCGTGCCCGCTCCCCGAACGACACGGCCGCGTCGGGCGTGGGGTCGACGAACACATGCCGGTGGTCGAACGCGGCGACGAGCCGGATGTGTTCGGACAGCAACATCCCGTTGCCGAAGACATCACCGCTCATGTCGCCCACACCGACGACGGTGAATTCCTGCGACTGGGTGTCCACACCCATCTCCCGGAAATGGCGTTTCACCGACTCCCACGCTCCGCGGGCGGTGATCCCCATCTCCTTGTGGTCGTAGCCGGCCGATCCGCCCGATGCGAAGCCGTCGCCGAGCCAGAACCGGTAGTCGGCGGCCACATCATTGGCGATGTCGGAGAACGACGCGGTCCCCTTGTCGGCGGCCACCACCAGGTACGGATCGTCGCCGTCACGGCGCACCACCGATCGGGCGGGCAGAACCGTCCCGCTCTGTCGGTCGATGTTGTCGGTGACGTCGAGCAACCCGGCGATGAACGCGCGATAGCACGCGATGCCCTCGGCGCGGAACGCATCCCGGTCGGCCGTGGGGTCGTCGGTCGCCGCCGGAGGACGTTTCACCACGAAACCGCCCTTGGCGCCGACCGGCACGATCACGGCGTTCTTCACCGCCTGCGCCTTGACCAGACCGAGGATCTCGGTGCGGAAGTCCTCGCGGCGATCCGACCAACGCAGCCCGCCACGCGCCACCATGCCGAATCGTAGGTGCACACCTTCCACGCGCGGTGAGTAGACGAAGATTTCGTGCATGGGCCGTGGTTGCGGGGCCTGGGGAATGTCACGTGGCCGCAGTTTGAACGACATCACCGGCTGATGTCCGCCGTCGTCACCGGAGACGTAGAAGTTGGTACGTGAGGTCGCCGTCACCACGGCCGCGAACGCCGACAGAATCCGGTCGGCGTCGAGGCTGATCACGGATCCGACCTCACGACGCAACGTGGCGAGGGCATCCTCGCGGCGATCGTCGTTGGCCGAATCCGGGTCGAAGGATGCGGCGAACAGCTCGACGAGCCCGCGTACGACCGCCGGGTGGTCACCGAGAACCGCGGCGACATGCGTGGTGGTGTAGGAGAACCCGCACTGCCGGAGATAGCGGCCGTATGCCCGCAGCATCGCCGCCGAGCGCCAGTCCAGACCGCATCGGATGACCAACTCGTTGATCGCGTCGACCTCGGCGTTGCGGCGCCAGAGCTGCTCGAAGGCGTCGGTGAACCGACTCTGCAGGTCCGCCAGCGAACCCATGTCGATGGTCATGCCCTCGGTGAGGCGCACCCCGAACTCGTACGCCCAGCACGAGGATCCGTCGCCGCGGATCAGGTGATACGGATGCTCGTCGAGGACGTCGAGGCCCAGGCTGTGCAGGACCGGGAGGACATCGGTGAGGGTGGCGGTCTCATCGCACAGGTACAGCGTGAAGGTCCACCGTTCGGTCCGCAGATCCCGACCGTCGGCCGCCCCGCCCGCCAACGTCAACTCTGCCGGGTCGACGTCGACGTCGGCGTCGAGGTCGTCGAGGACCCGCCCCAAGGTCACGGTGACATCACCCGGCGCCAACTGCGTCACGTGAACGAGGTCGGCCAGGGCCTCGCGCGGATTCCGCTGTTCCTTGTAGTCGTCGGTGAGCGACGGCAACATGCGCAACACCGCATCGACACCGCCGATCGGCCACGACGCCTCATTCGACTCTGCGGCGATGCGCCCGAGTTCGCGTACCCGTTCGTCCCAGCTGCGGATGATGTCGGCCAGGCGTGCCTGCATGCGCAGGTGCTGCTCGCTGCCGGTGTCCACCGAACCGATCGATCGGACGATGTCGGCGTCCACGCGCACGAGTACCTGCAGCAGGGCCAGCGGCATCTCGCTGACCCGGGCGGTGTACTCGATGGCGGTGCCGCCGAGCGCCCGCAGCAGTTCTGCCTGCAAGGTCAGTCGGGTCTGGGTGTTGTAGCGGTCGCGGGGCAGATACACCAGCGCCGACGCCATTCCGCCGCCCGGGTCCGTACGGACGAACAGCCGAAGCGAACGGGTGGCACCGGCGTCGAGCATCTCGTGGATGCGTCGGCTGAGTTCGGCGTCCGTGGACGCGAACATCTCCACGATCGGGTAGTTCTGCAGCAGTTCGAGCATCGCCTGGCCGGCATAGGAATCATCGTCGACCTGAGCGCGGCTGAGCACACCCTGCACCTTGGCCCGCAGCACGGGGACGTCGAGAACCGTCTGATGCAGACCCGAGGACGTGAACGTGCCGACGAAACGATGTTCGCCGACCTGCGCACCGTCGTCGCCAAATGCCGGGATCTGCAACAGGGTGGGGAAATCGGACCGTTGGATGCCGGTCTCGAGGTACACCCGGGAGACGACCGGGAGCAGCGGCGGACGCGTGGCCACCGGGAAGTCGGCGGCGACGGTGTCGGTACGCCAGATACCGAGCCGTGGGCCCACGTCGGTTCCGTCCGTGTGTACCTGCGCATAGCCGAGCGGCAAGAAGTGATTTCCGGCGAACCATTCCAACAGGCGGGCGTACTCCTGACGGTCCCCGGCGAGCAGGCCACCCTGACCGGCGATGGGCGCAGTCGCGCACTCGGCGGCCAACCGGGTGAGGGTGGCCCGCATCGTGGCCGCGTCACGGTCCACATCGGCGACGCGGCCGATCACCTCGACGAGATCGGCGCGGAGGGCCTCGGCATCGAAATCCGGCTGACGCGACAACGCCACGACGAAGATCCACGACTCCACCGCGGTGGGATTGTCGGCGACGAAGTCCGAGAGCACTCCGTCCGATGACCGCACCACCGGGATCACCGGATGATCGATCCGACTGACCACCAGATCGTGCGCCTCGACCGTGGCCAGCACGGCCTCCACCGACAACGGCATGTCGTCGTTGACGACGACGATCTCGATTCCGCCGGATTCGGTGCCGGCGACCTCGACCAGTCGTTCCCGGTCGCCTCGCCGTTCGGCGATCTCGAGGTGCCGCCGCACGCGCGCCACATCGTCATCGTCAAAGGTGTCCGGGTCGGGCAACTGCGCGTCGTCGAGCACCGACGACGAACTGAAGTAGCGTGCAATCGCTTGCGGTAGAAGCGATGTCATATTCGTCACCGGCGCTCACCCCGTCGCTGCAGAGGCAGGAACCCCGGAATCTCCGGGGGTGTCCCTCTCCTGCGATCGTAGTGATCCCGACGCCGTCTGGGTCCGCGTTGGACCGCCGCGTGTCCGCCGGGACGGACACGCGGCCACAGCGGTCAGTCGCGGGTCAGGCGACGGTGGGTAACCCGGTGCGGGCGGGCGGCGTCTGCACCGAGACGTTCGATCTTGTTGGCCTCGTAGGCCTCGAAGTTGCCCTCGAACCAGAACCACTGGCCTTCCTCGACGTTGCCCTCCCACGCCAGGATGTGGGTACAGGTGCGGTCCAGGAACCAGCGGTCGTGGCTGATGACCACGGCACATCCGGGGAACTGTTCGAGTGCGTTCTCCAGCGAGCCGAGGGTTTCCACGTCGAGGTCGTTGGTCGGCTCGTCGAGCAGGATCAGGTTGCCGCCCTCTTTGAGGGTCAGTGCCAGGTTCAGCCGGTTGCGCTCACCACCGGAGAGCACCTCCGAACGCTTCTGCTGGTCGGGTCCCTTGAAGCCGAACGCACTCACGTACGCGCGTGAGGGCATCTCGTTCTGGCCGACCTCGATGAAGTCGTTGCCGTCGGAGACCACCTCCCACACCGTCTTCTTGGGATCGATGTTGGCGCGACCCTGGTCGACGTAACTGAGCTTGACCGTCTCGCCGACCTTGACGTTGCCGGAATCGGGCTCCTCGAGTCCGACGATGGTCTTGAACAGCGTGGTCTTACCGACGCCGTTCGGACCGATCACGCCGACGATGCCGTTGCGCGGCAGGGTGAACGACAGGTCTTTGATCAGTACCCGACCGTCGAAACCCTTGTCGAGGTGGGAGACCTCCACCACCACGTCGCCCAGACGCGGCGGGGTGGGGATCTGGATCTCCTCGAAATCGAGCTTGCGGGTCTTCTCCGCCTCGGCGGCCATCTCCTCGTAGCGGGCCAGACGCGCCTTGTTCTTGGTCTGGCGGGCCTTCGCACCCGACCGCACCCAAGCCAACTCCTCCTTCAGTCGGCGCTGCAGCTTCTGATCCTTCTTGCCCTGCACCTCGAGGCGCTCGGCCTTCTTCTCCAGGTAGGTGGAGTAGTTGCCCTCATACGGGTGCAACTTGCCGCGGTCGACCTCACAGATCCAGCCGGCGACATGGTCGAGGAAGTACCGGTCGTGGGTGACGGCGAGAACGGCACCGGGGTAGGACGCGAGGAACTGCTCGAGCCACAGCACGCTCTCGGCGTCGAGATGGTTGGTCGGCTCATCGAGAAGCAGCAGGTCAGGCTTCTGCAGCAACAACTTGCACAGCGCCACGCGGCGTCGCTCGCCGCCGGACAGATGGGTCACCGGCGAGTCGCCGGGCGGGCAGCGCAGGGCGTCCATCGCCTGTTCGAGCTGCGAATCGAGGTCCCACGCGTCGGCGTTGTCGAGATCCTCCTGCAGCTTGCCCATCTCCTCCATCAGCTCGTCGGAGTAGTCGGTGGCCAGCGCTTCGGCGATCTCGTTGAAGCGGTCGAGCTTGACCTTGATCTCGCCCATCCCCTCCTCGACGTTCTCCTTGACCGTCTTCTCCTCGTTGAGGGGCGGCTCCTGCAGCAGGATGCCGACGGTGGCCTCGGGGTCGAGGAACGCCTCCCCGTTGGACGGCTGATCGAGTCCGGCCATGATCTTGAGGATCGACGACTTACCCGCACCGTTGGGGCCGACGACGCCGATCTTGGCGCCCGGGTAGAAGGACATGGTGACGTCGTCGAGGATGACCTTGTCGCCGTGCGCCTTGCGCACCTTCTTCATGGTGTAGATGAACTCAGCCACTTACAGCGTCTCCTTCAGACCTAGATATCGGTCCCGCAACCGGTCACGGTGAGCACTCTCCGGGGTCGATCCGGCCGTGTCGGCGGGATGGCACAACTTGTCCCCAGCCTAGTGGGCCGACGACGCCCGGTCGCGGACACCCCGCGACGCAGGGGGCGCGGGGTGTCCGCGGTGTCACAGGTCAGGCCGCTCTGCGGGTCTCCGCGTCGGGTGCCGCACCGTCGGCGGCCGTCGCGACCTGCCGTGGTGCGGTGTCGTCGGTGGACGGCTCCTGCCCCGGAGCGCCATGAAAACTCACCACACACCTGCTCAGGTCCAACCCGACGGCGGTGGCGGTCATCTCCAGGTCGGCGCGCCGCTCGCCGTCCGCGGTGACGTACTCGTTGGTCTTGATCTGACCGTGCGCGATCACCGGGCGCCCCTTGGCCACCGCCTGCGACACACCGGTCAGCAGTCGCCGCCAGCAGCTCACCGTGAGATACAGCGTCGGCCCGTCGATCCACTCCTGGGTGCGTTTGTCGATCCGGCGCGAGTTGCAGGCGACACGAAACGAGATCACCGCCTCCCCTGTCGTGGTCTGGCGATGACGTGGATCGGACACCACGGTCCCGATGACGGTCGTGTAGGTCTCGTACATGCTCTCGACTCCTCCGTTCGGTGCTTGCCACGTCGTCGCGTGACTGCAGTCAGCATCTCTCCAGAGGTGGCCCCGCAACGGGACCGCGACAACATCTGTGGACAACTCCTCGGGTGTCCCGAACAGGTCACTTGCGCTTGTTGAGTTCCGAGAGCATCTCGTTGTAGCTGTTGAGGTCGGCGTCATGGTCACGCACCGCCCGACGGTCGTAACGACGCGCCTGCCGCTCATCCTGGCGCCGCCATTGCACCAGCAACGCCAGCATGATTACCACCAGCGGGATCTCACCGGTGGCCCAGGCGATCCCCCCGCCGACGCGCTGGTCGTCGAACAGCTCGTAGTCCCAGGGCAGATTGAGCCCGCGGTAGTAGCTCTCGGCGATCACGGCGCTGGTCATCATCAGCGCCACGCCGAAGAAGGCGTGGAACGGCAACGAACCCATCACGATGCCGAGTTTGGCCACCGGCGTCACCTGCCGTGGCGCGGGGTCGATACCGATGACGAGCCAGTAGAACAGGTAGCCGCTGACCACGAAGTGCACGTTCATGAGCAGATGCGCCGCGTGGTAGGGAACGATCGTCTCGAACAGGCCGCTGAGGTACAGCAGGTAGAAGCTGCCGACAAAGATGACCGCGGCGATCGCCGGGTGGGTCAGGAACCGCGACGGCGCACTGTGGATGGCCGACTGTATCCATTCCCGCAAGCCCGGCGGATTACCTCGGCCGGCGGGCGGCAGAGCACGTAGCGCCAGGGTCACCGGACCACCGAGCACCAACAGCACCGGGATCATCATCGACATCGACATGTGCGCGATCATGTGCACGCTGAACATCGCAGGCGAGTACCGACCGAGGCCCGACGAGGTGGTGAACAGCAGCAGCGCGCAGCCCAGTATCCAGGCGACGGTGCGGCCCACCGGCCAGTGGTCACCGCGTCGTCGCAAACGCACCACGCCCCGCAGGTACACCACCGCCAGGACGATCGCCAGGGCGCCGAACAGCAGGTCGAATCGCCAGTCGAACGCGATGCGCGCAAGCGTCGGCGGCCCGTCGATGCGGTAACCGATCTGGTTCTCCACCGCGCTGATGTCGGCGACCTCCCCGGCCGGGGGCGGAGTGCGCGACAACCCCACCGCCAGTCCGAAAGTGATCGCGAAGACCAGGACCTCGACGAGCCCGAACCGGACGAACAGGGATCGCTCGGCGGGCTCGTCGGCCAGTCGGGCGATCGTCGCCCGCCGGTGCCACGCGCCGAGTGCCCCCAGGACCACCAACGCGGACACCTTGGCCAGCACCAGCGCGCCGTAGACGTCGGTGAACAGATCCGCGAGTGACATCCGCACCAGTGCATTGATCACGCCGCTGACTCCGACGACGAGGATCGCCCAGAAAGCGACGCGAGAGAACCGCGCGACCGCCAGCACACGCCACCGGCCACCGGCGAAGGCGTAGAGCAGCACGGCGAAGAGTCCGCCCATCCACACCGCCGCGCCGACGATGTGCAGGATCAGGCTGTTGGTGGCGAGGTCGTGATTGCCGCCGGTCGAGGAATGGCCTGCCAGCGCGATCGGCATCAGGCTCATCACTGCGATGCCGAGTACCGCGACGGTCCAGCCCCACCGCAGCACGACGCGGGCGGTCGCGGCGGCGACCAGGGCGAAGACAGCCGTCCACAGCCAGGTACGCGCGTCGGCAACCTGCGAGTACGCGGTGATGAGGTTGGCCGGCCGCATCGTCTCCGAAAGGGGCTGCCCGCTCACGTTGGAGATGGAGAGCGGGATCATCAGCACCGCACAGATGGCCCACGCCAGCGACGCGGACGCGGCGATCCGGATCGCCCGGTACCCGCCGACGTCGAGCACCCCATCGGCCTGGGGTGGCACGAAGAACGCGGCGAACAGCGCGGACCCGACCGCGACCGCGGCCGCTACCTCCCCGACCGCGGTGACCGCGGCAACGCCGTAGGTGGTGATCCACCCAGGATCGGGGACCCCGGCCAGTTCGACCGCCGATGCCGCCGACAGCGCCGTCGCCACGATCGCCACGAGACCGGCCATCCATCCCGACGCCCAGGCGAGTCCCGCGACGATGCCGCGCTGCTCACGCATCGAGTCCCGGCCGGACGTGGCCGGAACTGTCGGCGTTGCGCTGGTCATGGGACAACTGTAGGACGGGCTATACTCGCCCACGCTGCCGCCTCAGGGCGGCATCAGCCTCCGTAGCTCAGGTGGATAGAGCAAGGGCCTTCTAATCCCTAGGTCGCAGGTTCGAATCCTGCCGGGGGCACTGTGCACACCCTGGCCGACCTCCGGTCGGTGTGCGCATCCCGGCCGACCTCCGGCGTGTGGACATCCCCGCCTTCGGGACCAAGGTCCCGTTGTCCCGCGGAAACCGCGCGGGGTCACCGCCCGACTCGTAACATCCCTCACATGGACTACATGTGGGTGATGCCGGCCGTGGCGTTCGTCTCGTGCGTGATCATCGGGATCGGGTTCGTGATGGGGATACCGGGCAGCAAAGACTGAGCGACCGTGCTCGATGGAGCACGCCCGCGTCAGGTGGTGACCGTCCCCCGCCACCGGCCGATCAGCGCCATCGAGTGGTAGATGGCCAGCGCGGCGCCGGCCCCCAGGGCGATGCCGCCGAAGTTCAGGTCACCGACCTCCCAGGTGAAGTCGGCGATGCCGATCACCAATGGGATGGCCGCGGTGAACTGATTGACCGGCCGTCCGAAGTCCACCCGGTTGGTGACCCAGATGTGCACGCCCAGAATGCCGACCAGGCCATAGAGCGCGGTCGTCACGCCACCGAGCACACCCGGCGGGACCGCGGCGATCACCGCGCCGACCTTGGGCGATAGTCCCAGCAGGATCGCGGCCGCGCCCGCCACCCAGTAGGCGGCGGTCGAATACACCTTGGTGGCCGCCATGACCCCGATGTTCTCGGCGTAGGTGGTGGTCGCCGACCCGCCGCCGCTACCGGCCAGCACGGTGGCCAGGCCGTCGGCGGCCAACGCCCGCCCGATCCTGCGGTCATAGTTGATGCCGGTCATCGTCGACACCGACTTCACGTGGCCGATGTTCTCCACCAGCAGCACCAGCACCACCGGCAGGAACATCGGGATCACCGACAGGTGGAAACTCGGCGCCTGGAACTCCGGCAGGCCGACCCACGCCGCGTCACTGATCCCGGTGGTGTCGACCTTGTCGAAAATCAGCGAGATCACATAGCCGAAGATGACGCTCAGAAAGATGGCCAGTCGGCCCAGCATGCCCCGGAACACCACCACCGACGCGACCAGTAACACCAGGACCACGGTGGCGATGACCGGATCCTGCTCGTAGTTGGCCTTCGCGGTGGGTGCGAGGTTCAGCCCGATGAGGGCGACGATCGTGCCGGTCACCACCGGCGGCATCAACACCTCGACCCAGCCGATGCCCGCGAAATGCGCGATCGCGCCGATCACCAGCAGTAGCGCGCCCACCACCACGATGCCGCCGAGCGCGGCCGATTGCCCCGTGGACGCAGTCGCGGCGAGTACCGGCGCGATGATCGCGAAACTCGACCCCAGGTAGCTCGGCAGGCGGTTGCGCGTGATGAGCAGGAACAGCAGCGTGCCGATCCCGGAGAACAACAGCGTCGTCGACGGTGGGAAGCCGGTGAGTACCGGCACCAGGAACGTCGCGCCGAACATCGCGACCACGTGCTGCAGGCCGATCCCCACGGTCTTCGACCAGCCAAGCCGTTCGTCCGGGGCGATCACCCCACCACCCTCAACCCGCTGCCAGAACAGGAAACCCCTCGGTCGCGTGTGCGGTGTCGCCATGGGACTCAGTGTGGCGCATGGCGGGTCGGCCTGCGGCCCAACGCGCAAGGTGACCGGCATCACGCGCAGTAAATATGCATCCTGTATTCCAATTATGGTCTACTCGATTCATGCAACTGACCCGGTTCACCGACATCGGCCTCCGGGTGGTGATGCGCCTCGCCGTCGCCGGTGAAAACGATTCGGACCCAACAGTCCTCACCACAAAGACCTTGGCCGCAGAACTCGCGGTGCCGTACACCCACGTGGCGAAGGTGGTGGGCCGACTGTCCGAGATGGGAGTCGTACACGCACGTCGGGGACGCAGCGGCGGCCTGGCGATCACCGACCTCGGGCGCGAGGCACGGGTGGGCTGGCTGGCGCAGAGCCTCGAGGGCACTGATGAGGTGGTCGATTGCGAAGCGCCCCAACCCTGCCCGCTGCGTCGGGCATGTCGGCTGCGGGGTGCGCTGGCCCGGGCGCGCACGGCGTTCTTCACCAGCCTCGACGAACAAACCGTGGCCGACCTCGTCGGCGAACCGACCGCCGCCGTACTGCTGTCGCTGACACCACGAGTCCCCGACGACACGACCAGCACTACGCACCCCAGAGCTGACAAGAGCACTACCCCCTGACGATCGAGATCTGAGCACCATCGCCACCGAGGAACAGGAGTCCCCATGTTGTCCGACACCCAACGGCGCACCCTCGCCGCTAGTCTGCCGTCGGTGCAATCCGCGCTCGGCGAGATCACCACCCGGTTCTACCAAGGACTGTTCACGGCACATCCGGAGTTGCGCGACAACCTGTTCAACCGAACGCATCAGCAGACCGGTGAACAATCCCAGGCGCTGGCCGGAGCGGTGGCCGCCTTCGCCGGACTGCAACTCGAGCCCGACATCCGGCGCCAACGTCTCATCCTCGACCGGATCGCGCACAAGCATGCGTCACTGGGCGTGACGCGCGACCAGTACGCCGTCGTACACGAGCATCTGTTCGCAGCGATCGTGGCGGTGTTGGGCGACTCGGTGACCGCCGAGGTCGCCGACGCGTGGGATCAGTTGTATTGGGACATGGCCGATCTGCTCATCGCGACCGAGAACGACCTGTACGACCACGCCGGCGTGGCGCCCGGTCAGGTGTGGCGCGAGGTCCGCGTCGTCGAACGTACCCAGGAGTCACCGGACACGATCGCGCTGAAGCTGATCGGCGCCGACGATCGACCACTGCCGGGATTCACTCCCGGACAGTACATCTCGGTACAGGTGCGTCTTCCCGACGGTGCGCAACAGATCCGCCAGTACAGCCTGACCGGGGCGCCGACCGCACCCGGATGGCGGATCAGCGTGAAACTGGCCGGCGAGGTCTCGGAATATCTGCACACTGAGGTGTTCGAGGGTGATTCGCTCCGGGTGAGCGCCCCGTTCGGAGATCTCGTCCTGCCCGACGACGACGCGCCGATGGTCCTCGCCTCCGCTGGAATCGGCTGCACCCCCGTCATCGGCCTGCTCGAAGCGATGGCCAACGCGCGGGACCCGCGATCGGTGACGGTTCTGCATGCGGATCGCTCACGCGACCGCCAACCTCACCGTGGCCGGCTCGCCGCCCTGGTCGACGCGCTGCCCGATGCCCGACTGGTCCAGTGGTACGAGAACGCGTCGCCCCACGTCATCTCCGCATCGGTACGACGCGGCCAGATGTCTCTACATGACCTGCAGCTGGATCGATCAGCACACGTGATGCTTTGCGGCCCAGGCGGATTTCTGTCAACGATGCGCGCGGAGTTCCTCTCCCGTGGAATCGACGAAGACCGCGTGCACTACGAGGCCTTCGGCCCCGAACTACTGCGATCGAAGTCCTGATGACCGCCACGGACGCCCTCGTCGGCGCGTGCACATTCCTCTGGTTGGGCATGGTGCTGGCAATCTCGTTCCTGGAGGCACCACTCAAGTTCCGTGCACCCGGGGTCACCCTGCCGATCGGGCTGGGGATCGGCCGTCTGGTGTTCCGCGCGCTCAACGCCGTGGAGTTGCTGTGGGCCGTCGCCATCGTCGTCGCCGTGGTCGCCGGTGATCCCCCGGCTGCGGCGGTACCTGTCGCAGCCGGTGTCGCAGTCGGGGCGCTCGCCGTCCAACTCGTTGGCGTGCGCCCACGATTGACCCGGCGCTCGGATGCCGTCCTGGCCGGCCGCACCGGACCCCGGAGCCACGCACACCTCGTCTATGTAGCCCTTGAGGTGATCAAGGTGGTGGCGCTCATCTGGCTCGGTGTGGCGGCGCTGACCTGAGTCCCAGAGGTCGCCACGTGGCGCTGACAGCGTTCTCCCAGTTCCGCGGAAGCTGGCCCGAAGGATGGCCGCCTAGGTTCTTCTCGGGTCGGCGTTGCCGCCGGCCGCAACTCACGGGAGGGCCGCATCCAGATGACCGCGCGCGACGCATTCCACCGCTTCTCGTTCGCGCTTGCCTCCGAGGGTTCTCGCTTCGCCCTGGCCGCCACGCTCCTGCTGATCGCCACTGGGTGTGAGATCGTCGGCATCTTCGTGCTGTCCGACGTGATCGACGGTGCACTCACCGCGACCAGTCTGACGCAGTTCGGCGCGCTGGCCGTCCTCTGGTTACTGGTGACTGCCGTGGCCACCGCGGCCGACTATTACGGCCAGGTGGCTGCGATCGGGATCTCCGAGCGCGTGGTGTTACGCCTGCGCGACAACCTGTTCGCCCACATCCAACGCCTCAATCCCGTCGTTCACCGCCGGTTCGGTGTCGGGGACCTCGTCACGCGGCACACCGGGGATCTGGAGGCCGTCGAGTATCTGGTGGGTTCCGGACTGATGCAGTTCGTCATCGCCGCGGTGAATACCGCCGGCCTGGTCGTCGCCGCATTCATCATGAGTTGGCAGGTCGCGTTGGTGGCGCTGGCCGCGGTGCCCGTCCTGTGGGCACTGTCGGCGCTCTACTCGCGTCGCCAGACGCTGGTCACCCGCGACGAACGCATCGCCAATGCCGACATCGCGCTGGCCGTCTCGACCGCGATCACCGGCCACGAGACGGCCGTCGCCTACAACCAACAGGACCGCGAGCATGCCCGTCTGCACCGTCACGGTGTCACCTGGCTCGGCACCCGCTTGACCCAGACCCGGATCGAAGCCGGATTCGGTGCGGTGATGGGCTTCGGACAGGTGGTGGTGACGCTGGCCATCGCCGTCGCCGGGGTGTGGCAGGTCCGCCAAGGTGCGCTCAGCGTGGGAGCGCTACTGGCCTTGACCGGCTACCTCGGCATGCTCTATCCCAAGATGCAGGAACTCGCCGAGGTCCGGCTCGCGCTCGCGTCGGCGACGGTGAGCGCCGAACGCATCTGCGAACTGCTCGATCTGGAACCGACCGACGCAGACCAGCCCGACGCGGTCGCCCATCGGGGAGCCGATCACCGGATCTCCATGCGCGCGGTGACTCTGCGGCGTGCGGGTGTGACGGTCCTCGATCGGGTGTCGCTGGATCTGAACCCCGGAGCCATCACCGCGCTGGTCGGGGCCAGTGGCGCCGGGAAATCCACCCTCGCGTCGCTGCTCTGCCGGTTCGAGCGACCCGATGAGGGCACCATCACCCTGGGAGACCGGTCGCTGTCGGAGCTCACCGGCCGCTCGATTCGCGAACACATCACCCTGCTCCCCCAGCAACCCGTCATCAAGACCGGCACGGTCGCCGACAACATCGCCTACGGATGCCCGGACGCCGACCGCGCATCGATCATCGCCGCCGCGATCGCGGCCGACGCCGACTCGTTCATCAGCGCCTTGCCCGCCGGGTACGACTCCCCACTCGCCGAGGACGGATTGACCCTCTCCGGCGGACAACGTCAACGCATCGCGATGGCGCGCGCCTTCCTGCGCAACACACCGATCCTCATCCTCGACGAACCGACATCCGGCCTCGATGATGCAACGACCCAACGCATCCTCGAGCCGCTGCAGCGGTTGGCTGCCGGTCGGTCCACCCTCCTCATCACCCACGACGGCCGCGTCACCGAGATCGCCGACGAGGTGCTGGAACTGCACGAAGGCAGAATTCGGCCACATATGAACTTTGTTGCATAGTGCGCAGGTGCAGTGCTAGATTCACATCGTGGCGCTCGAGCATGCGATCCTGGTGTCGCTGGCCGAACGGCCCGGAACGGGCTACGAGATCGGCCAGCAGTTCGACCGATCCATCGGCTACTTCTGGTCGGCTACCCATCAGCAGATCTACCGCACCCTGAAGAAGCTGCACGCTGACGGCCTGGTGAGTTTCGAATCGATTCCCCAGGACGGTCGACCCGACAAGAAGGTCTACACCGTCTCCGACGCGGGCCGGAAAGTGCTGGCGGAGTGGGCGATGAGTCCGACGCCGCTGCAGCCGCTGCGCAACGACCTCGGAGTCAAGTTGCGCGCCGCCGAATTCGGCGATCTGGCCACCATCATCGGCGAGCTCAAGGCGCATCGCGACGAACATCTCGCCCAACTGACCCTTTTCAACGGCTTCGAGGCGGCGTACTACCCCGCTCCCGACACCCTGACCGGCCGCAAACTCCATCAGTACCTGGTGCTGCGCGGCGGAATTCGATCCGAGCAGGGCTTCGTCGACTGGTGCGACGAGGTCATCGACGCCCTCGAACGCGAACTGTCCACCTGACCCACGATCACCTCCCCGCAACGACCCCGACACGAGAGGCAACGCCATGTCAGCCCACACGGCCGAGCGAAATCAACAGTTCCCCAACCTGTTCGAACCATTGCAGATCGGCGGGATGACCATCCCGAACCGCCTCATCATGGGTTCGATGCACACCGGTCTCGAGGATCGGGTGTGGGACATCGACAAACTCGCCGCGTATTTCGCCGAGCGCGCCAAGGGCGGTGCTGGGCTCATCATCACCGGCGGATTCGCCACCAGCCGTACCGGTGTGCTGTCCATCGCGGGCGGCAAGATGACCAACGTCCTGGAGGTCAAGCGACATCAGCGGGTCACCAAGGCCGTGCACGACGAGGGCGGCAAGATCGCAATGCAGCTCATCCACGCCGGTCGCTACGGCTACAACCCGTTCAAGGTCGCCGCCGGCTCCGAGCCGTCACCGATCCATCCGTTCAAACACCTCAAGATGAACGAGCCGATCATCCGGCACGTCATCCGCAGCTTCGGACGGTCGGCGAAGCTGGCCCGGCAGGCCGGCTACGACGCGGTCGAGATCATGGGCGGCGAAGGTTACCTGATCAATCAGTTCCTCTGCCCGCACACCAACGATCGAACCGACAAGTGGGGTGGCTCAACGGAGAACCGGCAGCGGTTCCTCGTCGAGGTCATCAAGGAGATGCGCCGCCAGGTGCCGCGTGATTTCCCGATCATCCTGCGCCAGTCCATCGCCGACCTCATCCGCAACGGCCAGACGTGGGACGAAATCGCGCTCATGGCCCGTAAGGCCGAGGAGCACGGGGTGGATGCCATCAACACCGACATCGGCTGGCACGAGGCGCAAGTGCCCACCATCGTCACCTCGGTGCCCCGCGGCGCATTCGTGAAATTCACCGAGCGTCTGCGCGACCAGGTGTCCATCCCGCTGATCGCCGCCAACCGCATCAACACCGCCGAACTCGCCGAGGAGATCCTCGAACGTGGGCGCGTCGACGCCGTACAGATGGCCCGACCGTTCCTCGCCGATCCCGAGATCGCCAACAAGGCCCGTGAGGGTCTGGCCGACGAGATCAACACCTGCATCGGCTGCAACCAGGCCTGCCTCGACCACGCCTTCGTCGGCAAGCACGTCTCCTGCCTAGTCAATCCGCAGGCGGGCCGCGAGACGACGCTGCTACTCGGACCGACGCGCCGCGCCAAGCGGGTCGCGGTCATCGGCGCCGGACCGGCCGGGTTGTCGGCCGCGGTCGCATCGGCCAAACGCGGCCACAAGGTGGACCTCTACGAGGGTGGCGCCAGCATCGGTGGGCAGTTCTCCATCGCCTCCCGCATCCCCGGCAAGGAAGAGTTCAGTGAGACGATTCGCTACTACACCCGTCAGCTGGAGATCAACGGTGTGAACGTGGTGCTGAACAAGCGCGCCACCGCCGACGAGATCATCGAGGGCGGATACGACGACGTCATCGTGGCAACCGGTGTCACCCCGCGCATTCCGAGCATCCCGGGGGTGGACCACCCGATGGTGATGTCCTACGCCGACGCCGTCCTCGGACGTCGCGAGATCGGCAAGCGTGTCGCGGTGATCGGTGCCGGCGGAATTGGCTTCGACGTCAGCGAATTCCTCGTCACCGACGAATCCCCATCGTTGAATCTCAAGGAATGGGAGCAGGAATGGGGCGTCACCGAGGACGGCGACAAGCCCGGCTTCGTCACCAAACCCCGTCCGCTGCCGGCGATCCGTCAGGTCTACCTGGTGCAGCGCAAGCCTGGTAAGCAGGGCAAGACCCTCGGCAAAACCAGCGGCTGGGTGCACCGCGCGACGGTGAAGATGAAGGGCGTGGAACAGATCTCGGGCGCCACCTACGACAAGATCGACGACCAGGGGCTGCACCTGAGCTTCCACGACGACGAGGGCAAGGTCACCGAGACCCGCATCCTCGAAGTCGACAACGTGGTCGTGTGTGCCGGTCAGGAATCGGTGCGCGAACTCGTGGACCCGTTGACCGTCGCCGGGGTGACCACGCACGTCATCGGTGGCGCCGACCTGGCCGCCGAGCTCGACGCCAAGCGGGCCATCCGGCAGGGCACCGAGGTGGCCGCCGGCATCGCCTGACCAAGGCGGAGGGGGTCTCGATGTCGGCGAGCGCAGCGGGTGTATCCCCGCCGATCCAGTAACCGCGCGAGCGCAGCGGGTGTATCCCCGCCGATCGAGTAACCGCGCGAGCGCAGCGGGTGTATCCCCGCCGATCGAGTAACCGCGCGAGCGCAGCGAGCCGGTGTATCGAGATCCCCCCGACCGCCCGACTAGGATCTTCAGACATGGGTGTCCCGTCGCCGACCGAGTCCGCCCGCGCCGTTGTCACCGGCGCCTCATCCGGCATCGGGATGGCACTGGCGCGGGCACTGGCCTCGCGCGGACATTCGCTCGTCTTGGTCGCTCGTCGCGGTGACATCCTCGAGGGCCTCGCCGCCGAGCTCCGTGGCAGCCACGACATCGCGGTCGAGGTGCGCCCGGTCGACCTCTCGGATTCACCTGCGGTCGAGGTGCTCTGTGCCGAACTCGCCGGACGCGAGATCTCCATCCTGTGCAACAACGCCGGGATCGCCACCTTCGGACCGGTCAGCGACCTCGACCCAGAGTACGAACGCGCGCAGGTCCGTCTGAACGTGAACGCCGTCCACGATCTGACCTTGGCCGTACTCCCGCACATGGTGCACCGTGGCTCCGGCGGAATCCTCATGGTGGGCTCGGCCGCGGGGAACATGCCGATCCCCAACAACGCCACGTATGCGGCCACGAAGGCGTTCGTGAACACCTTCAGCGAGTCGCTGCGCGGCGAGGTGTCCGCTCAAGGCGTCCACGTCACCCTGCTCGCGCCGGGGCCGGTGCGCACAGCGACGCCGGCACCCGAAAACCAGTCCATCGTGGACAAGATGGTCCCCGACTTCCTGTGGCACTCCAGCGACAAGGTCGCCGAGATGAGCCTGGATGCGCTGGAACACAACAAGATGCGGGTGGTTCCGGGCACCCTGTCGAAAGCGATGTCGGTCGCCGGTGGATACAGCCCACGCGCAGTGGTCGCGCCGATCGTCGGCACGTTCTATCGGAAACTCGGCGACGACGGCTGAGTCATCCACGGTCTGTTGTGGGGTTTGGCCTGCGTCGACGAAAGTTGTCGGTGGGTGCGGTTAGTTTGGTGTCATGAATTCGAGCGCGCCGGCGTTGGCCCAGATGGCCGATGATGAGCAGCACTGCGCTACCGAGTTGGTCGAGGTGCTTCATCATTGCAATGCGGTGCGCGCGGCCGCCGATTATCGGATGTTGCAGGCGGTCAGCCTGATTCATGAGGAACGTGAACAGGACCATCTGGTGCGGTTGGCTGCGGCGTTGGGTGAGCAGTCGACGTCGCTGGCCACTCTGGAACGTCTCGCCAGGCGTGCGGCGGCCGGGGAGGATCCACGCGCCCAGTACGGACCGACCGGGTTGGAGATGGCGATCGCCGAGGTCGGTGCGGCGTTGACGGTGCCACCGGCGCGGGCGCGGGAGTTGATCGAGGCCGGCAGCGTGTTACGTCATCAGTTGCCGTTCACCGGCGCCACCCTTGTCGCCGGCCGTATCGACCTACCGCGGTTTCTGGTGGTGGTACGCCACACCGTGCTGGTCGATCCCGCAAAGTTCACTGTGCTCGATACCGAGATCGCCGCGGCCATCGAGTCGCGCGAGCCGATGTCGATAACCCGGTTCACCACGATGATCGACAAGATCATCACGAAGATCGATCCGACCGCGGTGCGCCGTCGGCGTAAGCAGGTCGACACCGACCGCAACATCAGTGTGCGCCCCGACCGCCACACCCCGGGCCAGTCCCGGATCGGGGGTGTGTTGCCCGCCGAGCAGGCCGCGGCCATCGACGCCCGACTCCAAGCGATGGCCGCGGCGGTGCATCCCGACGACCCACGCACCGCCGCCCAACGCCGCGCCGATGCGTTGGTCGCCCTGGCCGATGGCGCTGACCGCCTGGACTGCCGGTGTGAGGTCTGCACCACCGACGCCAACGCCGATGACAGCGCCGCCGGCGAGGGGCTCGGTGCGTCCGACGAGACACCCGACAGTGACGCGATCGCAGTCGAGGACGAGGCGACGGCACCCGACCCCGCGGCGGCCGGTGAACCCGAGGTCCGCGACGGGCAGGGCGACACTTCGGGCGCACCGGTCGACGCTGACGCCGCCACGACGGATTGTGCGCCGCGTCCGACGTTTCACATCGTGGTCAATCTGAGCACCCTGCTGGGTCACGATGATGATCCGGCCTTCCTCGACGGCCACGGAGTCATCGATGCCGACACCGCCCGCGCATTGTTGGCCGAGGCCAAACGCTGCTACGTCACACCCGACACCACCAACCTCGCACAGGTCGACCGTTACGCGCCGTCGAAGAAACTTGCCGACCTCATCCGGGCCGGCGAGCTGTGTTGCAGCTTTCCCGGCTGCAACAACCGCGCCTATCACGCCGATGTCGACCATTCGGTCCCACACGC